>NZ_JARVTA010000023.1:0-187416 GCF_030208915.1 Arthrobacter sp. efr-133-TYG-104
GCTCGACGTTAACGACGTCCATGATGACGCCGCCCTTGAGCATCTCCGCCATACCGCGCTTCACACGGCTGCTGCCCGTGAGTGCTATGTGTTCAAAAGTGTGAAGTCTTGCGGTCACGTGGTACTCCAAAGGACTGAAGCCTGCGATTGCATCACAAGCCCGCCCGGAGGCCGTTCCCTGCGTCGAGGAGTAACGGCTGATATCCGGGTGATATATTAGTGGGAGTATCCAGTATGCAAGCGTCGGGGCAGGGAGTCAACAACCCGCCGTGAATGCCACGAAACTCAGGCCGCGAACAGCGCCTGACGCACCGCGTGCTCAAAGCCGGTGACGTGGTCCCGGGCCAATGCAGTTGCTTTCTCTTCATCGCCGTCGAGAACTGCCCGGAGAAGGTCCACGTGCTCACGGACATGGTGCTCCAAGTCGGGAAGGCGATCCAGAACCATGCACCAAATGCGGGTAGCCAGGTTGTCATAGCGGATCAGGACGTCCTCTAGATGCGGATTACCGGCCGCTGCGTAGATCCCTTGGTGGACGCGTGCGTCCAGGCGGAGAGTTTCCACCACCGACGCGCCAGCGACATCAAAGGCCTCCACGGCCCGCATGATGTCCTTCAGATGTTCCTTGGTTGCCGGCGAAGCCAAACGAGCGGCACGACCGGCCGCCAGTGGCTCCAACTGAGTCCGTATCTCCGAGATATACGCCAGGTCCGTCACCTCGACCCGCGTGGCAAAGGTGCCACGGCGCGGGTAGGCCACCACCAAGCGGTCCAGCTCGAGTCGCTTCAGGGCCTCCCGCACGGGGGTGCGGCCGATCCCCAGATCCTTGGCCAACTGATCGTCATTGAGGAGATCGCCCGGTTTGATCTCCAGCATCAAGAGCCGGTCGCGGAGGCGCTCGTAAGCCGTATCAGCCAGCGATTTCCTGCTGGTGCTGTCCGCGATTGCCAGAGTTTCGAGTGCCATGGTGCCGACCCTTTCCGCAGGTCCCGAAGATCTATTGACCTCTCCCAGTGACCAGTATACACTGAATCCCAATCCTAATATATCAGTACGGGACTCAGGAATATATCTAAAGGAGGAGCCATGACCCTAGTGGCGACAGACTCACCAGCCCCCACCCCGTCGCGGTCAGCAGAGCTCAATGACGAGCAAAGCAACCTGGACGCACAGTCAACGAAGTTCGTCCTCACCTTGTCGTGTGTCGAGCGCGCCGGAATCGTTCAGGCAGTCACTACCTTCCTGTTTGACCGCGGTTTCAACATTGACGAGCACCAGCAGTTCGACGACGGCATCCGCCAGACACTGCACCTGCGCACCGCGTTCTCCGGCTCTCCGGACTACACCGCCGAACGGCTCGAAGAGGAATTCAGCTCCATTGCCGATCGCTTCGAAATGAAATTCGAATTCCATGACCTGACCAAAAAGCGCGTACTGGTCATGGTGTCCAAGTTTGGTCATTGCCTCAACGACCTCATTTTCCGGTGGCGCGGAGGAAGCCTCGGCGGAGACCTCGTAGTAGTCGCCTCCAACCACGAAACCCACAGGGCCATGGCCGAGGCTGCCGGACTGCCTTTCGTCTACATCCCGGTCACCCCTGACACCAAGGCCGAGGCGGAGCAGAAATTGCTGGATCTGGTGGACGAGTACAACGTGGACCTCGTAGTCCTCGCCCGCTATATGCAAGTGCTCTCCGATGACCTGTGCCGCGCCTTGGAGGGACGGGCCATCAACATCCACCACTCGTTCCTGCCCGGCTTCAAGGGGGCGCGCCCCTACCACCAGGCCTACAACCGTGGCGTGAAGCTGGTGGGTGCTACCGCCCACTACGTGACGGCCGACCTGGACGAAGGCCCGATCATCGAGCAGGAAGTCATCCGCGTGGATCACAGCTACGGTCCTGCAACCCTTTCCACCATCGGCCAGGACGCAGAAGCGCTGGCCTTGTCCCGCGCCGTGCGCTGGCATTGCGAACACCGCGTATTGCTGGACCGCACCAGCACCGTTGTGTTCCGCTAATCCAACCCCCAACAGCACGCCCCACTCGAACTTCAGCAGGAGAATCCACATGGCATCGACGCCCCGCATCGTCATTATTGGAGCCGGGATCGTTGGCACCAACCTCGCCGACGAACTGGTCACCCGCGGTTGGAACAACATCACCGTACTGGACCAAGGACCGTTGAACATGCCCGGGGGCTCGACGTCCCACGCGCCGGGCCTCGTGTTCCAGACCAACCCTTCAAAGACCATGGCGCTCTTTGCCAAATACACCGTGGAGAAGCTCCTTTCGCTCACTGAAGATGGCCAGAGCTGCTTCAACCAGGTCGGTGGCCTCGAGGTCGCCACCACTGAGACCCGTCTGGCTGACCTGAAGCGCAAGCTGGGTTACGCAGCTTCGTGGGGCATCGAGGGCAAGATCCTCTCCCGCGAGGAATGCAAGGAGCTCTATCCCCTCATTAATGAAGAGGACATCCTTGGTGGCCTCCACGTCCCCACCGATGGCCTGGCCTTGGCAGCACGCGCAGTCCAGTTGCTGATCAAGCGCACTGAAGCCGCGGGCGTCACGTACCTGGGCAACACCACCGTCACCGGGATCGAGCAGGCGAACCGCCGCGTCACCGGCGTCGAGACCACCGACGGCGTCATCCCTGCGGATATCGTCGTTTCGTGCGCCGGTTTCTGGGGCGCAAAAATCGGAGAGATGATCGGGATGTCCGTCCCGCTCCTCCCGCTGGCGCACCAGTACGTCAAAACCACCCCGGTGCCGGCGCAGAAGGGCAAGAACGAACTGCCCAACGGCGCTTCACTGCCCATCCTCCGTCACCAGGACCAGGACCTCTACTACCGCGAGCACGGCGAGCGCTACGGCATCGGCTCCTACGCCCACCGCCCCATGCCGGTGGACCTGGATGAACTTGGGAGTTACGAGCCCAGCAGCATCAGCGAACACAACATGCCCTCCCGCCTGGACTTCACGCTGGAAGACTTCCTCCCGGCTTGGGAAGCCACCAAGCAGTTGCTTCCGGCCCTCCGCGAAAGTGATATCGAGGATGGCTTCAACGGCATCTTCTCCTTCACCCCGGATGGCGGCTCCTTGGTTGGTGAGTCCAAGGAACTGGATGGCTTCTTTGTGGCCGAGGCCGTGTGGGTGACTCACTCCGCCGGCATTGCGCGGGCCGTTGCCGAATTGCTGACCACCGGAAAGTCCAGCATCGATCTTGGCGATTGCGATATCCACCGCTTTGAAGAGGTCCAGCTGACGCCCGAGTACGTGAGCGAAACGTCCCAGCAGAACTTCGTGGAAATCTACGATGTGATGCACCCGCTCCAGCCCAAGCTCTCCCCGCGCAACCTCCGCGTCAGCCCCTTCCATGCCCGGCACAAGCAGCTGGGCGGCTACTTCCTCGAGGGTGGCGGCTGGGAGCGTCCGTACTGGTTCGAGGCCAACGCTGAACTTCTCAAGGAGATGCCCGACGAATGGCAGCCTCCGGCCCGCGATGCCTGGTCCGGGATGTTCAGCTCTCCGATCGCGGCCGCCGAAGCCTGGAAGACCCGCACGGCCGTGGCGATGTACGACATGACTC
The DNA here is from genome assembly GCF_030208915.1 of Arthrobacter sp. efr-133-TYG-104. NCBI lineage: Bacteria > Bacillati > Actinomycetota > Actinomycetes > Micrococcales > Micrococcaceae > Arthrobacter > Arthrobacter sp. efr-133-TYG-104. The sequence continues at coordinate 3,588 of NZ_JARVTA010000023.1, forward strand.
CGCTGAAGCGTCTTGAGGTCTCGGGTCCGGGCGCCTTGAAGTTGCTGCAGGAACTGACCACCGGAGACCTGGCCAAGAAGCCGGGAGCCGTCACTTACACCCTGCTGTTGGACCACTCCGGGGGAATCCGAAGTGACATCACTGTGGCCCGCCTGAGCGAAGACACGTTCCAACTGGGCGCCAACGGCAACATTGACACCGCCTACTTCGAGCGGGCGGCCCGGCACCAGACCGAAAACGGAACGGCCAGTGATTGGGTCCAGGTTCGCGACACAACCGGCGGCACGTGCTGCATCGGCCTCTGGGGCCCGCTGGCCCGCGATCTTATGAGCAACGCCAGCAGCGACGATTTCACCAATGACGGGCTGAAGTATTTCCGGTCGAAGAAGGTCACCATCGGTGGCGTCACCGTGACGGCCATGCGCCTGTCCTACGTGGGCGAGCTCGGCTGGGAGCTGTACACCAGCGCGGATAACGGCCAGCGTCTCTGGGATGCACTGTGGAAGGCCGGCCAGCCGTTCGGAGTGATCGCCGCCGGACGCGCCGCCTTCAGCTCGCTGCGGCTGGAAAAGGGATACCGCTCCTGGGGCTCTGATATGACCACCGAGCACGACCCGTTCGAAGCGGGCCTGGGGTTCGCCGTGAAGATGGCGAAGGAAAACTTCGTCGGCAAGGCAGCCCTTGAAGGGCGGAGCGAGGAAAGCTCGGCGCGCCGCTTGCGCTGCTTGACGGTCGACGACGGCAGGAGCCTGGTCCTCGGCAAGGAACCTGTCTTCTACAAGGACCAAGCCGTTGGTTACGTCACGAGCGCCGCTTACGGTTACACGGTCAAGAAACCGATCGCCTACGCATACCTGCCCGCTGCTGTTTCCCTGGGTGATTCCGTGGAAATTGAGTACTTCGGGCGGCGTATCCAGGCCACCGTTACTGAAGATCCCCTGTACGACCCCACCATGAGCAGGCTCCGCGGCTAAGCTCGGCGCCCGCGGTTAGGCCAGCGGCCCGGACCCATCTCCTCGCAATCGGATCCGGGCCGCTGACTAACGCATTTCCAGCCCAGCCTTTCTTTGCCAGCCCAGCCTTTCTTTGCCAGTCCAGGAAGTCACATGATCAGTTCAGAAACCCTCAACGATTACCTTGCCCGGCTCGCTTCCCGACAACCCACCCCTGGAGGTGGCGCCGCAGCAGCCCTTCACGCTGCCCAAGGCGCGGCCCTGGTGGCTATGGTGGCCCGGTACACCACGGGCGAAAAGTATGGCCAGCACAAGGAACTCATCACCCGCATCACCGGCACGGCCGATCATTTGATCACAGAAGCACTGCGCCTTGCCGATGCTGACGAGCAAGCCTTCCAGGGGGTCATTGATTCGTACAAACTCCCGTCAGGAACCGAGGAACTCAAAGCGGCCCGTGCTGCAGGGATCCAAGGCGCCCTCGTCAACGCAGCCCGGACACCTGCGCAACTGATCCAACTCGCCGGTGAGGTGGTGGAACTTGCCACTGAGCTCTTTGACGTGGCAAACCCCAACGTCATCAGCGACGTCGCGGCAGCAGCAGACGCCGCCCGGGCTGCGGCCACCACCGCACGGGTCAACATCGATATCAACCTCGCGGCCATCAAGGATGGCGACGCCCGGTCCGCCTTGGCTGAACAAACCAACGGCCTTGAGGACAAAGTGGTCCTGGCAGCCGATTCGCTGGCCGCGAGGGTCCGCGAAAGGATCCTCGCGTGAACACCGCACGCCCGCAGGCAAGGGTACTCTCCGGCAAGGGACTTGCAGGACTCATCCAGGAACAGGCCCGGGACAGGATCCGGGCACTTGGAGCGGACGGCGTGCGCCCAGTGCTCGCCGTCGTGGTGGCAACCTCGGATCAGTCAACGCACTGGTACGTCCGCTCCATCGAACGTGCGGCAGAACGTGTTGGGATTGATTGCCGAATCCTCGATCTCGGGCATGACGCCACCGAAGAGTCGCTGGCAAGCGTTTTGCGGGATCTCAGCGTGGAGCCTTCCGTCAGTGGCATCATCCTGCAGACTCCCCTGCCGGGCGCCGTCCGGGCGGAGGACCTGGTTGGCCTTATAGCTCCCGAGAAGGACATCGACGGCGCCAATCCGCTCAGCCTGGGCCGCTTGGCTGTTGGGCAGCCTGCCTTCGCTCCCGCTACGGCGCGAGCCGTTGTTGAATTGCTGGACCACTACGAGGTCCCGGTCGCGGGTAAGAACGTGGCCGTCGTCGGGCGTTCAGCCGTAGTGGGCAAGCCGCTGTCCTTGCTGCTCCTCGAAAAGGACGCCACTGTGACCATCTGCCATTCCAAATCGGGTGAGCTGACGCGCTATACGCGGGCTGCCGACGTTGTGGTCGTCGCCGCGGGGCGGACCGGACTTTTGACAGGTTCCCATGTCTCGCCCGATTCAGTAGTGGTCGACGTCGGCACAAACGTCCTGCCGGACGGTTCCCTTGTGGGGGACGTGGATGAAGCCAGCGTCACGGGCGTCGCCGCTGCCTTGTCGCCGGTCCCCGGGGGCGTGGGCTCCGTCACTACAGCCTTGCTGCTGCTGCACACCGCTGAGGCCGCAGGACTGCAAGCACGCATACCGCTGATGGCGGCTTCTTCTGTCCGGAACTGAAGGGATGCACCATATGGCTTCCAAGGCCCCCCGCAACAACATTGACGAGTCGCAACTGACGGTCACCAAACCCAAGACCAAGGCTGTGGGCATCCCGGCGGTCGTGAACGCCCTGAAGATCTCCTTGGAACAGATGGGGCCGGTACGCAGCGTCCAGACTCTGTTGGCGGTGAACCAGCTCGATGGATTCGACTGTATGGGCTGCGCGTGGCCTGAGCATGAAAAGCGCAACGCCGCGGAGTTTTGTGAGAATGGCGCCAAAGCCGTTGCCGAAGAAGGCACCCGACGACGGGTGACACCCGCGTTTTTCGCCCAGCACTCGGTGGCCGAGCTGAAGACGCGCGATGATTACTGGCTGGGCCAGCAAGGCAGGCTGACCCACCCGATGTTCCTTGATGAGGGTGCAACCCACTACGAGCCCATCGGGTGGGACCAAGCGTATGGCCTGATGGCTGAGGAACTCCGGGCCATGGATCATCCCGACCAGTCCGTCTTCTACACCTCCGGGCGCACCTCCAACGAGGCAGCGTTCGTCTACCAGCTCCTGGTGCGGGGGCTCGGAACCAATAACCTTCCTGACTGCTCCAACATGTGCCACGAATCCTCGGGGTCCGCTCTGGTGGAAACCATCGGCATCGGCAAAGGCTCGGTGAGCCTCACGGACTTGGAAACAGCGTCACTGATTTTCGTTGCCGGCCAAAATCCGGGTACCAACCACCCCCGCATGCTCAGCGCCTTGGAGAAAGCCAAGAAAAACGGCGCTGTCATTGTGTCTGTGAATCCTTTGCCGGAGGCGGGCCTCCTGCATTTTGAGAATCCACAACACTTGGGCGGCGTGGTTACGGGCACCCGGTTGACGGACGATTTCCTGCAAATCCGTGCCGGTGGCGACCAAGCCCTCTTCCAGGGCCTGGGCAAGTACCTGCTTGAAGCTGAAGCCTCCGGACGTAAGACTCCAGGTCTCCAGAGCGTCCTGGACCACGACTTCATCAATAACCACACCGTGGGCATCCAGGACTACCTTCAGTACTTGGAAGAAGTTCAGTGGGACCAGATCGTGGAAGCCACGGGCCTGTCCTTGGAGCAGATCCACGCGACCGGTGAACGGCTGCTCGCATCCAGCTCCACCATTGTGTGCTGGGCCATGGGATTGACCCAGCATAAGCACTCTGTCCCTACCCTTCGCGACGTAGTCAACGTCCTGCTTCTGCAAGGGAACATCGGCAAGCCAGGCGCTGGTGTTTGCCCGGTACGGGGCCATTCCAATGTCCAAGGTGACCGCACTATGGGCATCTTCGAGAAAATGCCGGAGAAGTTCCATGACCGGTTGGACCACGAGTTCGAATTCCTCTCTCCCCGGGACCACGGCTATGACACTGTCGCGGCGATCCGGGCCATGCGGGACGGCAAGGTCCGGTTCTTCATGGGGATGGGTGGAAACTTCGTTCGCGCCGCCCCCGACTCTGAGGTGACGGAACAAGCTTTGGCGAATACGCGCCTGAGCGTCCAGATCTCCACGAAGCTGAACCACTCGCACCTGGCAACAGGGCAGCGCGCATTGATTCTGCCCACCTTGGGCCGAACCGAGAAAGACAACCAGGTGACAGGCGACCAACGCGTCACTGTGGAGGACTCCATGAGTGCAGTGCACGCATCCCGGGGACGCCTCAAACCCGCAAGCGAACACCTGCACTCAGAAGTGGCCATCGTGTGCAATCTCGCCCACAGGATCTTCACAGATGGCCGGGTACGCCTGCCCAACGCCCCCAAGGCCGCGTGGCTGTCCATGCGGGACGACTATTCCCTGATCCGCAAACACATCGAAGCAGTGTTTGACGGCTTCGAGAACTTCGAAGAACGCATTCAGCACCCCGGCGGCTTCGTACTTCCGCACCCGCCGCGCGATGCGCGGAAGTTCGATACTGCCTCGGGAAAAGCCCACTTCACGGGAAATCAGTTGGAATACATCAAGGTCCCGTCCGGCCGGTTAGTACTGCAAACCCTCCGTTCCCACGACCAGTACAACACCACCATCTACGGCAAGGACGACAGGTACCGCGGGATCCACGGTGGACGCCGCGTAGTCCTTATCAATGCCGACGACGTTTCGGAGCTGGGCTTCGCTGACGGCGACATGGTCCATCTCATCTCCGAATTCCAGGGAACCGAGCGCCGGGCAGAAGACTTCCGGATCGTCACTTACTCCACACCCAAGGGCTGCGCAGCTGCGTACTACCCGGAAACCAACGTCCTGGTACCCCTGGACTCGGTTGCCGACACCAGTGGGACCCCTACATCCAAGTCCGTCATCATCCGGCTCGAACCTGCGACCCTCAACCGCAAGGACGCTGCCTAAAGCCGGAACAAAGTTATCCACCCTCATGTCCGCACCACCAAACACCCTAAGGAGTGTCATGTCAGGAAACAGAGCAGTCGCCTACAAGGAACCCGGTGTCGTCGAAATCATCGATACCGAATACCCCACGTTTGAGCTTAAGGACGGACCCGGAGTCAACCCGGCCAACGTCGGCAGGAAGGTGCCCCACGGCGCCATCTTGCGCACTGTGACCACCAACATCTGTGGTTCGGACCAGCACATGGTACGGGGGCGCACTACCGCACCCAAGGACCTGGTGCTCGGCCACGAAATCACGGGAGAAGTGATCGAGGTAGGGCCCGACGTCGAATTCATCAAGGTGGGAGACATCGTCTCCGTTCCGTTCAATATCTCCTGTGGCCGGTGCCGGAACTGCAAAGAGCAAAAAACCGGGATCTGCCTCAACGTCAACCCGGACCGGCCCGGCAGCGCTTACGGCTACGTGGACATGGGAGGCTGGGTGGGCGGACAAGCCGAGTACGTCCTGGTCCCTTACGCGGACTGGAACCTGCTGCGCTTCCCGGACCGGGACCAGGCCTTGGAAAAGATCATGGACCTGACCATGCTCTCGGACATCTTCCCGACCGGCTTCCACGGCGCAGTCACGGCCGGAGTCGGCGTGGGGTCCACCGTGTACGTTGCAGGGGCCGGACCCGTTGGCATCGCCGCTGCCGTCGGCGCCCAACTGCTGGGTGCCGCCGTCGTGATTGTGGGCGACATGAACGAAGACCGCCTCGCCCAAGCCCGCTCCTTTGGTTGCGAGACCGTCAACGTGTCCAAGGGCGATCCCAAAGACCAAATCGAACAACTCCTCGGAGTGCCTGAAGTGGACTGCGGTGTTGATGCCGTGGGCTTTGAAGCACGCGGACACGGCAAGGATGCCTCCCACGAAGCGCCGGCCACCGTGCTGAACTCCCTCATGGACATCACCGCAGCCGGCGGCTCCTTGGGCATCCCCGGCCTGTACGTCACCGGCGACCCGGGCGGAATCGATGAGGCCGCCAAGCACGGCTCCCTCTCCCTCTCGCTGGGTACGGGGTGGGCGAAGTCGCTGTCGTTTACCACCGGACAATGCCCCGTCATGAAGTACAACCGCCAGCTGATGATGGCGATCCTCCATGACAAGGTCCAGATCGCCAAGGCCGTCAATGCCCAGGCCATCCCGCTCGAAGACGCTCCCCGGGGCTACGCAGAGTTCGACGCCGGAGCGGCAACAAAGTTCGTGCTGAACCCCAACGGTTACGTCAAGGCTTAGCGCGCAACAGCGGATACCGGGCCGGCACGGCAAGCACGACGGGAAGGCCCTGTCGGGCCGGTATCCGCACTTCCCAGCTCCACCACCACCAAGGAAGTGGGGCATCATGCCCCTTCGTTTGCCGTTGTGACAACTTATTGAGCCGGTGGTCAAGTGTGAAAGGGTCCGTGGAGAACTCGGTCTAGGATGAGGAAAAGACGAGGGAGCAGGTGGGCGTCGCTTTTAGCCGGGTGCCTACCAGGACAACGACACGAGGCATCATGGCCGCACGCAACAACCCGGACATCGACAACGACGCCGACGCCGACGCCCACGGTGGTGGCGTCCAGTCGGTGGACCGCGCCCTCCAAATCCTGGAAATCCTGGCCCGGGAGGGCGATGCCGGCGTGAGTGAGATCGCCGAGGAAATGGGCGTGCACAAGTCCACTGCGTCAAGGCTGGTTGGCTCTCTGGTAAACCGGGAACTGGTCCGCCAGAACAGCGAAAGAGGCAAGTACCAGCTGGGCTTCGGAATCCTGCGCTTGGCGTCGTCCATCCCTGGCCGGCTCAGCGTGGTTCATGAGGCGCGGACCGTCTTGGAAGCCCTGGCGGCCGAGTACAAAGAGACTGTCAACCTTGCTGTGCTGCGCTCCAACTACGCCGTGAACGTGGACCAGGCCATGGGGCCCTCCACCCTTGCCACGTACGACTGGGTGGGCAGCTTAACGCCCCTGCATGCCACCTCCAGCGGCAAGGTGCTGCTGGCTGCGTTGACGACCGATGAAAGAAGCCAGGTCCTCAAAGCTGTGGGTCTACCTGCCCGCACACCCCGTACCGTAACCAATCGGGGGGAACTGGAAAAGGAGTTGCTGGAGGTTGCCAAGAACGGTTTTGCGATAGTTCATGGCGAGTTTGAAATTGGTCTCACGGCCGTCGCAGCTCCCATCTTCAACCATGCCGGAACAGTCATCGCGGCAATAAGCATTTCCGGTCCAGCCTTCCGGTTCGTTCCTGAAGACCATCCGGGGCTCATTGAAGGCCTCCGGGAGGCCGGGCTGACCATTAGCGCCAAGATGGGCTACCGCCCCAGGTAGCAACTGCCGTCACGTAACGAGCAAAAAAACCTTGACAACCCAATGTGGTCCAGCGCACTCTGTTGCATAGAGTGCAGTGCGTTGATCACTGCGGAACAGCGGCTGTGTGGCTATTGCCCATCCCGCTGCAGCGTCCCCCCGGCAAATAGAGGCCACCAAACCTACCCCGAGAGGGCCACGATGTCTACGCACAGAAGCCTGACCAGCTCCCCGGCAGGCGAAAGCAGCGCCTTTGCAAGGTCCGCCGCTCCCAAGCATGCGGACAAACCAAACCCACTGCGTCGTCTCCTCAAAGTTTCCGACATCAACATTGTCGACAGGCCGATGCTCAAGAAAGCCCTCGGGGGGACGATCGTGGGCAACACCATGGAATGGTACGACGTCGGGGTGTTCGGCTACCTGATCACCACCATGGGTCCGGTCTTCCTTCCGGAAGCTGACAAGTCGGTGCAGACGCTCTTCCTGCTTGGCACGTTTGCTGCAACGTTCGTTGCCCGGCCGCTGGGTGGCGTCGTCTTCGGTTGGCTCGGCGATAAGGTGGGCCGCCAGAAGGTTCTCGCAGCAACACTGATGCTGATGGCGGCAAGTACTTTCGTCGTCGGGCTCCTCCCGGGGTACGCCCAAATTGGTATATGGTCGGCGGCACTTCTTGTGGTGCTGAAACTCATCCAAGGCTTTTCCACCGGCGGCGAGTACGCAGGTGCTACCACCTTCGTTTGCGAATACGCACCCGACAAGCGGCGTGGCTTCTTCGCGAGCTTCCTGGACATGGGCTCATATCTCGGCTTCGCGCTGGGAGCGGCGGTAGTGTCCGTGCTTCAACTGACCCTGGGGCAGGGAGCCATGGAGGAATGGGGCTGGCGTTTGCCCTTCCTGATCGCTGGACCGCTCGGTGCGATTGCCGTCTACTTCCGGAACAAAATTGAGGAATCGCCGCAGTTCCAAGCAACCCTGGATGCCCAGGTGGCCGTTACCGCCGACGCCACGGACAACGCCGTCGCCAAGGGCCCCTTGGCGACCCTCAAGGCCTACTGGCGCCACATCGTCCTGGCTATGATCCTTGCCGCTGCGGCCAACACGGTGGGTTATGCCCTGACGTCCTACATGCCGACGTATCTGACCGATTCCAAAGGCTATGATGCCGTCCACGGAACCCTGCTGACCATTCCGGTGCTTGTGGTGATGTCGCTCTGCATTCCCTTGACGGGCAAGCTGTCCGACCGTATCGGCCGCAGGCCGGTCCTCTGGATCGGTGCCGGCAGTACCATCCTCTTCGCCGTCCCGGCATTCCTCTTGATTGGCTTGGGGGACATCTGGTCTACCTTGGGTGGCCTGGCACTGGTCGCCTTCCCCGTGACCTTTTACGTGGCCAACCTCGCTTCGGCGCTCCCTGCGCTCTTCCCCACCGCGGGCCGCTACAGCTGCATGGGTATTGCCTATAACTTCTCCGTGGCGATCTTCGGCGGGACAACACCCTTCATTGTGCAGGGACTCATCAATGCAACCCGCGATGATATGGCACCCGCCTATTATTTGATCGGTACCTCAGTGATAGGCGCAATCGCCATCTACTTCCTGCCTGAGTCTGCTCGCCGCGCGCTCCCTGGCTCCATGCCAAGCGTGGACACCATTGATGAGGCACGGGAGCTGGTGGCCGCCCAGAAAGAGACGCTCTGACCACATTGGCTGGAATGAGTGTTCACCCACAGTTAACGACGCGCTGTGGCGCCCGTCCTAGTTCAGCGTCGGAGGTGTCTGTTCTACTTGAAACATGACTATTCTGACTGATATTGCAGTTGCTGGCATCGAGGACCAGCCGAACAACGACAACAACACCAACAACACCAACAACGCACTCATGATCGCACTGGACGTGGACGGCACTTTGGTCGACCACGACGGGCACATGTCACCGGAGGTCCGCTCCGCCGCCCAAGCCGTGGTTGCCAGCGGGCACGACGTCATGATCGCCACAGGCCGCTCACTCAACGCGACCCTGCCGATCATTGAACAAATCGGACTCGAACGCGGGTACGCAGTGTGCTGCAACGGCGGCGTGACACTCCGCCTCGATCCGGCGCTGGAGGCCGGATACCAGATCATCCATAAAGCCACGTTTGACCCAGCACCCGCTTTGAAGGCTTTGCGGGAGCGGCTGCCCAACGCCAAGTATGCGCTGGAGGACGAAGACGGAGCTTTCCTCTCCACCGAACGTTTCCAGGACGCAAGTTTCGGCGTGGAGTCCATCGGCGTCGACTTCCAGACCATGCTGGACTCCACCGCAGTCCGCGTGGTGGTGTTCAGCAGCGACAACACTTCGGACGAATTTAATGAAGCCATCCGGCACATCGGGCTGTCCGGCGTGACCTACTCCGTGGGTTGGACGGCGTGGCTGGACATCGCAGCCGAGGGCGTCACCAAAGCCAGCGCTTTGGAGGCCTTGCGCCGGAAGCTCGGGACAGATCCGGCCAACACGGTTGCCGTGGGCGATGGCCGGAACGACATCGAGATGCTCACGTGGGCGGCCCGTGGTGTCGCCATGGGCCAAGCCGCAGATGAAGTCATCGCCGCTGCGGACGAGGTCACCGCATCAGTGCTCGACGACGGCGCCGCCTTGGTTTTGCGCGGCCTCCTGTAACTGCCGCTCGCCCCAGCGGGACCAGCCAGCCCCAGCTAAAGGACGGGCAGGACCTCAAGGCCGCCGAGGTACTTCTGGAGCGCCTTGGGGACGTTGACCGAACCATCAGGGTTCTGGTGGTGCTCGAGGATAGCCACGATCCAACGAGTAGTGGCCAAGGTGCCGTTGAGCGTAGCCACCGCCCGGGTTCCCTTGGCAACACCTTCATCATTGATCACGCGTTCGCGGATGTTAAGGCGGCGTGCCTGGAAGGTAGTGCAGTTGGATGTCGAGGTGAGCTCGCGGTAGGCGTTCTGCGTGGGGACCCAGGCTTCGCAGTCGAACTTCCGGGCCGCGGACATTCCCAGGTCGCCCGCGGCGGTGTCGATCACGCGGTAAGGCAGCTCGCACTTGGCCAGCATTTCCTCTTCCCAAGCCAGCAGGCGCTCGTGTTCGGCGGCGGCTTCCTCAACGGTGGTGTAGATGAACATTTCCACCTTGTTGAACTGGTGTACCCGGATGATTCCACGGGTGTCCTTGCCGTGCGAACCGGCCTCGCGGCGGTAGCAGGAGCTTTGGCCCGCATAGCGGATTGGTCCGGCGGAAAGGTCCAGGATCTCGTCGGCGTGGTAACCCGCGAGGGCCACCTCCGAGGTTCCCACAAGGTAAAGGTCGTCCTCAGCGAGACGGTAGATCTCGGCGTCGTGCTTTACATCGAAACCGGTACCCTGCATGGTCTCGGGGCGCACCAAAGTGGGGGTGATCATCGGCACGAAGCCCGCCTCGATGGCCTGGTCCATGGCCATTTGCAGCAGCGCCATTTCCAGCCGCGCACCAACCCCGCGTAGGAAGTAGAAGCGCGAGCCGGAAACCTTGGCGCCCCGTTCCATGTCGATGGCACCGATGAGTTCACCAATCTCCAAGTGGTCCTTGGGCTCGAAATCCGTGAATTCGCGAGGGCTACCGACCGTCTTAACCACTACGTAGTCATCCTCGCCGCCCTCGGGCACCCCATCCACGATGAGGTTGGGGACAACGCGCAGGAGTTCGTCCTGCTTGGCCTGCGCGGCATCGGCCTCCACCGAGGCTGCCTTCACGGAGTTGGCCAGTTCCTTGACCTCAGCCAGCAGGGCCTGCTTCTCCTCGCCCTTGGCCTTCGCGACCTTCTTGCCATAGACGTTTTGCTCGGCGCGGAGGCTTTCGTAGCGGATCAAGGCCGCCCGGCGATCGGAGTCGGCAGAGATGATCGCGTCCACCACGGACTCGTCGGCGCCGCGGGCACGCTGGCTGGCACGGAACTTGTCCGGGTTTTCGCTGAGGTCTTTTACGTCGATCACCAGATAAGAGTATCGAATCGCTCGCGCATCTCCGGCCCATTACCTTAACCGGTCGCCAGCCCTCCACCCCGCCTGCCCCGGCAAAAGGCAAGCGTGCAGGGCGATAGTGTTGAAGCACCATGAGCGACTGGATCCTGTACGTGATTCTCGCTGGGGGCGTGGCCTTTGCCGTCTCCAGTTGGTGGGGCGTGCGCCGATTGCGGGCCCGCCATGTCAGAAGCGCCGTACGGGAGGACTCCCACAAGCCCAACCCTGGAGGCCAACGGGTGGCCGTGATCCTGAACCCGGTCAAGAACAACGCCCACCTTGCCCGGCACTCGATTACCGAGGCATGCGACTTGGCTGGCTGGGACCCACCCCGCTTTTTCGAAACCACCCGTGAGGACCCCGGCTACGGACAGTCCCGCCAGGCACTGGCCTACGGGGCCGACGTCGTTGTGGCCTGCGGTGGCGACGGAACAGTCCGCGTAGTGGCCGAGTCGCTGGCGCATAAGAACGTGGCCATGGGCTTGGTGCCGGTAGGCACCGGAAACTTGTTGGCCCGCAACCTTGACCTGGATGTCACCGATCTTTCAGGCTGCATCCAAACCGCTTTGTTCGGGCATCAACGGTTCATCGACACCGCGACCATGGGTATCAGCAACAACATCACCGGCAAATCCTCCAGCCACACCTTCTTGGTCATCGCGGGTATGGGCCTGGACGCCGAGGTGCTGGGCGACACCAAGGAGGACCTCAAGAAGTCCGTGGGCTGGCTGGCCTACACCGAGGCCGGCGTCCGCCACCTCCCCGGCCGGCGCAAGCGGGTCACCATCACCATGGATGATGAAACTGAGCAGTCACGGAAGATCCGCAGCGTTTTGTTTGCCAATTGCGGACTGATCCCGGGCGGGATCGACTTCATCCCCCAGGCAATGATCGACGACGGCATGCTGGACATCGTGGTCATGAGCCCGCGCAGCGCGTTCGGATGGCTCGCCATGTACGCCAAGATTCTGTTCAAGCACAACGCAAACCTGCCCATGATGAGCTTCTACCGTTCCGGCAAAGTCACCATCCGCAGCCAGGAACCCATGGCCACCCAGCTCGACGGCGATCCCTCGGGCGAGGCCACGGAGGTCACCGTTCAGGTAGAACCAGGGTCACTGCTGGTGCGCGTGCCGAGGACCGCGACCACCTAGCCGCGGTCCCCCTAACGAAAGCCGTGTGTCAGATGGCGCCGACGTCCGGCTGTGCCGCGTTTCCGTCGGCTTGTTCCGCCGCTGCCTTGGCCGCCGCGCGGGCCTCGGACTGTTCCTTGATCATGGCCTGCTCTTCTTCGAAACGCAGGCGGTCCGCCCGGTCCGCCTCGTCCCCGTCCCAGTCGTCCGCGTTGCTGTCACTGGAGGGCTTGGGGTTGACGATCATGCCTTGGCCGTCTTTGTCGTCGCTGTGTACAGACATGACCGCTCCTTTCATCGAAATTCATCCATCGTTTATGGATCAAGCAAGCATACGCACACTTGTACCCCCGCGAAAGAGCTTCAAACTCCCGTTGTGGACAACGTTTTGGAGTCGCTATTCACCCTGCAGAATCGCCTCGACCCACGCCTGTGCTGAAGCAAAAGCAGCGTCGGAAGTGTGCGGGGCAATCTCCGCAATTTCCTTGTCCACCCGGGGGTAGGAGCCCAGGAAGCGGGTTGCCGGGCTGATTCTGTGGAGGGCGGCCAAGGCATCGCCCACGCGCGCGTCCGCTGCGTGGCCGTCCGCGTCGATGCTGAAGAAATAGTGCCCAAGGTACTGTCCCGTGGGGCGTGATTCGATGCGGCTCAAGTTCACTCCGCGCGAGGCGAACTGGTCCAGGATGTCCATGAGGGCACCAGGGCGGTCCTGCGGCAGAGGAACCACCACGGTTGTCTTGTCCGCTCCGGTTCGCTCCGGAAGGACGCCGGGGCGGCCAACCAGGATAAACCGGGTGACGGCGTCGAAATTATCACCAATGTTCTCCGCGAGGACGCTCAGCCCTGGCTGTTCAGCGGCGACCAGCGGGGCGCAGATGGCCGCGTCATAGTGCGCATCGGCGCCAAGCAGGCCCATCGCGGCCGCCGCCGTCGAGGACCCCGGGACGTAATCCACGTCCGGAAGGTGCGCATCCAGCCATCGCCTGCACTGCGCCCACGCGTGGCCGTGCGTGGAGATGCGTTTGACGTCGGAGAGCCCGACGCCGGGCTTCGCCACCAGCACGAACGTGATGGGAACCAGTGCCTCACGAATAATCCGGAGTTCCGCGCCCGTGGCAATCGCGTCCAACGTGGCCGTCACACCGCCCTCAACAGAGTTTTCGATGGGAACCATGGCGGCGTCCGCATGGCCCGACCGCACCAGGTCCAGCGCCGCGTTGACGTTGGTGCAGGGAATCCTGGTCGCCTCAGCGGCACCCGGCACCTGGAGGAGGGCCGCCTCCGTGAAGGTCCCTTCCGGGCCAAGGAAAGCGTAGGTGGCTGGCGGCATTCAATATTCCTTATGGGTTATATACCTGAAGTGGCCTGAAGTTAGAGGACCACGGGCTTGAGGCCGTTATCCGAGACCATCGGCTTCCCTGCCTCGAACCACATATCCATGCCACCGGCGACGTTGACGGCCGAGTAGCCCAGCCCCACTAGCCACTGCACAGCGCGGAAGGAGCGGCCACCGGTGCGGCAGATCACGAAGAGATCGTCATCCGGATCCAACTCGTCCAAGCGCGCGGGCAGCTGGTCCAAGGGAATGTGGCGGGCGCCCTCGGCGTGACCTGCCACCCATTCGTAGTCCTCCCGGACGTCCAGGATGCTCGCCTCGGCAGGAATGCCGCCGACAGGCACCGTTTCAAAGTCGCTCACAGTCATCCCTTCCCGTTGAATCAGGTCAGCATCCAGCCTACTGCTTGGGTGACCCGGCCCTGATAGCGCTCCCCGCATTTGCTTCGCTGGTCCAGGACGCCAAGACTTGGAAAGCCAAGACTTGCACCCAAGTTCACGAACCCCTTTAGGAGTACCCATGGCCACCGGGCAATCCGAAGGGAAGATTTCACGGCTGACTGCCGTGGAACTGCGTGGGGCGTTGATGTCAGGAGCGCTCTCCAGCCGTGAGGTGACAGCCCATTTCCTCTCCACCATTGAGGCGAAGAATAAGCAGCTGGGCGCCTTTATCACCGTCACGGCCGAACAAGCCATGGACGATGCCCACGCCGCTGACAACCTTCGTGCCAAACACGCCCGTGGGCACAACGTGGAGCAGCTGCCCATGCTGCACGGCATGCCGATCGCTTTCAAGGACCTCACTGACGTGGCCGGCGTCCCCACCACACACGGGAGCGCCGCCCTTGAGCACAAGCGAGCGCCCGAGGACGGCGCCTTGGCAGCAGCTTTGAAAGCGCACGGCGCCCTTTCGCTGGGCAAGACGCAGGTGCCGGAATTCGGGCTGACCGCCTACAGCGAAAACCGGGTGGCACCGCCGTCGCGCAATCCGTACTCCTTGGGGCGGAGCTCCGGTGGCTCCTCGGGCGGCAGCGCTGCCGCGGTGGCCGCGGGCCTCATCCCGTTCGCTCCGGGAACCGACGGCGGCGGATCCATTCGCATTCCCGCCGGTGCTTGCGGCCTCGTCGGGCTGAAACCAGGTCGGGGCGTGGTGCCGTCTGGAAGCAGTTCGGGAGACGCCGCCAAACTGGTGGTTGCGGGGCCGCTCGCGCGCACCGCCGAGGACGCTGCGTTGCTCATGGATGCGCTGGTTCCGCGGGATCAAGCCCCCGACGGCGGATATCTCGCCAACGTGGGGCGGGTGCCGGGACCATTGCGCATAGGCCTGAGCCTGGACAGTCCATGGGCCGGCATCTACCCGTTCGACATCGAGCAGGACGCCATGGACGCCCTTACCAAGGGGACGGAGTTGCTCACCGCCGCCGGGCATGCGGTGAGTGAGGCTCAGATCCGCTATGACAACCGTTACCCGGACGCTTTCACCGCCGCCTGGACTGCCGGCGTCGGGAGCGCTCGGATAGCACCCCAACGCGAGGCGCTGCTGACTCCACTGACCCGCACTTTCCGGCGTCGGGCGCAACAACGCAGCGCGTCCAAGGTCAACGAGGCACTAAGCCTCCTGCGGCAGTTTGAGCATGACACGATTGCGCAGTATTCACACTGGGATGTCATAGCTACCCCGACGTTGGCACAGACGCCGCGCCCCATCGGCTGGTTCACCGGTGGTGGCCATAGCGGTGAATCATGGCCGCACCAGTGGGCGGGTGACGCGGACGAGGACTACAAACGGCAATGCGAGTATGCTCCCTGGTCCTCCATGGTGAACGTGTGCGGTTTGCCTGCCGTCAGCGTTCCCGTGCACGTTACAGCTGACGGGTTGCCCATGGGGATCCAGCTGATCGGCAGAAGTGGCTCTGAGCTGCAGCTTCTCCAGCTGGCGGCTGCTCTGGGGACGTCGGGGGACCACTGAGCGCCCACCTCCAAACACGCGTCTAACATGTGGAGAGTGCTTGCCCCAAGCATTCATCGATGTGACAATGCCCGCAGTCGATGTCAGCATTGAAGAAATGAGCACACGTCAAACCACGGCCACGTCCGCGGTGCCATCGAGCGATACGTCATTCTTCGGCCACCCAAAGATGCTGGCCAGCCTCTTCTCCGTGGAAATGTGGGAGCGATTCTCCTTCTACGGCATGCAGGGAATCCTGCTCTATTACATGTACTTCACCGCCGAGCAAGGCGGCCTCTCCATCGACAAGGGTCTCGCGGCCGGATTGGTCGGTGCATACGGCGGGGGCGTCTACCTCTCCACGATCCTCGGCGCATGGTTGGCCGATAGGCTCTTCGGTTCCGAAAAGGTCCTTTTCGGCGCGGCGATCATGATCATGTGCGGCCACATCGCTTTGGCCCTCATCCCGGGCATTCCGGGCCTGGTGGCCGGCCTGGTGCTCGTGGGCATCGGCTCCGGTGGGCTGAAAGCCAACGCGACAGCGCTGGTGGGCAGCCTGTACGGCGAGAAGGATGAGCGCCGCGATGCGGGCTTCTCCATCTTCTATATGGGCATCAACATCGGCGGCCTCATTGGCCCGCTGGTGACCGGCTGGCTGCAGGCAAGCTACGGCTTCCACCTCGGCTTCGGCGCCGCGGCCGTGGGCATGGCCATCGGCTTGGTCATCTACTCGTTGGGACGCAAGCGCCTCCCTGCCGAAGCGCACCGCGTCCCCAACCCGCTCCCCGCCGCTGACCGCACCAAATATGGCCTGATCTTCCTTGGCATCCTGATCGTCATCGGCGTGCTGCTCGGTACAGGCGTTGTCAACGCCAACAACCTCGCGCGGAGCATGGCCTACGCGGCCATTGGGGCCTCGGTCATCTACCTGGTCCTGATCTTCCGCAGCCCCTTGGTCAACGCCGTGGAGCGCAAACGCGTGCTGGCATTCATTCCGCTGTACGTGGCTTCTGCCGCGTTTTGGGCCCTGTTCCAGCAGCAGTTCACGTTCATTGCCGTGTATTCGGAGGAGAAGCTGGACCGGAACCTGTTCGGCTGGGAGATGCCGGCGGCTTGGGTCCAGTCCATCAACCCTGTCTTCATCATCATTTTTGCCGGCGTGATGGCAGCCTTGTGGACAAAGTTGGGTTCACGGCAACCGAGTTCCCCGCTGAAGTTCTCGGCCGGCCTGCTCATTATGGGCCTGGCTTTCCTGGCGTTTATCCCGCTGGCCGGCGACGGCAAAACACCCCTGCTTGCGCTGGTTGGGATCCTGTTCCTCTTCACCTTGGCCGAACTCTTCCTCTCCCCCATCGGATTGTCCGTGAGCACCAAGCTCGCCCCGGCGGCGTTCCACACCCAGATGGTGGCGCTGTTCTTCCTTTCGGTCTCGCTCGGGACCACGCTGGCGGGCATTCTTGCGGGCCTCTACAACCCCAAGGATGAGCTCCCGTACTTCCTCGGCATCGGTGGCGTGGCCGTGGTCCTGGCCATCGCTTTGGCCGCTGCTTCGCCGGCGATCAAAAAGCTTATGGGCGGGGTCCGGTAAGTCCTGCCGCCAGCCGCGGACAGCACTTTTAACGACGACGGCGGCCCTCGTGGCCGGTGGGAATCCCACCGGAGGCGAGGGCCGCCGTCGTCCGTTTTGTCGAATTGTTGGTTAGTAGTTGTACCGGCTGCTCGACGAGGCGATTGCGGCGAAGAAGACGATGCCGAGGATCACCGTCAGCGCCAGCCCGAGGTAGCCCATCACCAGGCCCGCTATCGCCATGCCCCTGCCGGCCGGCTCGCGCTTGAGCGCCAAGTGGCCAAGGACGACGGCGGCGATCTGCGGCAGGATGAAGAATCCGAAGCCCACAAAGATGGCGATGCCGCAGCACATGCTGGCAATGCTCAGGACCTTGGGCTGGGAAGGCATGCCGTAGTACGACGGCTGGCCGTACGGACTTGTCTGGCTCACCTCGCCATAAGGGGTGTTTTGGCCATATTGGTTTGGCTGTCCATACGGGCTGTTCTGGCCGAACGGCTGCTGGTACGGGCTGGGCGGCTGGCCGTACGGGGACGGTGGCTGCTGGCTGTAATCGCCGGGCGTGTAGGTGCCTTGGCCGGCAGGCTGCTGGGGCTGGGAGTGAGGCGCTTGGTTGAACTGCGGTTCCGTTGCGCCGTGACCGGCTGCGCCCTGTTCCGTTGCGCCTTGTTCTGGGGCGCCGGGCTGGGCCGGCGGAACATATCGTGGCGGCTGGCTACCCTCGGGTTTGTCTTCGTTGCCTTTGAACGGTTGGTCTGACATGAGTGTCCCCCTGTTGTGGTCTTTGTTGCCAACACTACCGCCGCGTGGTCCCGCGCATAAGGCGACGGGCGATCTGGCCGCGTCACGTTGATCCCGAACGCGTAAATAAATGCATATGCATGGAATATTCAGCGGCCGGCCCCGGTTGTACTTACCGGCGACTTAAGCAGCGCCCACTACGAGAAATAGCGGGACCCGTCCCGCGAAGGAGAAATCATGGCTAACTTCCAAGGAAAAACCGCACTCGTGACCGGCGGAGGCTCCGGCCTCGGGGAAGCAATCAGCAAGGACCTCGCGAAGAACGGCGTCAACGTCGTTGTCGTCGACCTGAACCTGGACGCCGCAACGCGCGTTGCCGACGAGATCAAGGCCGACGGCGGTACCGCGGTTCCATTCCAAGGCAACACAGCCGTTGCTGATGACAGTAAGCGCGCCGTCGACTTCGCCGTCGAGACCTACGGCGGCCTTAACTACGCCGTCAACAATGCCGGTATCGGCGGCGCCAACGCTCCTGTTGGCGAACTCGATATCGCCGACTGGGACAGGGTTATCGCGATCAATTTGAGTGGCGTCCTTTACGGCATGCGCTACCAAATTCCTGCCATCCTTGCCGCAGGCGCCTCCGAGGGTGCCATCGTGAACATGGCCTCCATTCACGGCACCGTTGCTGCTCCCGGAAACGCCGCGTACACGGCAGCCAAGCACGGCGTGGTTGGCATGACCAAGAACGCTGCGGTCGAATACGGCGCGCAGGGGCTCCGCATCAACGCCGTGGGTCCCGGCTACATCGACACCCCCTTGCTGGCGAGCGCGCCCAAGGAGGTCGTTTCCGGCCTTGAGGCCAAGCACCCGCTGGGCCGCCTGGGACGCCCGGAGGAAGTTGCCAACCTCACCACGTTCCTGCTCTCGGACAAAGCCAGCTTCATGACCGGCTCCTACGTGTTGGTCGACGGCGGCTACACGGCCGTCTAACCTGACCGGAACTTCGCCCTGTGGCCGCAATTATGCGTCACAGGGCGCGTTTCAGGGTCATTTCCTGTATGCAGGCGTGATGGTCTGGCATGCTGGACCCCATGGCTAGCCGAGCGGGCACAGTTGCCCTTCCCCAGGACCTTGTTGACATCACAGCCCTGCTGGACGCGTATTTCGACGTCGCTCCGGACTTGGACGATCCCGCGCAGCGTGTGGCGTTTGGAACCTCGGGCCACCGTGGATCCAGCTTGAAGTCCTCGTTTAACGAGGCCCATATCCTCGCCATTACGCAGGCGATCGTTGAGTATCGTGGGCGCCAGGGCATCACAGGACCACTCTTCATTGGCCGCGATACGCACGCCCTCAGCGAGCCGGCCCAGAACTCCGCCTTGGAAGTGCTGGCGGCCAACGGTGTGAACGTGCTCGTTGATGCCCGGCACGCCTACACGCCCACGCCAGCACTGAGCCACGCGATCCTCAAGTACAACCGCGAAGCCGCGCCCGGCAGCCCCCAGGCCGACGGCATTGTGGTCACCCCCAGCCACAACCCGCCCGGCGACGGCGGCTTCAAGTACAACCCTCCGCACGGCGGCCCGGCAGACACTGACGCCACCGGCTGGATTGCCGATCGCGCCAACCAGCTCCTCGAGAACGGGCTTCGCGGCGTCAAGCGCATGCCCCTCAATGATGCTTTGGCAGCGGAGACGACCGGGAAGTTCGACTTCCTCAGCAGCTACGTTGACGATCTGCCTTCCGTGCTGAACCTCAACGCCATTCGCGACGCCGGTGTCCGCATCGGCGCCGACCCCATGGGCGGCGCTTCGGTGGACTACTGGGGCGAGATCGGCGAGCGCCACCAGCTCAACCTGACGGTTGTGAACCCCACCGTCGATCCCCAGTGGGCGTTCATGACCCTTGACTGGGACGAGAAGATCCGCATGGACTGCTCGTCACCGTCGGCCATGGCGTCCCTGATCCAGCGCATGACGCCCGGCGCCGACGGTACTGCGCCCTACGACATCGCGACGGGTAACGACGCCGACGCCGACCGGCACGGCATCGTCACGCCTCTTGTTGATGGAGTGGGCGGGCTCATGAACCCGAACCACTACCTCGCCGTCGCCATCGATTACCTGTACCGGAACCGCAGCGGTTGGAACCCGGAATCAGTAGTGGGCAAAACGTTGGTTTCGTCCTCGATCATCGACCGCGTTGCAGGCGGCTTGGGCCGGAAGCTGGTTGAGGTTCCGGTTGGTTTCAAGTGGTTCGTCCCCGGTCTGCTCTCCGGCGAAGGCGCATTCGGTGGCGAGGAATCGGCCGGCGCATCCTTCAACAAGCTGGACGGCTCTGTGTGGACCACGGACAAGGACGGCATCTTGCTGGCCCTGCTGGCCTCGGAGATCACCGCAGTCACCGGCTCGTCTCCATCCCAGTTGTACAAGGGGCTCACGGATAAGTTCGGTGCACCCGTTTACGCCCGGATCGACGCCGCCGCCACCCGGGAGCAGAAATCCAAGCTGGGCAAGCTCTCGGCATCGGATGTATCCGCCACGTCGCTGGCTGGCGAGGAAATCACAGCCAAGCTCACTGAGGCCCCGGGCAACGGCGCGTCAATTGGCGGCCTGAAGGTTGTCACCGAAAATGCCTGGTTCGCAGCCCGCCCCTCTGGCACCGAGGACGTGTACAAGATTTACGCCGAGTCCTTCAAGGGCGCCGACCACCTTGCCCAGGTCCAGCAGGAGGCCAAGGCGCTGGTGGATGGGGTTATTGCTTAGCAACGCCGTCCAGCAGCGCCCGTAGGACTTGCTCGAGGGGTTCGGCAAGCTCCGCTGCCGACGCGGTGGTGAGCGGTTGCACCTCCGTGGACGTGCGAAGCATCACGAGTCCAAGCATCGTGGCGATCGCCATTTGGGCACGGAGAAGCAGCGGTTGCGAGGCGGGATCGTCCGCACTCCATCCTGCCGCCTCGGCGAGCTTCTCCGTGTAAGCCTCCAAGGTCTTGCGGCGGATCGCATCAGCGCTCTCATCGCCGGACGAGCGCAGCAGGAGCAGGAGCTGCAGCGGGTCGTCCGGGTTGGGGGCTTCTGCAACGTGGCTGATGAGCCTGGCAATGACCTCGTCGACGCCGGCAGGCCGGGTCCGCGGATCCAACTCATCAAAGGTGCGGTTCATGCAGGCCTCAAAGAGGCCCTCTTTCGAGCCAAAGTAGCGGCTGATCAGGGCTACGTTGACACCGACGTCCGCTGCGATGTGCCGCACCGTGGTGGCCCGGTAACCCTCGGTGGCAAACCGTCGTCGAGCAGCACGCACCAGCGCCCTGCGCGTTATGTCCGCGTCCCGCCCTGAACGGACAAGTTCTTCATCCAGTGAGGCGGCCGGGGGCAGCGCTGGCTCGTTTGTCACTCCCCTACTGTAGCCGCGGCTGGCACTAGTAAACGTGGGTTGACTTGGTTGCCATCAGGCTCGCCCCCCAATGACTTCCAAACAGGCGTGGTCTCCGGGACCCCCTTCGCAGTCGGTGCTGTTGCAATGTTCTTCTGGGCGCGTCATGACGACCGCTCAGGTGAGCGCCTCTGGCATGTGGTCGGACCACTCGCTCGTGCGGGGGTCAACACCATCGGCGCCACTTCCGGCCTCATCGGACCATACCTGACCGGATGGCTGCTTGATGCGACGGGATCCTCCCAGATCGCTATGTTGATCGTTGGCCTCCTGCTCTTGCTGGGAGCGCTCCTGCTGATCTTCGTCTTCAAGAACATGGCCAAGACTCCGGAGATGAAAGGCACCACCCTCGGATAGTTGCACGGCAGCCAAGGGGCGGTGAAGCATTAGCATCATCGCCCTTTTCTTCACATCTAACCAGCGAAAGAGAACTCGCATGAAAGTCACTCCTACCCTCGCGGTTACAGGTGCCACAGGCGTGCTCGGCGCCTTTGTCGCCCATTACTTGGCCGAGCGCGGGATCGCCCAGCGGTTGCTCGTCCGCACCCCAGCGAAAGCACCGTCCTTATCCGAAAGCACAATCCACCGGTTCAGCTACTCAGACCAGGAAGCCGCGATTACGGCATTGCGCGGCGTTGAAACCCTTTTTATGGTTTCCGCGCACGAAAGCCCGGAACGCCTGGACCAGCACCGCACCTTCGTTGACGCCGCCGCGTCTGCGGGTGTCAAGCACGTCGTTTACACATCCTTCGCAGCCGCAGCCCCGGACGCCACCTTTACCCTCGCACGGGACCACTACGTCACCGAGGAATACATCAAAGCCTCAGGAATGAAATGGACGTTCCTTCGTGACGGCTTTTACCTGGACTTCATGGAAGCCCTGGTCGGCGAAGACGGCGTTATCCGCGGCCCGGCAAAGGACGGACGCGCCTCCTTTGTCGCCCGCGCCGACGTGGCCCGCACAGCAGCTGCAATCCTTGCAAACCCCGGGGACCATGCCGCCCAAACATACAACCTCACCGGCCCTGAAGCCCTCACGCTGGATGAGGTGGCTGCCACCATCAGCCGCATCCGCGGCCGCCACATCACCTTCCACAACGAAACCCTCGATGAGGCCTACGGCTCCCGTGCCGGCTACGGGGCACCGGACTGGCAACTCGAAGCCTGGGTCAGCACCTACACAGCTATCGCCAGCAACATCATGGCCCCCGTCAGCCAAGACATCGAAACCATCACCGGTAACGCACCGATGAACCTCGAGGAGTACCTCACCACAAATCCGCGCTAGGCGCAGCAGCAGCTGGACGCGCAAACCGGCATTCCCCACTCCGAACGCCCAGATCCCCAATCCCGCCCGCAGTAGTAAACGTGTGTTGACTTAGCGTGATGACACATCATATCCTCTAAGTAATCAATCGTTTACATGCCGAGGAGCGCCATGTCCATCACAGCTGAAGGCCCCGTGCCCGGTCCCCTGCCCGGCCGAGAAGGGCAACGCCCGCGCGGTGCTGGCATCATCACCTACCTCTCCCTTGGCGGCCTGTCCTTCGCAGTGCTCCAGTCGCTGGTGGCGCCCGCACTCGGCACCATCGGGAAAGACCTGGGTGTTGCCACCAGCGATGCAAGCTGGGTGCTCACTGCCTACCTGCTATCCGCTTCTGTGCTGACGCCGATCCTGGGGCGCCTGGGTGACATGGTGGGCAAGCGCAAGGTCCTGATCGTTGTCCTCGTCCTACTCTTGGCAGGCGCAGTCATCGCAGCCCTCGCTCCGAACCTGACCGTACTGATCGTCGGGCGCGTTCTTCAAGGCGCAGCCGGTGCCGTGATGCCGCTCTCCATCGGGATCGTCCGCGATGAACTCCCGAAGGAACGCGTCAGTGTGACCATCGGGCTGCTGTCCGCCATCTTCGGCATCGGAGCCGGCGTCGGAATCGTCGCAGCGGGTCCGATCGTTGAATCCCTGTCCTGGCATTGGCTGTTTTGGCTCCCAGCGGGCCTTGTTGTCATCGCGCTGCTAGGCGCGATCTTCGGCATGCCCGAGTCACCCGTCAGGACGCCTGGGAAGCTTGACTGGCTCGGCACAGCGATCGTCTCCGTGGGTTTGGTTGCGGTGTTACTCGCCATCAGCGAGGGCCAGGCATGGGGATGGGGCGACGGCAAGACCGTCAGCCTGCTCATCGGGGGCGGCGTTGCGCTCATTGGGTTCGTAGTGGTGGAACTGCGCGTCGCTGAACCGCTGATCGATGTACGGCTCTTCCGCCACCGGGGCGTGTGGACCGCTCATATTGTGGCCCTGGCATTCGGCTTCGCGATGTTCGGCACGTTCGTGCTGGTCCCCACCATCCTTCAGTTGCCTACAGTCCTGGGTTACGGCTTTGGCAAGAGCGTCAGCGAGGCCGGACTCTACCTGCTGCCCACCGTCATCGCCATGGTCATTTCCGGGGTGATCGCCGGTGCTTTGATCCGTAAAGTGGGGCCCAAGATTCCTATGATTCTTGGCGCGGTGTCAGTCACCGTCGCGTTCGTCATCCCGGCCCTCGGGCACGGGGAAGAATGGCAGATCGTGCTGTCCGGAATCCTCACCGGCATAGGCATCGGAATGGCCTTGGCGGCGACGTCGAACGCGATCGTGGAAAGCGTACCCGCCACGCAAACCGGAGAAGCGATCAGCGCCAACACGGTGCTGCGTACCATCGGCAGCAGCATTGGCACGGCTGTGATCGCAGCCCTCATCTCGTCCAATGTCGCAGCCCAGGGCGCGCCAACCGACCATGCGTTCACCGTAGGATTCTGGGCGTGTGCCGGCGTCGGCGTCGTGGCGCTGGTGGCAGCGCTGGTGGTTCCATCCCGGCGGCAACGCCGACGGGACGCGGAAGCCGCTGGAGTGGATGACTTCGACGAACTGGAACACGCCAAGCGCTGAGCTACCGGCCAAGGCCACGGCCAGCGCATGTCCAGTGCATGTCCAAGGACGCAAAAAACGCCCGCCCGGATTTTCCGGGCGGGCGTTTTCGGTGTCGAAGCTTAGACAGTGCGGACCACGTCGTCGTAAGCGAACTTGGGCTTGGCCTCGCCCCACGCGTCTGGGCCGGGCTGGCCGATGTTGACCACGAGGAAGCTCTTCTGGTCACCGGCGGGGAAGAATTCGGCGTCGATCGCGGCGAAATCAGCGCCGGTCATCGGGCCGGCCGCAAAACCGAGCGAGCGGACGGCCAGGATGAAATACCCTGCCTGCAGGTGGGCGTTGTTGTTGCCGGTGGAGGCAGCAACGGCGGGATCGGCGTCGTACATGGCCTTGGGTGCGCCGTATTCGGGGAGGAACTTGTCCCACTGTCCGTGCCAGTTGGTGTCGTAAGACAAGATCGCGACCAGCGGAGCTGAGGCGGTCTTGGCCTGGTTTCCGCGGGCGAGCGCGTCAACCAGCTTGGCGCGGGCCTCCGCAGAGCGGACGTAGGTCACGCGGAGCGGCTGGGAGTTGAAGGCGGTGGGGCCGAACTTGGTGAGCTCGTAGATGGCGCGGGCCTGCTCGTCGGTGACCTCACCGGCGAAACTGTTGGCGGTGCGGGCTTCGGCGAAAATGGCGTCGACTGCTGCGGCGTCAATGACTGCTTCTTCGTGGGCGATCGTCATGCGTGAACCTTTCCATGGGCCCTGACCCTGAATCAGCCGGGCACGTCTGCTTTCCATGGTTGCAACCTGACTGCGCGCTGTCCTCTTCCCGTGGCGGCCAGTGATGTTGGGCACAGTCCCCATTCTCGTTGTGAGGCCCGTTCTGCAGGCTCACCAGGGCTTGAGGGATGTAGAGCGGGCCCCGCATTGCCGGTATTGTTGCACCGAATCCCAACACTCTTCTGAGGAAGGCCTGCCATGAGCATGCTCGGCACCAAATGGAAGCTCCACGGCAACGGCAAGTCCATCCGCCCCGGACAGGTGGTGGCTCCCGACGAGCGGCTGGCATGGCCACTGACCATCGGCATCGGCATGCAGCACGTGGTGGCAATGTTCGGCGCGACGTTCCTGGTCCCCATCATCACAGGCATGCCACCGGCCACCACGCTGTTTTTCTCGGGCATCGGCACGCTGCTGTTCCTGGTGATCACCAAGGGCCGCATTCCCAGCTACTTGGGTTCGAGCTTCGCGTTCATCGCCCCGATCATGGCATCCCAGCAGCAGTACGGCGTTGCCGGCGCCTTGGGCGGCGTGGTGCTCGCCGGCGTCGTACTGGCGCTCATTGGTGCGATCGTCCAGAAGTTTGGCGCCGAATGGATCAATCGGCTCATGCCGCCGATCGTTACCGGCGCGATCGTGGCGCTGATCGGCCTCAACCTGGCCCCGGCTGCGAAGAACAACTTCGACCTCGCGCCCGTGACCGCGTTGGCCACGCTGGTCACGATCATCCTGGTTTCTGTTTTGTTCCGCGGAATCCTGGGACGGCTGAGCATCCTGGTGGGCGTTGTGGTGGGGTATCTCGTGGCGATGATGCGCGGCGAGGTCTCCTACGGCAAGATGGACGCCGCCGCATGGATCGGCCTGCCGCACTTCCAGACGCCCGAGTTCCACATCGGCGTCGTCGGCCTGTTCGTGCCCGTCGTGCTGGTACTCGTGGCTGAAAACGTGGGGCACGTGAAGTCGGTAGCTGCCATGACAGGCCAGAACCTCGACGCCGTCTCCGGCCGCGCGCTGATGGCCGACGGCGCCGCCACGGTCCTTGCCGGTTTGGGCGGCGGTTCCGGCACCACGACGTACGCCGAGAACATCGGGGTCATGGCCGCCACCAAGGTCTATTCGACGGCGGCCTACTGGGTGGCGGGTATCTTCGCCATTTTGCTGAGCTTCTCGCCGAAATTCGGTGAACTGATCGCGACGGTCCCGCCGGGCGTCCTTGGCGGCGCCGCCACCATGTTGTACGGCATGATCGGTGTGCTCGGCGTGAAGATCTGGGTGCAGAACAAGATCAACTTCTCCAACCCCATCAACCTGACCACGGCCGCTGTTGCCCTCATCATCGGCATCGCTGATTACACGTGGACCATTGGCGATCTGAAGTTCACGGGGATCGCACTTGGCTCAGCCGCCGCCCTGGTGATCTACCACGGCATGAAAGGCCTGGCCCGCTGGCGCGGGACCGTCGCTGAACCCGAAACCGAGACGGCGGGGCTGCCGCCTGCGGTGAAGTCGGCAATGAACGCTGCGGCACGGCGGGGCGGAAAAACGGGGAGATAACCCCCTCGGGCGCTTACCGGCCGCCTTCCATCTTGCGGCTCCGCTGCTGAATGGCCATGGGGCCGTACGGGTAAACGCCGACGCGCGGTTCGCTGGCAACGGTTAGCCGCTCGGTTTCCTCCGGCGTCAGTTCCAGGTCGGCAGCAGCGAGGTTATCAGCCAGTTGCTCAAGGTTCCGGGCACCCAGGATGACCGAGGTGACTGCTGGCCGGTCCGCCAGCCAAGCCAGTGACACCTGCGATGCGCTGACACCGTGGTCCTCGGCAATTTTCTCCACTGTTTCGATGACGTCCCATGTGCGGGGATCCTCGTTGCGCGCCTGCCACGCTTCCATGCCTCGGCTCGGGTTCTCACCGAGCCGGGTGGCACCCACAGGAGCCTCGTCGCGCTTGTACTTGCCGGAGAGCCACCCTCCGCCCAAGGGCGACCAAGGCAGCAGCCCAATGTTCGCGTCCAAGGAAGCAGGGACAATCTCGGACTCAATCTCACGGACCAGCAGGTTGTACTGGGGTTGCAGGGTGACCGGGGCACTCCAGCCGTGAGCCTTGGCCACGTGAACCGCCTTGGTCAACTGCCAGCCCAGGAAGTTGGAGAATCCGTAGTAAGCGATCTTGCCGGCGCTGACGGCGTCGTGCAGGAAACGGAGTGTCTCTTCCAACGGCGTGATGGGGTCCCAAGCGTGCATTTGGTACAGATCGATCTGCTCCACACCCAGGCGGCGAAGGGAATCATCCAGCGCCCGCGTCAGGTGCTTGCGCGAGGTGCCGACGTCGTTGGGCGTTTCACCCATCGGGAAACGGCCCTTGGTGGCCAACACCAAACGGTCTTTCGCATCTGGCCGACGGGCGAGCCAACGCCCGATGATTTCCTCCGATACGCCAGCGGAATAGACGTCCGCTGTGTCGATGAAGTTACCACCGCTGGCAACGTAGGCGTCCAGGATGGCGTGGGACGTTTCCTCGGTTGCCTCGGCTCCAAACGTCATGGTTCCCAGCGCGTAGGTTGAAACTACTGCGCCACTGTTGCCCAATGTGCGGAAGTGCATGGTGCTCCTTAGGTCTCGGTACCTATGGGACGCTACACAGGTTGCGCTGCATTGTCAGCAGCCTTACGTATCCCTGTTTTTCCTAGGTTTGGGAGTCCTACCCTCCGCCACAACCGGAAATTGGTCAGCTTGCTTACTAAAGCGGACTTCCCTACGCTGGAACAGGTCAGACAAACAACTCTCACAGCAGCGGCACGCCCCAAAAAAGGTCACGGCAACGAGGAGGAACTATGTCAGAGCACAACATCACCGGCAATATCGCGGGAAAGAAAGTCGCATTCCTACTGACGGACGGCGTAGAGCAAGTGGAGCTCACCAGTCCATGGCAAGCCGTGAAGGATGCAGGTGGAGAGCCTACCCTCGTAGCCCCATCCACAGGCAAGGTCCAGGGTTACAACGGCACAGAACCGGGTGACACCTTCGACGCAACCCTCGCAGTAGCGGACGCCAAAGCCTCAGACTTCGACGCCTTGGTCATCCCAGGCGGCGTGGTCAACTCCGACCACCTGCGGGTCGACAAGGATGCCCAGAACTTCGCACGGACTTTCTTCGAGCAGCACAAGCCCGTCGCGTCGATCTGCCACGGACCGTGGCTCCTGATCGAGGCCGGCGTGATCAAGGGCCGCAACGTCACCTCGTACCACACGCTCCAGACGGACCTAAAGAACGCGGGCGCCAACTGGACGGATGAGGAAGTCGTCGTCGATCAGGGACTGGTCACCAGCCGGAACCCGGACGACCTTCCGGCCTTCAACGCCAAGCTGGTCGAGGAAATCTCGGAAGGCCAGCACGCTGGCCAGACCGCATAGCGGCCTTAGCCCACACCCTAACCCCCGGCGAGTGCCGCCGTCGTACTTTCACAAGAGGTACGACGGCGGCACTCGCCACGCATGTTGCGCAGGTCACATTCCATCCCTAGGCTGGGGAAGCTGCAGCGTGGCAGCACCGATGAAAGGCACTAAATTGGCCAGCGACAAACTCTCCGTAGTTGTTCGCGTCGACGTTGACGGCGAACAGATCCAGATCGCAGCAACAGGACGCGTCACGGCATCGAGCCTGCAAGGGCTCTACCCGGTAGTCCAGCGCACCAAGAGCCTGGGCGGCGGCCTCGGAGTGGAGATGGATCTTTCCGAAGCGACGGTTGATCCGGATGCCCTCGACCAACTTACGATTTATGCTGAGCTCCACGAGGTCCCGGTCCGGTTCACCCCGGAGCGCCAGGCGGTCACCGCACTGCCGGCACGTAGACTCCAGGTAGCAAGCCAAGCCGCATAAACAGGAGGCATTGATGCGCAAAGTGACCGCCGGATTGTTCCACTCCGTTGATGGCGTGGTGCAGGACCCGTTCAACTTCCAGTTCGACAGCTTCGACGAGGACTTGGGCAAAGGCCTGACCAAGATGATCAACACGGTGGACACGGTGGTCCTGGGCCGGGTCAGCTACGAGGAATGGGCAGGGTACTGGCCCACCGCGTCCCAAGATGAGGGTTTCGCGGCCTTCATCAACCCTGTGGAGAAGTTCGTCGCCTCCAGGACGCTCACCGAGCCCCTCGAATGGGAAAACTCGCACCTGATCAAGGGCGACGTCGAACAGTTCGTCAGCGAGCTGAAAACCCGCGACGGCGGCGAGATCGCAGTGTGCGGCAGCATCTCCCTGGTACGCCAACTCCTGTTCGCGGGCGTCCTTGACGAATTGACGCTGATGACCCACCCGGTGATTGCCGGCAGTGGACGGCGCCTTTTCGAGGACGGCGATCCCCTGAACCGGCTGGTCTTGGAGGACCAGTTCGCGACAAGCAAGGGCAACGTGGTAACCACGTACAGCGTTCGGAAAGACTGAGCAGCCATGGCAATGGCGGAGGTCGCCGATGGTGTTTACCGCTTTTCCGATGCCTACGTGAACTTCTACATCATTGAGGGCGACGACGGCCTCACCCTCATCGATTCGGGCCTTCCCTCCATGTGGCTTCCGCTGGAGAAATCGCTCCGAGCTGTGGGCCACACCCTCCGGGACATCCGGGCACTGGTCCTTACGCACGCCCACTTCGATCACCTTGGGCTCGCCCGGAGACTCCACGAATCACTGAACGTTCCAGTGTGGGTTCACACCGAGGACTCCTTTATCGCCAAGCACCCGTACCGCTACCGGCACGAACGTTCGCGCTTCGTTTTTGCCCTCACCCACCCCAAAGGCCTTCCTGTCATGGCAAGCATGACCAGGGCCGGCGCACTGAACGTCCAGGGCGTTGACGATCTGAGTTATTTCCCAGGCACCGGCAAGCTGCCGGTCCCGGGAAGCCCCGAAGCCGTCTTCTCCCCAGGTCACACCAGCGGACACTGCGGGCTGTTCCTCCGCGACCGCGGCATACTTTTCAGCGGTGACGCTTTGGTGACGATGGACCCGTACACCATGCGGACCGGTCCCCGGATCGTGGCTGGGGCCGCCACGGCCGATAGCGCCTTGAACCTCGCATCCCTGAAGCAACTCGCCGCCACGAAAGCAAGCTTGGTGCTCCCGGGGCATGGCGAACCTTGGACCAGGGGCATTGAGGACGCCGTTGCGATCGCGAAGGCCAACGGCCCCGCATAATCGCGCTACTTTTTGCCCGCTTTGAGGTCTGCGACAACTTTGGCGATCCGTCGGGCGCGGGTCTCCTCGGTCTTGGCGTCACCGATCGGTTCGACGTACCGGCGCTGGCTGCTGTAATTGAGCGTTCCATAGAAAGCCTTCGCGTCCGGCTCTGCATCCAGCGCAGCAGCGAGATCGTCCGGCACCTCAATCACCCTGGGCTCTGTATCCACCTCAAGCCCGACCTCCACTGTGTGGCCCGCTTCGGCACCGGTCAGCTCGCGGTTGGCGGAACTCACGCCCACCATGTACTTGCCACCCATCACGGCGATACTGCTGCGATAGCTCTGTCCGTTGATAGTCACCACCACTGGCGGCCGCTTTCCGGCCGCCAGCCCATCAACCACGTGGGAGGGGATTTCGATGCCTGCTTTGTTGCCATCGCCAACGATGGTGGTGGTGAATTTCATGACCCAAGTATGCCGCTGACAGCCAGTAGACGCACCTCTACTGCTGGGCTACCTTCGAACATAACGCCCACCCAGCAAGGAGACAGACCATGGACAACCAAGACCTTCTGGAGCGCATCCAGTCACTCGTCGAAGAGGAGCACCGCCTTCGCGACACGGCAGGTTCCGACGACGACAGCGGTGACAACAGCTCCCGCCTCGCCCAGCTGGAAGCCCAGCTCGACCAGTGCTGGGACCTGCTCCGCCAACGCCGGGCAAAGAGGGACGCCGGCGAAAATCCCGATGAAGCAGAGCCACGGCCCGTCAGCGAAGTTGAGGGGTACCGGCAGTAGCCGCTAAGCCCCCTCCAGTACCTGGCTCGTGGCCCATGCCAGGTATTTGGCGGCGTTAGCAACGGCGTCGGACACGTCCGGAACGCCGTCTTTCCGCTGAGCGATGTCAAGCAGCTGGGCCGCGGCCACGATGCCGTGCCGGGCCAGGTCCTCGGGGGTCACGGTGATGCGGCCAGCAACGGCCACCACGGGGATCCCATGCACGCTTGCAGCATCGGCGAGCGCAATGGGGGCCTTGCCCGTGAGCGATTGCTCGTCCATGGAACCCTCGCCGGTGATGACCAGGTCGGCATCGCCCAAGTGCTGTGCCAGTCCGGTCAAGCCCGCGACCAGCGCGAAGCCGCCTTCCAGCGCTGCGTCAGTGAATGCAAGGAACGACGCCGGGAAACCACCTGCCGCTCCGGCTCCGGGAACGTTCACGTCACGGCCAGTCGATTCCCGAAGGAGTGATGCCCAGTTGCGGAGGCCGGCGTCGAGCTTCTCCACGGCGTCCGCATCCGCACCCTTTTGGGGGCCGAACACATGCGCGGCACCGTCAACGCCGTACAGCGGGTTTTGCACGTCCACGGCAATGCGGAACTTCACGCTGGACAGCCGCGGGTCCAGCGCGGAAACATCCAAGGTGACGACGTCGGCCAGCGAGCCTCCCCCCAGAGGCACCACGTTCCCGGCCGCGTCAAGGGGTTTGAGCCCCAGGGCGCGAAGGGCGCCGCTGCCGGCGTCGGACATTGCGGAGCCGCCAAGGCCCAACACGATCTCGGTGGCCCCCGCGTCCAACGCGGCGGCAATGAGCTGGCCACAACCGTAACTATGTGCCCGGAGCGAGTTCTCTGCGGTCGGTTCCATGTGCGCCAGGCCGGACGCCTGCGCCGTTTCGATCACGGCCGTCGCTCCGCCGAAGGCGTCCTTGCGAATGGCCCAAGACGCACCCACCGGTTTGAGGATCGGTCCCACCACGGCGTTGTTCCGCTCCTCGTACCCTGCGGCGATGGCGGCGTCGAGCGTACCTTCACCGCCGTCGGCCACGGGAAATTGGGTGGTCACAGCATCGGGGTAGACGCGGAGGGCGCCTTCGGCCATGGCTGAGGCGGCCTCAGCCGCGGTCAGGGATCCCTTGAACTTGTCCGGGGCGATGAGGATACGCATGGACCCATCTTGCCAGCCGCGACAGACAGGCTGGCCACACTCCCGCCCGGGTGGGGGCAATCAGGCCCAGGCACTGCGGCGTATGAGGACCTCCTTGAGCAGGTCCAGCCTGTCGGACACGATGCCATCCACGCCAAGATCCAGGAGTCGCTCCATCTCGGCAGGGTCATTGACGGTCCACACATGCACCTGCAACCCCGCCCGGTGGGCTCGCCGGATGAACCCCGGCGTGACCACCCGAAACCGTCCGTACCGGACAGGCACCTGAAAAGCGTCGACGCCGGCAAGCAAATTGGTCATCCAAGGTAGCGGAATTACGGCACCAAGGAAGACGAAGAGGGCGGTCGAAGTGCTCCCAGCCGATGTCGCCACCCGACGGGACAGCAGCCTGAGGACTGCCCGGCGTCGCCGATCCGAGAAACTCGTGACCAAGACACGCTCATGGATCCCGTGTTTTTCAATGGCTGCAGCCATGGGGCCAACTGCGTTCCAGGCTTTGACGTCCAGGTTCAACCTGACATCCGGCAGCGCGGTCACCAGTTCATCGAATGTGGGGACATGTTCGACGCCGCCGATTCTCGCCTCTGCCACGTCAGCTGCGGTCAACTCCGCGATCCGGCCGGCCGAATCCGTGACGCGGTCCAGGGATGCATCATGGAATACCACCAGGACGCCGTCCGCGGTGGCGTGCACGTCAGTTTCCAGGTGGACTGTACCGAGGTCTTCCGCTGCCCGGAAAGCCGACATTGAATTCTCGAGGCCGTTCAGGGAAAAGCCCCTATGCGCCAAGGCCAGTGGGCCCACCGAGCCGTCTTTGCGGAGGAAATAGGGCAGCGTCACACCCGTAGCGTAGCCGACCAGCCCACATCCCGGACCGTCAGGACTCCTGCGGTACGATCTCCACGCCGTCGCTGATGTGCACCAACGTCCGGCCGCGACCGCCGTCGAGCTCTACCCAGACCGCCGTGGCGTCACCCGTGACGGCGTCCACAACCCCCGGTGATTCGTAACCGGGAGTGAGGGTCACGCTGACACGGTCCCCCTGCCGTAGCGAAAGCCAGTGGTGATCCGGTTCGATGCGCCGCACCGGCGTCGTCGTGAAGTCGTTAATCCTGCGCTTGGCCATGATTTCCCCTACACATTCAGCAATCAAACGGGTGTGGCTGGCAGCCTACGGGTGCCACATGAACGGCGGTTGTATGGAGGCTGGGAGCACGGTGACAGCCCGGTCCTGACACACTGGGGTCATGACTGTGTTGATCGCCGGATGCGGCGACCTTGGAACCGAAGCCGGACTGCGATTCGCCGCTGCCGGCCATGACGTAGTTGGCTTGCGACGGTCACCGGAGAAGCTGCCCCCGGAAATTCGCGGCGTTTACGCGGACCTCTCGGTGAGCGTGCCGGACCTTCCCGCGGATGTGGACATTGTTGTAGTGTCCGTCGCCGCCGATGCCTCAACCGAGGCGGCCTACCGGGCGGCGTACCTGGACGGCGTGAGGAACGTTATGGATGCCATCGAACGGGCCGACGTGGAACCCCGGAGCGTCTTGTTCGTCTCCTCTACCGCCGTGTACAAGGACTCCGGTGGCGCGGTGGTTGATGAATCGACGCCCACGGAGCCAACACGATTCAGCGGGCAGGTCCTCGTGGAAGCCGAGGAACTGCTGTTCGCCCGGACACAAGGCACCAGAACACAACCCATCTCCCTCCGGCTCGGGGGTATTTACGGTCCCGGCCGGACCCGCCTCATTGACCAGGTGCGCAGCGGCCAAGCCGTCATTCCAGCCCAGCCCCGGCACACCAACCGCATCCACAGGGATGACGCCGCGGCCCTGATCGTTCACCTCACCACTATGGAAGCGGCGCCTGAGCCGGTGTATGTGGGGGTGGACGATCATGCGGCAGAGTTGGGCGAGGTGCTGCGATTCCTTGCCGCGGAGATGGGATGCCCCGAACCCTCGACGGCGGCCCCGGACAGCGGGCCCGACGGCGGTCTCGGCGCTGGCCCCGGCACTGGCCCCGGCGACAAACGGTGCTCGAACAAACGCGTCCGCTCGACCGGCTTCGAGTTCACTTACCCCACCTACATTGAGGGGTACCGAGCCCTGCTGGCCGGGGAGGGCGTCCGGCATCCGTGATCCGTGCCTCCGGGCCGGATCAACGTCAGGCCGGTACTACGACCGCCCGGAACCGGAACGCGATTCGCCTTCTTCTTTCAAGCGCTGGCGTTGACGTTCCAATTCCTTTTCGCCTTCGTGCTCGGCGTTATAAAGCTTGGTGTTACTGACTTGCAGCTCCAACATGATCGCGTCCAGTTTGACGTGCAACGCTTCGCTGTCGCGGTTCTGGGTGTTCTGGATGATGAACACCATCAAGAACGTGATGATCGTAGTACTGGTATTGATGATGAGTTGCCAGGTATCAGAGAATCCAAGCAGCGGTCCGGAAAAGCCCCACAGAATCAGGACAGCGACGGCGATCGCAAAAACCCACGCATGTCCAAGAACCGTGGCCACCTTGGTGGTGAAACGGGTAAAGATATCGGGACGGTCTTTTTTCTTTGGCATGCTAGCTCCTTAGGAAATCCAGTCGCTCACTTCAGCTCAGCCTAGTGCTGACCGGTCTGCCTCAGGAGTTCTCCGGACGGAAAATGAGGACGGCAAGCATTACTGTTGACTGGTGTTCGAGCCGCGTCAGCTTTCTGAAGATGTCTCCATGCGCTTATTGCGCCCAAGCGATGCGGCAGCGCTTGCCGCCGCCTATCTGCGGAACCGGGAGCACCTTGCCCACTGGGAACCGGTTCGCCCGGAAGAGTTCTACTCAGAAGCTTGGCAGGCTGCCGACATTGCCACCCGACTGGCGGCGGCAGAAGCTGGGACGGGTTATTCCTTGGGCTTGTTCGCGGGCGACGCCCTGGTGGGCCGATTCAACCTAGTGGGAATAGTGCGCGGTCCCTTCCAAAGCGCGGGTCTTGGCTACTGGATGGATAGCGCTTACGCGGGGCGTGGGCTGGCGTCAGCTGCGGTCCGGGTCATGGTAGACGCGGCCCGCGAGGAACTCGGGCTGCACCGCATCGAGGCGGGCACCCTCTTGCATAACGTCAGCTCGCAGCGGGTACTGCTGAAGGCGGGCTTCCAGCAAATCGGGATGGCGCCCCGCTACCTCCACATTGCGGGAAAATGGCAAGACCACAACCTGTACCAGGTACTCCTGCACTAGGCCGCGCGGGCAATGCCCCAACATCCGCCGTCGCGCATTAGATGCTTGCTAGACCCGCTGCTCCGTCAACTTTGCCTCGAGGATCTGGGCCACGCCGTCGTCGTCGAAGTGCGGAGCCTGCTGCCCCGCGGCGGTGATGGCGTCCGGGTGCCCACTGGCCATCGCGTACCCATGACCGGCCCAGCGGAGCATCTCGATATCGTTGGGCATATCCCCGAATGCCACCACATCCGCAGCGTCGATCCCCAGCGACTCTGCGTACTGAGCCAGGGTGACGGCCTTGTTAATGCCGGGAACGGACATCTCGAGCAGCGCTGTGCGGGGAGCCGAATGCGTGGTACTCACCAAGTGGGCGACCGCTGGCTGCACTTCGGCCAGGAACGCATCCGGCGTGCCATTGCGCGTAACGGCCAGGAACTTCACGACGGCGTCATCTGCAGCGAGCGTCTCGGCGAGGGGGGCGGGTGTGAACTCGGAAAGGAGCTCGCTGGTCCCGTTCTCGATGAAGCCGGGCTCCAGCTGGAAGCCGGTCAGCGTTTCCACTGCGAAGAGCGCGTCCGGCCGCAGGGATTTGATGATGCGACGGGCTTCGAGAACGGACGGGACATCCAGTGCGGATGAGGACAGTGCCGTCCCTGTATGAAGATCCCACACCACGGCACCGTTTGAACAAATGACGATGCCGCTGTGGCCGAGCTGTTCCTGGAGGGGGAACAGCCACCGCGGCGGACGGCCCGTGACGAAAACCAGCTCCACCCCTGCCTCGCGG
This sequence comes from Arthrobacter sp. efr-133-TYG-104, assembly GCF_030208915.1. Taxonomy (NCBI): domain Bacteria; kingdom Bacillati; phylum Actinomycetota; class Actinomycetes; order Micrococcales; family Micrococcaceae; genus Arthrobacter; species Arthrobacter sp. efr-133-TYG-104. The sequence continues at coordinate 39,835 of NZ_JARVTA010000023.1, forward strand.
CAGGCCTGAAACGCCTTAATGGTCCGGTCACTGATTTTGCCATCATGGCCGAGTATGGTGCCGTCAATATCACTTGCTATGAGCCGCATCTTGCCAGTCTACTTTGGTGCACATTTGAGAATTTGCCCTCGCGACCCCGCACACGGGCAAATCGAGAGCATAGTCTGAGGTAATGACTGACATCACCAGCACAGCCGAACAGCACAGCACCCGCGGCGCGTACGTCACTGGTGCCGAGTTCAACCGGGACACAAACTACATCGAGGATCGAATCACCCGCGACGGTAGACCTGGTGCCAACGGTGAACCCGGCTGGCCTGTGGAACCGGGGCGGTACCGGCTTGTAGCGGCGCGGGCATGCCCGTGGGCCAATCGCACCGTCATCGTCCGGAGGCTCCTTGGCCTGGAGGACGTCATCAGCCTCGGCCAGCCCGGCCCCACCCACGATGCCCGGTCCTGGACCTTCGATCTTGACCCCGGCGGTAAAGATCCCGTGCTCGGGATCGAGCGCTTGCAGGAGGCGTTCTTCCGCCGTTTCCCCGAATACCCGCGCGGGATCACCGTCCCGGCCATCGTTGACATCCCCACGGGCGGAGTTGTGACCAACAACTTCCCCCAAATCACGCTGGATTTCTCTACGGAGTGGACGGAGTTCCACCGCCCCGGCGCCCCAAACCTCTATCCCGAGCATCTGCGGGAAGAGATCGACCAAGTGAACAAGCGGGTTTTCACTGAGGTTAACAACGGCGTCTACAGGTGCGGATTCGCTGGGTCCCAAGAAGCCTACGACGCCGCGTACACCCGGCTGTGGAATGCCATGGACCGGCTGGAGGAACGGCTTTCACGGCAGCGCTACCTGGTGGGAGATTCCATCACTGAGGCGGATGTCCGGCTGTTCACCACCCTCGCGCGCTTCGACGCCGTCTATCACGGGCACTTCAAGTGCAACCGCAACAAACTCAGCGAGATGCCGGCATTGTGGGGCTATGCCCGGGACCTCTTCCAGACGCCTGGCTTCGGGGACACCATCGATTTTGTGCAGATCAAACAGCACTATTACATCGTCCATGAGGACATCAATCCCACGCAGATCGTACCGATGGGACCGGACCTGTCGGGCTGGTTGACCGAGCACGGGCGGGACTCACTCGGCGGCAGTCCCTTTGGAGAAGGGACTCCGCCAGGGCCCGTGAAAGCCGGGGAGGAAGTGGATGCCGGGCACGGGGCCGCCTGACCCTTGTTGTCAGTTCGGAACGTACCTCACAACGCAGGTAGAGGACGTAACTGATAGAGGAGGCCGGCGGTTCTTTGACCGCCTGCCTCCTCTGCTTGTGCGCCCCCTCACCGCGCCCGTCCTTCGGGTTTCCTGTTGCGATGGAATGCAGCGGGGGGCTCACATCTATGGGCCGATTCCCGTCAGCTCAGTGAGCTAATACGGGGTCGGCGAGCGGGATCGTGTCACGTTCGGTGGGCTTGTAGCCGGCCTGGAGCTCGGTACGAAGTTTCTCCAGGTTCAGCGCCCCCTGCCATTTGGCCACCGCAACGCAGGAAACAATGTTGCAGACGGTGCTCGTGAGGGCACGCGCCTCGCTCATGAAGCGGTCAATTCCAACGATGAGGGCCACACCTGCGACCGGCAGGGTCGGCATCACGGTCAGGGTCGCGACGAGGGCCACGAAACCGCTGCCTGTCACGCCAGCAGCACCCTTCGAAGTCAGAAGCATCATTCCTAGCATGAGAAGGATCTGGTCCCACCCGAGGTGAATATCGCAGGCCTGGGCGATGAACATCGAGGCGAGGGTGAGGTAAATAGCTGTGCCGGTGAGGTTGAAGGAGTAGCCGGTAGGGACCACCAGCCCCACGACGCTCCGGTCACAGCCAAGCCGTTCGAGCTTGGTCAGGAGGCGCGGTAGTACCGGTTCGCTGGAAGACGTAGCGAGGACGATCAGGAATTCATCCTTGAAGTAGCGCAGGATCCGCCACAGGCTGAAGCCGGTGAGCTTGGCCAGGATTCCCAGGCCGACGGCAACGAAGGCGATGCAGGCGGCGTAGAAGGCAAGGATGAGCATGCCCAGGTTGCCGATGGAGTGGGCTCCGTACTTGCCGACTGTGAAGGCCATGGCGCCAAAGGCCCCCAAGGGAGCCACCTTCATGATGTAGCCGAAGATGACGAACAGGAGCTTGTTGAAGCTGCTAACCACGCTAAGGGCCTGTTGGCCTGGCGCGCCGAGCTTGCTGAAACCGAAGCCGCACAAGAGCGCGATGACAAGCACTGGCAGGACCTCGCCGTTGGCAAAGGCGCCGACGAAGGAACTGGGGATGATGCTGAGAATGAAGTCCACCGGATTGCTGCTGGGCAGTTGACCCGTGTACTTTGCGGCGACCGAGGAATCCAAGTGTGCCGGGTTGATGTGCAAGCCGGCGCCCGGCTGGAACAGCATGACGGCGGCCAGACCGAAAGCAAGCGCCAGCGCCGTGAGCACATAGAACAGGCCGAGCGAGCGAACCAGGGTGGGACCGACCTTCTTCGTGTCGGTCAGCGATGTGATGCCTCCGACGATGGTGCAGAACACGATCGGCGCGATCATGAATTTCACGAGCTTGACGAAGCCATCGCCGATCGGCTGCAGGGCGGAACCGAGGTTCGGCCACAGGGAACCGATGAGAACGCCTAACGCGACGCCGATGAGTACCTGGACATAGAGATGTCCGAGGATGGATTTGATCTTCATTGAACAACTTCCTGGGTGTGCGGCCCTGTCAATGATGGCAGGGCAACGGTTGAGGGGCTAGGCCGTCAGGTCGGCCGTCTGGGCGACGTCGATGTCGGCGGTAGCAAGGTGCCGGGCAGCCCTGTGGAGGGCCACTTCGATGACGTTGCCGTTGTCATCTGTGGTGACTTCGGTGACGATCACGCCGGCAGGTGTCCCGATCCGCAGCAAGCGTGGGGCTCCCGGAATGGCGGAGTGGGCCGGTTGCGCCACGTTGGCCACTACCGACCCCGGCAGCGCGGCCGCGAGGGACACGGCCACAGCTGAGGTCAGGCCGATGGCGGGGTGCGGTGCAAGCATCGAGAGCAGGCGCACTCGTAGGTCGTGGCTGTCCTCGGCGATAACCGTTCCGTCCGCGGCGATGTAATCACCGGGCGCTGCCACCACCCCGACCTTCGGTACTGCATTCTGCGGAGGGTCTTCAGGCTTCCGCAGCCCCATGGCTAGACCCGCAGAAGCCCGTGCGGCGACAAGCGTTGGCAGGTGCTCCGAGAGGTTGCCGGTCATGGACGACAGATCGATGCCAATCTCCTCCGCCGGTATGAGCGCAGCCGGTGCGCCTGCATCAACCAGCGTTGCCGTCAGCCTGCTGTCGCCCGTCCAAATTTGGTCGGCCACGTTCCCGGTGGGCAAGACTGCACCGGTGGTCCGGCCCCAAGGTGCGTGGAATGACAGGCTGACCGGAACACCCGCAGCGCTGCTGCCCGGAACCCTGGCCAGCCCGGACCTCGGAACGGTGCCGCCTGGGGTTGGAACCGTCCCGCTTAGCACCGCTCCCGTATTGAGATTGCGCATGCGGACCCGGGTGATGCGCTCCCGGGGAGGAACAATGCCTGACTGGACGGCGAATAGGGCAATGGCAGTGGCGCAGTTACCGCAGTTGGAGCCCAGCTCCACTGTCGGATCTCCGATGCCGACTTGGGCGAAGAGGTAGTCAAGATCCGCTTCCCCGTTCGGCGTGGCCCAGACGACGGCGGCCTTCGACGTCGTGGAGGTCCCGCCGCCAACGCCGTCGAGCTGGCGCGCGTCCGCTGCCCCGAAAGCGGCGGCCAGCAGCGAGCGGATCTCCTCGCGGTTCCCGGCATGCGGAGTGACGTCTTCAGCGTCAAAGAGCCAGCACTTGCTCGTGCCGCCCCGGTACCAATGGCCTAGGAGTCCCATTGTTTTCTCCATCATGTCTCGTAGATCTTGCGCTTCACAGCGCCTCTGGTTCTACGATCCGCGATCCAACACTTCAGCACAATCGAAAGATTCTCTATGCCCATATACTTTTGCTAAACTCTCAGCATGGCCCATCTCGATCTTCACCGGCTCCATGTGCTCCGCGAGGTAAGCCGTTCCGGTTCACTGACATCGGCAGCGACGGCCCTCTCCTTCACTACGTCAGCGGTTTCGCAACAGATAGCGAAGCTCGAACATGAGGTGGGCGTCGCGCTGGTGGATCGGCATCCCAGGGGCGTGGTGCTCACCGAAGCAGGGCAGGCCCTCCTGGGCTACGCCGACGAGATCGACAGAACGATCGAAGCCGCCCACGCCGAGATGGCAGAGTTCGCCGGCATGCGCCGGGGCCAGTTGCGGATGGGAACATTTCCCACCGTGGGTGCTTCCCTCATGCCCGACGTCGTTCTCGCCTTCAGGGCGCGCCACCCGGACGTCACCGTCACAGTTATCAGTGCACGGCGGGAGGGGCTGCTGGAACGGCTGCGTCGGCGGGACATCGAACTGACGCTGCTATGGGACTACCCGTGGCAACCGATCGAGGATGAAGACCTAACCTTGGTGACGCTGATGAACGACCCAACGATGCTTCTGGTACAGCGCGATCACCCCGTCGCGGGACGCCGATCCGTCCGCATCGATACGTTGAGGGACCATGAATGGATTGTCCGCGACGAACACCCCGTGGCCGACGTCCTCCGCCGCGTCTGCCGCGACGCGGGCTTCGAGCCACGGATCGCCTTCGCCGCCAACGATTACCAGGAGACGCAAGGCATGGTCGCCGCGGGCATCGGTATCGCTTTGGCCCCGCAGCTGGCCCTCAGCGCGCTGAGGCCTGACGTCGTCGCAGTCCCCCTCGCCGGCGCCCCCAAGCGCAGGATCCTCCTTGCCCACCTCGCCAACCGCCGGCTCAGCCCACCCGCACAGCAGGCCATGGCGGTGTTTGGATCGACGGCGGTAGGGAAGTAGCGGGACACAGGAGCAGAGGCCCGCTCATCCCGCGTTCAGCTCATCCAGTCGTTCAGTTCGGCGCGAGTGGGCGGGTTCGCTCCGGCGCGGGACACGGTGATAGAAGCTGCGCGGGCGGCGTGCTCCATGATTGCGGCCAGGGTTTCGGCAGGCATCCCCCGCAGCGTCTCGCGGTTCTGCGCACCGTCAAGCCCGCGATCCACAAGAGCGGACAGCAACCCTGCCATGAACGAATCGCCGGCGCCCACGGTGTCCACAACGTCCACCGCCGGTGCGGTGATCCCGGCTTCACCAGCCCTGGTAACCCCCCACGGGCCTTCCGCGCCGCGCGTAACCACCACCAGGGCGGGTCCTGCCGAGCCACCTAACGTCAGCCAGCGTCGTGCCGACTCCAGCGGGTCCACACCGGGATACAGCCACTGAAGGTCCTCGTCGGAGGCCTTCACGACGTCGGCAAGCACCACAAAGCGTTCGGTTTGGTTCCGCGCGTACTCGACGTCGGTGATGATGCTGGGACGGCAGTTGGGATCGAAGCTGATGGTGCTGCTCGGGTGTGCATGCTCGACGGCGGCAAGGACCTCCGCGGCACCCGGCTCCAAGGCTGTGGCAATCGAACCTGTGTGCAGCAAAGTGGCGCCCTGCAACATGAGCGGCAGGCGGGCCCCAAGGCCAGGCAGTTCCCAAGTGAGGTCGAATGCGTAGGTGGCGGCGCCGTCGTCGTCGATCCGGGCAGTGGCAATACTGGTTGGCTTGTCGTCCGGGGGAAGCGGGACCATCACCGAACTTGAGCGCAAGTGCGCGGCCACCGAGTCCCCGTAGGGATCCCTGCCGTATCGGCCAATGAACTGCACCGGATGATCCAGCCGGGCAAGCCCAACGGCCACATTGAGCGGGCTCCCGCCGACATGTGCCTCAATGCCGGAGGAACTTTGAACCACGTCAACCAGGGCCTCACCAATAACAGTCAGCATGGGAACACTCTGCCAGAGGACAGGCGCCACAGACCAACAATTACGAGAGGAGTCGCTGCACCAACTCACGGCACTTTTTGTATGCCACGGCCCTGGGATCGATCAGGTCAAAATGGTCGCCCGGGACGCGCAACAACTGGGCCGGAGTTCCCGCGGCTGTGGCGGCGGCGACGTACGCCTCCGACTGGCTGGCGGGAACGTCCTCGTCGTTGCTGGCATGCACGGCGTACACCGGCACGTCGATCGGCAGCAAGCTCATGGGGTCGGCGTATTTATGCCGCTTGGGGAACCTGGCTGAATCTCCGCCCATCAGGTTGCACACCGCGCCGTTGCTGAGGTTGAGTTTCTCCGCCGCAGCCAGGTTGAGGAGGCCGGACTGACTGACGACGCCGGTGAGGTGCACGGCGTTAGCCTCCAGGGTGCGGACGAGTTGGCGATCGGCGTCGGGCGTTCCAATCGCTGAAAGGCGCTGGCGGCCCGCAGCCCATACCGCCAAGTGGCCGCCAGCGGAATGGCCGAGCGCCACCACTTTGCCAAGCTGCAGATCGTGGTCTCCGGCGATCTGGGAAAGGTGGTCGATGCCAGCCAGGATGTCCTCGAACGTATGCGGCCAACCACCACCGTTGCCGGCACGCCGATACTCCAGGTTCCATGCAGTGATGCCATGGGCAGCGAGGTCGCGGGCCAAAGGCTCACCGAGCTCGGCTCCGTACTGCGATCGCCAGTAGCCGCCATGGATAACCACCGCTACTCCGCCCGCGACGGCCGAGGTACCGCGGTGGTGGTGGTTTCCGTTGTTCGGTTCGGGCGTAAAGAGCTCGCCCCACTGACTGGGGTGTTCGCCGTAGCTGTACTTATGCCGCAACATTGGGCCCTCCTTTGTACCGAGCCTATCGTGACGGTCTGCAGGTTTGGCTAGAGGCACCCCGACGGCGCGCGGCCCGGTTTAGTGTCGGGGGCGCACCGTAAGCTGGGGGCATGGCAAGCAATCGGGACAGCCTGGACCAGGACCAGCGCGAAGCAGTGGACGCGAACGTGGCGCTGTATGAGCGTGTTCGCCCTGCCCTCAAGCAGGTCACGCGCGATGTCCTGCTGACCTTGAGGGACATGCTGAACGACGCCGAGGTAACCCCGTTGTTCGTCACCGGCCGGACCAAGACTGTCGAGTCTTTCAGGGAGAAGATTTCCCGCACTGATGAGCCCTTGGAACCGGGCGGACCCCGGCTCCTGAAGTTCCCGGACCCCTTCCGCACCTTGAATGACATGGTGGGTATCCGTGTGATTACCAAGCTGCCTGCGGAGAATGCGGCGGTTGCCAACATCATCAAGCGCCAACGGCAGCTCTTTGATTGCCGGGGAGACCGCGAGAAGGACATTGGTTCCATCGAGTCCGGAACGTACGGATACTCCAGCCGGCACCTCATCCTTCGAACCATCCAGAATGAGACCGTGAAGGAATACCAGCACGTCTTCAATCCGGACATGCCTGCCAACGGCAGCTATTTCTTCGAGTGCCAGATCCGGACCGTGTTTGCGCATGCTTGGAGCGAGATCGAGCACGACATCCGCTTCAAAGCCGAAGACCCGCGCGCGTGGACGCCCCACTTCGATCGCCAGTTCACCGCCACGGCAGCCATGTTGGAGACGGTGGAGAGTGCCTTTTCCGATCTTCACGAACGCTACGAGGAAGTCCGCGCCTATTGGGACCTTGAGGGTGACGGAAGCATGCCGCTCACTCCCAACCGGGTGCGTGACGTCTGGCGTACGCTTTTGCCCCACGTAGACCGCAAAGTTGACGATGACTGGGGGTGGGCCGCTGAACTGCTCGCCGCCCACGGACTGACCAAAACAGTGGAGCTTGCGGGGCTACTCAGCGCCAACCGCATCACCGAGGTGCGCAAGGCCTTGGACCACCGCTACTCCCCCGGCCCGGACCGCCTGCTCGATGACCTCCTGTTGTGGCAGTACGGAACCGAGCACATCGACCTCACCGCGGAGGGGCCCGACGTCGTCCCGCACCCGCGGCGCGACAGCCTCCAACGACGCCTCAAACAGATTGAGCGCTACCGCCAGACGCTGATGTAACACGACGCCGCGGTAAGGCAGCTGACATATACACCGCTGCGGATGTAACGAAGTCGACCCTTGTGCGGGCCAGGTGTGAGCATGGATGGATGCTTGAGGCAACCAACACACCGTCCACTGCTGGAAAATCCGCGGAACCGCTGAATGCGGCCCTTGCCGCCGAGGCACGCATCGCCCGCATCGCTGTCACGGTCTTTCCGCTTCTGGTGGTCCTTGCGGGCATCCTCGGATTCCTTATTCCGGAGCTGTTCAAACCCATGGGAACGTCTGTTCCGTATTTGCTGGGCATCATCATGTTCTGCATGGGCCTCACGTTGACCCCACCGGATTTCGCGTCGGTTGCCCGCCGACCGTGGGCCGTTGCCTTGGGCATCATTGCGCATTACGTCATCATGCCCGGTGCGGGATGGCTGATCGCGGTCCTTCTTCAGCTCCCTCCCGAACTTGCGGTGGGAGTCATTTTGGTTGGTTGCGCACCCTCGGGCACCGCTTCCAATGTCATGGCCTTCCTCGCCAAGGGTGATGTGGCTTTGTCCGTGGCCGTCGCCTCGGTATCAACGCTGATCGCGCCGTTGGTCACCCCTGCGTTGACGCTCTTCCTGGCCGGGTCGTTCCTCCACATCGACGCCGGTGGCATGTTCCTGGACATCGTCAAGACCGTCTTGGTTCCCGTGGTGGCGGGTGTGCTAGCACGGCTTTTCCTCTCGAAGCTCGTCGCGAAGGTTCTTCCGGCACTTCCTTGGGCATCCGCCGTCGTGATTTCCCTGATTGTGGCGATTGTTGTGGCCGGGAGCGCGGGCAAGATCGTCGCCGCAGGCGGCATCGTGTTCTTGGCAGTCGTCCTCCACAACGGCTTCGGGCTCGGCCTGGGTTACTTGGCCGGCAAGCTCGGCCGCTTGGACGACAAAGCACGCCGTGCCCTCGCATTCGAAGTGGGTATGCAGAATTCCGGCCTCGCCGCCACGCTGGCCACTGCACACTTCAGCCCGCTTGCCGCATTGCCCTCAGCAGTGTTTTCCCTGTGGCACAACGTCTCCGGCGCGATCGTGGCTGCTTTCCTGGCTCGCCGCCCATTGAGGGACAAGGCCGCCCGAGGCTAGCTCTCCTGTGGATAGTTTCCTTGACGCAGGTCTTGTGAGCGTTCACAATTTCTGGGACAGACGTTTACATCGCGGGGAGAAGTTGAATGAAGAACTGGGCAGGCAACCTTGAGTACTCCTCGGCAGAGGTCCACCGCCCCACCTCGGTGGTCGCGTTGCAGGAGCTCGTGGCCAGCGCCGCGAAGGTCAAGGCCCTCGGTTCGCGACACTCCTTCAACACTGTTGCCGACACGGACGGCACCCACCTGCTCCTTGATGCGCTGCCGCAGGAAATAGTCCTCAACAAGGAAAAAGGCACGGTCAAGGTAAGTGGGGGCATCAGCTACGGCGCCCTTGGACGAGCACTTGAGGACCAGGGTTATGCCATCCATAACCTTGCCTCGCTTCCGCACATCTCCGTCGCGGGCGCGATCCAAACAGGCACGCACGGCAGCGGGGTCAACAACCCCTCCTTGGCCGGCGCCGTCGTCAGTATCGATCTGGTGCGCGCCTCCGGCGAGTTGGTAACGCTCACCGCCGACGACGACGAGTTCCGCGCCAGCGTGGTGGGAATCGGCGCCCTCGGTATCGTCACTGGGCTTGAGTTGGCCATACAGCCGACCTTCCAAGTCCGGCAGCGGGTACTGACAGGCTTGTCCTGGAACGAGGCGCTGGCCAATTTCCAAGAGATCGCCTCGAGCGCATACAGCGTCAGCTTCTTCACCAACTTCACAGGCGAGACCATCCCCCAGGTGTGGATCAAAGCGCTCGATACTGATGCGCCCCTTGCTGACATGTTCGGAGCGATCCCGGCCACCGTGGCGATGCATCCCCTCCCGGACATGTCGGCAGAGAACTGCACGGAACAGTTGGACGTGGCTGGCCCTTGGCTGGACCGGTTGCCCCATTTCCGCCATGAGTTCACTCCCAGTAACGGCGAAGAACTGCAGAGCGAATTCCTGCTCTCCCTCGACCAGGCGCCGGCAGCGCTCCGCGCCGTCCGGAACCTGGCAGGCAAACTGGCACCCTTGCTCTTCATCTCCGAAATCCGCACCATTGCTGCCGACGACTTCTGGTTGAGCCCCTTCTACGAGCAACAGAGCGTGGCACTCCACTTCACCTGGAAGCCGCTGCAGTCCGAGGTTGAGGAGATCCTCCCCGAACTTGAGGACGCGCTCCGACCCTTCGGGACCCGCCCGCACTGGGGCAAGCTCTTCACCCCGGACCAGTACGACTTCGCCGCCCTCTACCCACGGTTCGAGGATTTCCGGAAGCTGGTGCTCGCCCACGATCCTTCGGGCAAGTTCAGCAACGCTTTGCTGGACGGGATTCTGCAGCGCGACTCCTGAAGTCCCGCTCTACCGCGAACTCGCCGGGCGTCCCAGCCACGCCAAGGCGGCAACGACGACGGCGGCGGTGCCGGTCTCCAGCGTTGGGCTGATGACCGGAGCGAAGTGCGGCGAATGGTTGGCCGGGATTTCGCTGGAGACAGCTCCAGCGGCCTCGGCTTTCGCGTACAGCGTGTGGTCGGTCCCGCCGAGTCCCCAGTAGGTGTAAGGAATGCCGAACGAGTCCGGTAGCTCGCTGAAATCCTCACTGGCAGGTTGCCGGTCAAGGGTGGAAGCCCTTTCGCCGAAGTGGTTGCGGAAGGCCGCGTCGACCCGGGCCGTGACTTCCGGATCGTTCTGGGTCAGCGGGTAGTGATCGTAAAGCTCGAACTCCGGATCCTTCGGCGAACCGGCGGCGCTGCATTCTCCGACCACAATCCGCCTGATTGCATCCAAAAGCAGGGTCCGCGTTCGGTCGTCGAAGGTACGGATGTTCAGCTCCAGCACGGCTCGGTCGGAGATGATATTGCTCTTGGTCCCAGCGCTCATCCGGCCGATGGTCAGGACCGCGAATTCCCCGGGGGCAACCTCGCGGGAGACTACGGTCTGCAAGCGCAGGACGATCGAAGCAGCCAGGACCACGGGGTCAATACTGAGCTGCGGCATGGAGCCGTGGCTGCCCCGACCATAAACCGTGATCCGCATGCTGTCAGCGCTGGAGAGAAAGGCGCCGGGCCGGGTCCCCAGGTGCCCGGAAGGAAATGCAAGGACGTGCTGCGCCATGGCGACGTCCGGCTTCGGGATCAAGGCGGCCAAACCGCCGTCGAGCATCTTCCGTGCACCATTGGCCAGTTCCTCCGCCGGTTGGAACAACGCGATGAACGTTCCGGACCATCCGGACGGTCGCTCCGCCATCAACCGTGCCGCACCGAGAAGGCAGGCCACGTGCACATCGTGCCCGCAGGCATGAGCAACAGGGACCTGCCCGCCGTCGTCGTCGGTCGCAGACTCTTTACTCGCGTACGGAAGGCCGGTGTCCTCGGCAACAGGCAACGCGTCCATGTCCGCCCGCACCAGCACGGTGGGGCCTTCACCGTGCTTGAGGATGCCCACCACGCCGGTGGACCCGATCTTGGAGTGCACCTCGTAGCCGAATTCCTGGAGGAGCCCGGAAGCTATGGCTGCCGTTCTGCTCTCCTGGTTGCCCAGTTCAGGATGCTGATGAAGGTCCTTGTACAGCTCCTCTTGCCAGCCGGTCATGCCTTCTTGGCCGGCAAGGACCATCGCAACTCCGCCCTGGTCCGGCACGCTCGCATGCGCCCCGCCCAACGCTCCACCCTGCCCGGTTCCGTCCATAGCCATTCCTTCCGCGCGGCTGTCGTCCCTGCCATCCCTACATAAACTTGGCGCACTCGTCGCTGCACCGCAATACAGTCGTTGCGCGCAACGAAAGACGCAACGAAAGATCAGTGGTTGGGCTGCGTGCCTACGGAGCGAACGTGGCCAGACGAAACCGGATCCGGCCCCCGATGGGCACTTGGGCGGCCAAATCCAGATCTTCCTCGCGAACCACGCCGATCACGGGATAGCCGCCGGTGATGGGATGGTCCGCCAGAAAGAGAACGGGCAAACCGGCGGGAGGTATCTGGAGTGCGCCTGCCACAGTTCCTTCACTGGGCAGCTCGCCCTTCCGGGTTCGCTGGAGGGGCGTGCCGTCAAGGCGCATCCCCACCCGGTTGGATTGTGGGGTCACCAACCATTCCTGGCTCGTCAACGATTCAAGGGCGGACGAGTCGAACCAGTCATCCCGCGGTCCTGGCGCTACCTCAAGGACCGTAACCCCCGTGCGCGGAAAATCAGGTTGAAGCTCAGGGCTCCCCACTGCAGCCGATACCGTGTTGCCACCAGCCGGCAGCACTTGGCCGCGAACCAAAGGCGCCGGCCCGATGCCGGACATCGTGTCTGCCGAGCGGCTGCCCAGCACCTCCACAACATCCACTCCCCCACGGACGGCCAAGTAGCTCCGGAAGCCGGATTCGGGAGGACCGACAGTCAGCACTTCGCCGTCGAGCAACACAAAAGGGGTCGCCATCGGAACGGTCCGGTTCGACGACGAGCGGACGGTCAGGCTGCTCGGGGCTCCAGTCACCGCCACCACTTGGTCCCCCACAGCCTCCACCACGAGGCCACCGTTGACGGACTCGATGGCAGCAGCTGAAGCGGCGTTCCCTACGAGCCGGTTGGCCCGGCGCAGGGACGCCCGATCCAAGGCTCCGGCAGCGGAAACACCGAGAGGGCCGTAGCCGCGGCGGCCGAGGTCCTGCACGAGGCTCTGCGCACCGGGTTTGAGGATACGCAGTCCGGACAGGCCAGACCCAAGATGCTGCTCGGATTCGGGAAGATGCGCGGAAACAGCGGCGACGTTCACTACCTCGCGGACCGCCCGGTACTGGACGCGGTCGCCGGGCCTCACCAGCGCCGGTTGCGTTCGCTCCAAGTCCCACATCCGGGCGCCCGTGCGGCCGATCAGGTGCCAGCCTCCCGGTGAACTGCGGGGGTACACGGCCGAGTATGGGCCGCCAAGCGCCACGGATCCAGCCGGTACAGCGGTCCGGGGCAAAGGGCGGCGGGGAACGGTCAGGACATCGTTCTGGCCCACCATATAGGCGAATCCAGGCGCGAAACCGGCGAAGGCCACGGTCCACACCTGTCCGGTGTGGGCGGCTACGGCGGCGTCCGGGCTCAGTCCAGTGATGCCGGCGATGTCGGTGAGGTCCTCGCCGTCGTAGACGGTATCGATGACCACCAAGCCGGACCCGGTGACCTCGGGCGTAACGATGTCCATTTCAAGCAACCGGGTCCGGATCGCGCGGATTGCCGACGCCGATTCGCCCACCACCATGACCGTTTCTGCCGCGGCCACCACGTCCACTTGCCCCGGCAACGGTGCCCGGGTGAGCATGTCCTGCAAGGCGAGTACGTCCTTTAGGCCGTCCAACTCGGCCAACACTGCGCGCGTACCCACTGGCCGGAGGGCGCGAATTCTCCTGGGCTTGCTGCCTTGTGTGTCGACTTCCAACTCCCCTCCAGCCTTCCGCGGGACGTTAGCGCTTGCCCTTCTTCCGCGAACCCTTGCCGCGGCCCTTGTCCGGATTCGGGGCGTAACGCTGGGCGACGGCGGGCTTCTTGGGGCCGCCTCCGCGACGGTCCGGCTTGGGCGCCTTCTTGGGCTTCTCTTGCTGGGCCGAGGGTTGCCGTGAGCTCTGGGCTGTGCGGCCGCGGACAATCCCGATGAACTCCTCGACCACCGGGCCCTCCGTGCCCACAAGCCATGCGAGGGCAATCTGGGAACCCGGAGCTCCGGTCAGCGGCCGCATGACGGTTTCTTTGTTGTTCAGGTGGCGTGCCACGGACATCGGCAAGATCGCCAAGCCCGCACCCGAGGCCACCACTTGGAGGGCCATGTCCGGGCCGCCCATCTCGTCCACATCCAGGAAATTTTCTTCGGCGAGATCTGCCAGTGCCACTTCCTCGAACACCGAGATCTCGTGCCCCTTGGGAGCAACCACCACCGGCTGCTCTTCATACAACGGAATAACGTTCAAGCCTTCGCGGTCCACGGGTAGGCGGACAAAACTAAGATCCGCCGAGCCGTCCCGGAGCACCGAAAGCTGCGCGCCGTCGTCGGACATGAACGCCTCCAACGGCACATCGGGCATACGCTGCTCCCAACGCCGGATCCACTTCCCGGGTGTCACTCCAGCAACGTATGCGAAGCGCAGCCCTGGTTGGGGCTCGGGTGACTCGGGTGATTCTTCAGCGTCTGGCACACACTCACAGTACCGGCCAGATACCCTTGAAGCATGACTCCCAAAGACTCCCAGTCCATGAAGCCGGCCACCGTTGCCAAGAAACTCGGCATCTACCTGCCGGCTACACCCCAGGAGTTCCAGGATTCATCCATCTCCCGCGACGAATTCGCCGAACTCCAGGCCAACCCCCCGGAGTGGTTGGCTGAACTGCGCCGCAACGGGCCGCACCCGCGCCCAGTCGTGGCCCACAAGCTGAACGTCTCCATCAGCGGCCTCGCACGCGGCGGCATCGAGGAAGCACTCACGACGGCGGAAATCACCGAACTGCTGCAGTCTCCGCCGCAGTGGCTGGTCATCGAGCGCGCAACACACGCTGCTGTCCGCGCTGAGGCGCAGCGCGTCAAGGACGAGGCACACAAGAAGGCCGCCACCAAGGAAGCCAAGGAGAACGCAGCAGCCAAACGCGAAGCCCCCAAGGGGACCAAGCGCAACCACGCGTAGGACCTTTCACACGTTGTGGCCGGGACACCAGTCCCGGCCACGGCTGTTTAACCCGGACTAGTCCTGGTGGAGTTGAACGAAATTGCCGCAACCGTCATCGAAGACGGCACTGATACCCGACGGGTCTTGGGCAGGTGCGCCCTTGAAAGTCACCCCTGCGGCGAGCAACCGCTGATACTCGGCCTCGACGTCGGGTACGCCCAGCACCACAGCCGGCATTCCGGCGTCGTACACGGCGTTCATGTAGTTCGCACCAATCGGGTTGTCGCTCGGTTCCAGCAACAGGCCTGTGGAGCCGGCACCGGCGCCTGGATCCTTGATGATGAAGAGGTTGTACTCGGGCATCGCCATTAGTGTGTCGAAACCCAGGGTCTCCGTGTAGAACTTGTGGGCTGCGGCCGGGTCCTTGACGTGGATGCTGCACATTTTCAGTCTCATGATGCCAAGGCTAGTTGCATTGGGCGTGGACCGAGGTCGGGCGTCGAACCGTTGTGACGCCGCGCGCTCGATCCTAGTGAGAGGATCACCGATTACGCGCCTGGCGGGCCAACCGAATGAAGCCATAGACGAACACTGCCTCGACAAGCACCATCAATCCCAGCAGCAGCCACTGGCGCTGGGCGATGAAGACAACGGCGCCGGTGACCACCAGCGTGGTCCCGAGAATCAGCGCATACACGGCGAATCCGAGGGCGACTCTCGCACTGCGGACACCGGTGCTGAAACCGAATCCCACCGGTTCGCCGCCTGGACGGCCGGGCACACGGTCCGGGTGGGCGTTGTTGTCCTTGTCGAATTCCTCCCAGAGATCCGGATCCTGGTCGTTCATGTCCTCATCATCTCGCAGCACGGGCAAGAGGGCGGGCCGGAGCACCAACCAGCCTGGGGGCGGTCACAGGTTCCGGCAGTCGCGCGCCAGTGGCTAGTACCTGGCGGCGTACGGGTAGAGGTCCATGCCCACCATTGAACTGATGGACGAGACCGTGATGCCTTCCTGTGGGTTCAAGGCTTGCACCACCTGTCCGTTCCCCAGGTAGATGGCCACGTGGTAGAAGTTAGGCGCTGAACCCCATACCAGCAGGTCGCCACGGCGGGCCTGCGAGAGGGGAACGTGGACCGGCGCAGCAGCATACTGCTGCGAGGCGGTACGGGGCAGGTACATCCCGGCTGCGGCAAACGCACTCTGCACGAGTCCAGAGCAGTCAAAGCCATAGGGCCCGGTACCGCCCCACTGGTAGTAGAACGGTGCACCGACCTTACCCAAGGCAGCCGAAACCGCTGCTTCGTACGATCCCGAACCCGCGGATGGCGGCAAGGGGGCGGGAGCGGGCGCAGGTGCCGGAGCGGGCGCGGCCGGAGCAGGCGCGGCCGGGGCAGGCGCCGGTGCAGGCGCAGCTGGTTCGGGCGCCGCCGGTTCGGGTGCCGGTGCGACCGGTTCGGGAACTGCCGGCGCAGCGGGCGCAGCGGGTGCTTGGACAGGGGCAGCGGGCGCTGCCTGAGCAGGCGCGGCCGGAGCCGGGGCTGCGGGCGCACCTGCCTGCGCCGGCGTCCCCGGTGAAGCGGCGGTGTTTTGGGCCGCCTGATCCTGCGGTGCCTGGTTAGAGGCGGCGGTCAGCGCTGCCAACCGCGCCTCTTCACGCTGCCGGTCCAGCGCATCCACGCGGGCCGACTCAAGGGCCACAGTGGTGTTGCGGAGCTGGGCCAACTGGTCCACCAGGGTGGCCCGTTGCGCTTTCGCGTCGGCCACCGCTTTGACCTGCGCGGCGTTGGCCTGTTCGGCCTGCGTCTTGCGCTGCTCGGCCGTCTTTGCCGCGTCGTCCGCGGCTTTGTTGGCCTCATCGGCAGCTGCCGACAGGGACCGGGATGCGGTGGCGGCGCTAACCGCGGCGTCAAAGTCGCGGCTTCGCTTGGCTGAAAGGGCCTCCAGTGTGGCGGCCTGCTGCATGCTTTCGCCGCCGCCGGTCAGCGTTACGAGGGCCGGATCCATTCCGCCATTGCGGTACAGGTCGGCGGCGAGCTGCCCCACCTGTTTTCGTGTCTTATCCTGCTCTTCCCGCGCCGCAGAGGCCCGGGCCGCGGCAACCGACGCGGCTTTTGTCCTTTCCTGCAGCTCCACCAAGGCATCGCTGTACGCGTTGTTGGCCTGCATGGCAGTCGCAGATGCGGCCTGCTGGGCACCGGCCGCGTCCGCGAGGATCCGCTCAATGGCGGTGACCTCGTCCGCCGTCGCCGTCTCGCTGGCCTTCGCCGCTGCAATCTCCTCAGGCGAGGGCACGTCCGAAGACGCACGCACAGCGAAGGGAGAGGTCAAAGGGCGTGCGGCGGCTGCCGGAGTTGCCGCCGCGCCAAAAAGTACGACGGCGGCGCACAGCACCGCCGTCGTGCGGGCGGATCGGTATAAAGCCATGTACAGAAACCTCGAAACGGTAAGGGTGGGAGCGAGGTCCTGGAAGTGGCGCGACCGCGCCCCTCAGCTGCTCCCCGCAGTCCTGAGGTTACGTGAGCTCCGGCACATTAGCAACAACAGTCACATCAGTAACATAAACCACAAGGGTGTGATTCGCGGTGGCGCCGCGGGGGGTGTGTCGCGGGTCGGGGACGCTGCTGGGTCCCGCGGCTACCCCCTATGGTTCTACTTCCCGCCACAGGCGAACCGGCAGAGGATTGGGACACTGTTGCGTCGGCCCTGAGCGCGTCCAGGACCGTCTAGCGGTTAATTTGCGGGGCCAGCTGATCACTGCCGACGCCGGCCACCTGGTCCATGCGACTAAGCCCGACGAGTTCATCAAGCACGCGCTGCGCTTCTTGAACCAATGACCCGCGCGGGCATCCCGGGGGGGGGAGCGGCGGCCGCATGACCGGCCAAAATTTCAGTACCAAAACCACACGTGGGGCCGCATACTGAATGCAAAGCAGCGAGTTCGCTTGGAGGTGCCCGATGCCCGCGATGATATTCCTGTGGGGTGTTGCCCTGATTCTGGCAACAGCAGCTACAACGTTGATTCTTCACAGGAAACTGACCCATGGGCCTGGGCCCGAGCCGGACGCAATATTTTGGGACGTGTTCGCCGGCTCGGTGGTGGTCCTTCCCGG
This sequence comes from Arthrobacter sp. efr-133-TYG-104, assembly GCF_030208915.1. Classification (NCBI taxonomy): domain Bacteria; kingdom Bacillati; phylum Actinomycetota; class Actinomycetes; order Micrococcales; family Micrococcaceae; genus Arthrobacter; species Arthrobacter sp. efr-133-TYG-104. Next base: position 57,662 of record NZ_JARVTA010000023.1, read on the forward strand.
CGTCATCGTTCCTGCGCTGCTCTGGCCACCCGCCGCACTGATCATGCTGGTGACGGTAATGGCGACGGCGGCAGGAACCTTGGCAGCCACCCGGAAAGTGGAACGTATTCACGCAGCCGAGCCCCGGCGTCGTACTGGTTTTGTCGCGGACGCTGCCCGTCACGCCGAGGTCCTGCGGCACTGGCAGCAGTACGAACTGGACCCTGCCCAAACCATCGACTTCCCTGCCATGACGGACGTGAGGGCTGCGGAAACGGCCGCATTCACCCAGGCGATGCGCGAGGCCGAGCGCTGCAAGGTCACAGCGGGCACTGACTACCGGGCCGCCGTCGAACATCTTGCACAGGCACTCATTAGAGCCGAACGGGCAGCCGGTGTGCCTGCCCCGGCACTCCCCGCGCCGGGCTGACTTAAAACGGGCAACCGACAGGCCGGAGAGTGAATCTCCCCAGCCTGCCGGTTGAGCGAACCTGGGCGCCTAGGCGACCGGCAGCGCGGACAGCTTGTGCGCCTCGACGATGCGGGCAGCCGTTGCTTGGCCCATCCGCACGGCGCCGTCAACATGCTGGTAACCCTCTGCGGCGAGGTCGGACGAGGACCAGTAGATCGGTCCGACGTTCGCGTGTTGGTCCTTGCCGTAGCGGTGGAGGCCGCCGAGGTCGTAGCTGGAGGCGTACGCCCCACGGGTCCATTCTTCCGAGCCCCAGTCGGACTCGTAGTAGACCTCAGGGGTGAGCGCCTTCTCCCCCAGGAAGCCGGCGATGGATTCCAGGACGGCCTTCTTACGGTCTTCGGCGCTGAGCTCGAACACGGCGTCGGCCTTTTCGTCCGAGATAAAGCCCACCAAGGTTCCGCGGGAATCGCCGTGGTTCGTGTTGTCGTAAACCTCTTGGACCAAAGCACCTGCGCCGAAGCCGGTCCCGGACAGGCCGTCTTCGCGCCAGAAAGGCGTGCGGTACACGGCGTGGACCTTGATGACCAGGCCGAGCGACTGGTGCTGGTGCATCTGGTGCTGGCGACGCGGAAGAGGCGGATCAAACGAAACGCGGGAGTACAGGTTCGGCGGCACGGCCATGATCACGTAGCGCGCGTTGACAGTTGCCTGTTCAGATACAACCGTTGCGCCGTTCTCGTCCCACGTGATGCTGCGAACCGGGCTGTTGAGTACGACGTCGGCACCCAACTCGGCTGCCTGGAGCAGCGAAACCTGCTGCATGCCACCGATGACGCGCTTGTCCAGGATGAAATCTTCATCGGTCAGGTGGGTGAATGAACCGGCTGACGCAGCCATGAGCACGGCCTGCAGCGCGGAAAACGCGTGCGCGGGCTTGGTGAGCATGCCACCTGCAATGAAGAGGCCGATGTTGTTGCAGGCTTCCTCATCGCTGGAGTTCTGGCGGAGCCAGTGGTGGAAAGAGATGGTGTCCAGCTCGCGGGCTTTGGGGTGTGCCCACGGTTCCGTGGCGCCGATTTCAGCTGCAAGCCCGTCCAGGATGGCCGTCAGCTTGTCCATCTCGGCCTTGGTGGTCGGGTTGACCGGGAATGTGTCTCCCGTGTACTTAGTCCGCGTTCCGTCAGCGGCGATGTACACCGACTCGCCGTCGCGATAACGCGAGTACATCTCCAGGCCGAGCTCGTCCAGCAAAGCAATGAGTGCTGTCTGGTCAGGAGAGACCCACTGGCCGCCAATTTCGAGCATGGCACCGTCGATGGTGTCCGTCCAGGTACGGCCACCCACGCGGTCGCGTGCTTCCAGCACTGCGACGCTGAGTCCGGCCTTCTTCAATTCGCGTGCCGCCGTCAACCCTGACGGTCCGGCACCGACGATCACAACGTCGCGATCAAGATTCTGCATGATGTCCTCTCAGTGGCCGTCCGTGGTGGCTGACCAATAAATGAATGCCATTCATTTATACGATAATAGCGTTCAACTCCACCTCTGTGAAGACCCGATGGAATAATGCTGGGGACACGGCAGCAGAAAGGCCTCCGATGCCCGCACCCTCCCCCGCACCCGAGCCCGCATCCGGCGCCGCCGTCGGCAAGTCCCGACGCCGGGCCGGCCGACCCATGGCGCGCGTCCTGGATCAAGCGGGGATTACGACGGCGGCCCTGCAGCTGATCAGCGCCAAAGGTTACAACGGACTCACCATGGCCGCGCTGGCAAAAACCCTGGGCGTCGCGCCGTCCGCCCTCTATAACCACGTGGCGTCAAAGGACGACGTGTTGCTGCTTTTGGAAGATCACCTGGCCGCCATGGTGGATGTTTCCGCGTTTGGAGTTGAACCATGGGCCGCCGCCGTGCGCCAGTGGGCTTGGTCCTACCGCGACGTCTTCTCCGCGCACACACCCCTCATCCCGGTGATCGCTGTGCTCCCGGTCGCGAACGCACCCAAAACCCTTGCCATGTATGAGGCGGTCACCGCGGGCTTCCGCGAGGCCGGGTTTCCCGAAGAGAAGATCATTTCGGCCATCGTCGCCTTGGAAGCCTTCGTATTCGGCGCGGCCTACGACGTCACCGCCCCGGAGGACATTTTCGACGCCGGCAACCTCGCCGAGCAGGTACCCAATTTCACGGCTGCCGTGGATCGGCTTGCCGCGGAACGCCACCCCCGGCCCACAGATGTTGCCTTCAGCCTGGGGCTCGAGGCCTTGATTGCGGGCTTCTCGGCTATGACGGAATACGGCCTCCGGGGTTAGGGCCCGGCCGGTCCGGGTCGACGTCAGGAACCGGAGCCGACGCCGAGCCAACGGGTGAGCGCTTCCATCAAACCTTGGTCAGTTCCTTCGCCCACCCAGCACACATACCCATCAGGCCGGATCAGCACGGCGGTTGGGGGCTCCACCTTCCCGATCAGGGGCAGCTCCCACGTTGCGGTGCACCGTGCATCAACCAGCCGGACCTGCCGGGCCCAGGCCCCGACGTCGAAACCTGAACGCCCGACGTCGAACCTGCCGGGTTCGGCGAGATTCAGCAGCACGGCCCTGGCGTCGCGGAGATGCGCGTAAACCCTCGATGGACCCTCAACACCGGCAATGGAGAGGTCCAAATCGGGCATGCGGCGGCCCAGGAGAGGGTGGCCGGCGCCAAGATCGTAAGTAATGTCCAAACCATGGATCAGCGCGGCGACGTGCTTGCGAGGCTCATCCATGACCATCAAGTCGGCGATGGTTTGGCCGAGCGCTGCGCTCCGCGGGTCCTGGCGCTGGAGCACAGTTTGGGCCATCGAGTGTTGCAGCGCGCGTGCAGCCACGGGATGCCGCTCGGCATGGTACGTGTCCAGGAGTGAATCGCCTGACGTGCCCTTGACCACTTGAGCGAGCTTCCACCCCAGATTGACCGCGTCTTGGAGTCCTAATCCGATTCCCTGGCCCCCGGCCGGGTAGTGGATATGCGCGGCGTCGCCGACGAGCAAAACTCTGCCGTTCCTGTAAGTGGCGGCTTGACGGGTCGCGTCGGTGAAGCGCGAAATCGACGTCGGTGAATGCACACCGAAGTCGGTACCGTAAACAGCTTTGAGGGCATCACTGAGATCAAGCAGCGAGGGTGCATCGCCCGAGCCCAAGTGCCGCTCCGTTGTGACCACTCGGTAGGTGTGCCCGTCTTCCAGCAGGGCGAAGCCGTGCACCCCTGTTTCATCTTGACGCATGCCGGACGGCGGTTCTCCGGACACTTCCACCTCGGCGATCAGGTTGCTTCGCGTTGCCTCCCAGCCCGGGAATTCAATGCCCGCGGCCTTCCGGACCACGCTCCTGCCGCCGTCGGCACCAATAAGGAACCTGGTCCTGAGGCTGGCACCCTCGGCGAGTTCGACGTCCACCCCGGCCTGGTCCTGGACGAAGCCAACCACCTCAGTTCCACGATAAACCGGGACTCCGAGGTCATGGATCCAGCCCTCAAGGATTGGCCGCATTTGCCTTTGCCATAGGCCAAGCCCGTAAGGATGCCGGGTGGGGAAATCGCTGATATCCAGGACGGAGTTGCCGAACCGTGCCGTTTGTCCTGTCTTACCCGCGGCCAGGAAAGGCTCGGCGATGCCTCGCTGATCAAGCACTTCGATGGTGCGTGAGTGAAAGCCGCCTGCGCGGGACTCCGGTAAGTCCCCGGTATCGCGCCGCTCCAAAATCGCGACGTCCACGCCCCACAGAGCCAACTCACCGGCCAACATCATGCCGGCTGGTCCACTCCCCACCACGATTACATCGGTCACGCCATCCCCCTACCGGTAATGTGCTCCGTTTATGAGCACACCGAGCAGCGTATGGCGTACACCCTCCCTTGCGGCAAGGCCCCTGCCCACCGATATCCTGAAGATGGAGGCGAAGGTGGAACATATAGGCACGTGGGTGTCCGCTCCGGAAACAAAAGAGCCCCGATCCTAAGACCGGGGCTCTTTAACATTGCGTGCGCGAGGGGGGATTTGAACCCCCACACCCTTTCGGATACTGGCACCTGAAGCCAGCGCGTCTGCCGTTCCGCCACTCGCGCGCAACTTCTTTTGTAGGCTTTCAGCGGGTTTCCCGGCTTCGATTCCTTCAAAAGCAGCGAGATCAAGCATAACGGACACCTCCGGCAAAACACCAATCGTCGCGCTTCCCCATCACCATGCGGCCGCGGTCTGCCGCGAGCGGCACGGGCTGGGCTGACCTCGTAATCGAACTTTTCCGGGCCCGAGGGCGTTGTGGATTAAGGCCAATCACAGTCAGTCCCAGTAGTATCGGGGAGTGGAAGGGCCGTTTGGCGCGTACTTTGCTGTGTGCGTCGACGGGCCACGTACGGACTATCGGACCAGGCACGGTGGGTGCCGCGGCAAGGAAAGGAGAACGACCATGGGTTTGCTGGACAAAGTCGAGCGCGGTATTGAAAAGGCCGTCCGTAATGTCTTCTCCACGGGGTCGCGGGCACGTGTCGAGCCGGTGGAGATTGCCAGTCGTTTACGTAGGGAATTGGACAACCAAGCCCTCACTATTTCTGCAGGGCGCACGCTTGCCCCCAACGTTTTTGATGTACTCCTCAGCGACGAGGACTTCACCAGGGCCCAGGAATGGGGAACGCCCCTTGCGGAGGAACTGTGCGACGTCGTCATTGAACACGTGCGCAGCCAGGGCTACATTCTTCAGGGACCTGTCCGGATCTCCTTCCGGCGCAATGAGCAGGAACGGGCCGGACATTTCGAGATTACTTCCAAGACCGAGAAGTCGACGTCGGATGCGGCCGCTCCTGCACAGCCACACGCCGCCCACGTTCCGGCAGCACCCGCCCGGCAGCCCGTGCGGCTGCAGCCCGTCTTGGATATCAACGGACAACGCTATTCGCTGAACGCCCCCTCTGTGGTCCTTGGCCGCTCGTCCGAGGCTGACATCTTGGTGGACGACACGGGAGTGTCCCGGAAGCACCTCGAAGTCAGGGCCGAGAATGGCGGCACCTGGGCCGTCGACCTTGGCTCCACCAACGGAAGCTACGTCAACGGACATAAGGTAAACGGCAGCGTGGAGCTCACCGACGGATCCACCATCACCATGGGACGGACCAGGATCATCTTCCGCCTACTTCCCCAAACGCCGGGGGGCCATGCGTGAACGGCATCAGCGAACTGACCATTACTGCCCTCCGCTTCGGATTCCTCCTATTGCTCTGGGTGTTGATCTTCAGCATCGTCTCCACCATGCGCCGCGATTTCCAGATCGGTCGCAAGGCAGCTACCGGTGCACCCACGGCCCGCGAGGTGCGCAAGCATCCCGAGCTCGCGGCTCCTGCGCAGCCGGCCATCCAACATGCCCGCAACCTGGTAGTAACCGAAGGGCCACTCAAGGGAACCACGCTGCCCCTGGCCGCGAGTCCTATCCTGTTGGGCCGCGCCCAGGAAGCGACGCTCGTCCTTGAGGACGACTACGCATCCGGCCGCCATGCACGACTCTTCCCGCAAGGAAGCCGCTGGTTCATCGAAGACCTCGGTTCTACCAACGGCACCTATCTGGCCGATCAACAGCTCACGCGGGCCCTGCCCGTTGAGCTCGGTGTCCCCGTGAGAATCGGCAAGACGGTCATTGAATTGAGGCCGTGATCCATGGCCTCGCCCGAGACTAGCCGAGCCAAGGACACACCCGCGGAGCGCCCGCTGATCATGCGCTACGCGGCGCGTTCCGACGTAGGACGCATCCGCTCGAAGAATGACGACTCCGCGTACGTGGGGCGGCACCTCGCGGTGGTCGCCGACGGCATGGGCGGTCACGCCGGTGGCGACGTAGCCTCCGCCTCCACCGTGCTGGATATGATCCACCTCGATCATGACGATTATCCCGAGGGCGCGGACACAGTCCTCGCGGACGAGATCCAGACAGCCAATTCCCTCCTGTCCGAGCTCGTCCACCAGAATCCGAAACTTTCCGGGATGGGGACCACGGTCACGGCACTGCTTCTTGAAGACCGCAAGCTCCACTTTGCCCATATTGGGGATTCCCGCGCCTACCGGCTGCGCAACAAGACATTCGAGCAAGTCAGCGTGGATCACACGTTTGTGCAGCGCCTCATTGACGAAGGCAGGCTTCGCCCGGAAGAAGCCGAGACACACCCGCACAAGAACGTTTTGATGCGCGTCCTCGGTGACGTGGACGCCAGTCCGGAATTGGACTTGGACGTCCTGGACGTCCAGCCGGGAGAACGTTGGCTGCTCTGCTCGGACGGCCTCAACTACGTGGCTGGCCATGTTGTTGAGCGAACCGTTCGGGAAACGCCTGACTTGCGTGAATGTGCTGAGCTCCTGGTCAACCTCACCCTTGAGGCGGGCGCCCCGGACAACGTCACCGTCGTCATGCTGGAGATCGTTGAGGAGACCGACGACGACGCCAACACGGCCGCCGTCGACGTCGTTCCGGCCCCGGCAGTCGTCGCGGTTATCGAAACCAAATCAGACCCGAAACCAGAGCCCAAAGCCGACGTCCAACCCGCGCCGACGGCCAAGACTGAGCAGCCACCAAGAGCCGAACCGGCCGCGTCCGACTCTCCGCAGGCCGATGACGCGGACACCGACGCGGACACCGACTCGGACACGGAATCCGGCTCGGAGTCTCCGGAAGAATCCGCCGAGCCGCCTGTCACCACAGATCCGCACCTCGGTGAACATCTGTCCGCCGAGGTTCTCCGGGAGGAATTGGCGAGCCGCCCGCACGAGCTTGTAGGTGCCGCTGCCACCGCAGCCGAGACCGGGTCCATTCCCACGGTGGCCGGCCGCACAGTGGCGCGTCGCGCCGCCATGGTCCTCACCCATAAAGCCGAACAGGACCGCGAGGAAGTCGAAGAACCGCCCCGTCGTCGGATTCGCTGGCTCATGCCGGCCGTCGCGGCGGTTGTTGTTCTCGGCGTCGTGGTTGGTCTTTGGCTTGGCTACGCGTGGACGCAGACCCGCTACTACGTGGGCGAATACGACCAGCGGGTTGCCATTTTCAATGGCATTTCCCAACGCTTGGGTCCCCTTCAGCTCTCGCGGCTGGAGTCGGTGACGGATGTTAAAGTGGATTCCTTGCCGGAATACGGTCAGCAGAGCGTCCAGCAAACCGTCCCGGCCGGTGATCTTCGCGACGCCCAGCGCATCGTGGAAAACCTTAAGAACACAGGCAGCGCGTCGGCGGATTGCCCCAGCATCTCCGCCAAGCCCACCCCCTCGCCTACGCCGTCCCGTTCAACCGCCCCCGCCATACCCAGTACCGCTGCCGTGGCCAGCCCTACACCTTCGCCGGTCCCGACACACTGTGAGGCGTCAAAATGATCCACGATGAGACGGCTCCCAAGCCCCGGCGAAACGTGGAGCTGGCCCTCTTGGTGCTTGCGCTTTCGGTCGGCATTGGAGCGAGCGCTTTGGTCAGCATCAACTCCACCAACGGCCTGAATGGCGACTTCTGGTTCCAGTCGAGCCTGCTGGCCGTCGCAGCGTTCGCTTTCCACTTGGTGCTTCGCATTCGGGCAAAATATGCCGATCCAGTAATACTTCCTATTGTGATCGCCTTGAACGGACTTGGCCTCGCGCTTATCCACCGCATGGACGCCCCCGGGGAGGACACCGGCAATAACCAGCTTCGGTGGACGCTCCTTGCCATGGCCGTATCTGTCGCCGTCATCTGGTTCCTTAAAGACCATCGCGTACTGAGGCGTTTCACCTTTATTTCCTTGGCCGCGAGTGCCCTATTGCTGATACTTCCCCTCGTTCCCGGCATCTCTGCCGGTGACGTTCTGGGCGCCAGCGTATGGATCCGCGTTGGCTCCATGACCTTTCAGCCCGGCGAGGTCGCCAAGGTAACTCTCGCTATATTCTTTGCAGGGTATCTTTCTTCAAACCGGGACCTCATCCTGCTTGCCGGCAGGAAGATCGGGCCCATGCAGTTCCCTCGGTTCAAGGATCTTGGTCCCATGCTCACCGCTTGGCTGGTGAGCATCGGCGTTCTGGTGTTCCAGCGCGACCTCGGCTCCTCAGTCCTGTTTTTCGGGCTTTTCATCGTCATGATCTACGTAGCCACCAGCCGTATCTCCTGGGTTGTGATCGGTGTGGCCTTGCTGATCGGCGGAGGCTTCCTCGCGGCGAAAATCTTCTCGCACGTGGCGTACCGTATCGACAGCTGGATCAATGCCTTCACTCCCGAGGTCTTTGGCCGTTCTCCGGGCGGTAGCGGACAGATCGTGCAGGGCCTGTTCGGAATGGCCGACGGCGGACTGGTCGGCACGGGCCTCGGCCAGGGCAGGCCGGACCTGGTTCCTTTTGCCAACAGTGACATGATCGTGGCCTTGATCGGCGAGGAGCTGGGCCTCATCGGGCTCTTCGCCGTCGTCATGCTCTATCTCTTGCTCTTCACCCGCGGATTCCGCGCCGCCTTGGGAACACGGGATGCGTTCGGGAAGCTCCTGGCCTGTGGGCTCTCGTTCGCCATTGCCCTGCAGTGTTTCGTGGTCATCGGCGGGGTCACCAGACTCATTCCCTTGACGGGCCTGACCACTCCGTTCCTCGCGGCCGGCGGATCGTCACTGCTTGCCAACTGGATCATCGTCGGCTTGCTGCTCATGATTTCCCATACTGCCCGCGGTCCCGTGGACACCAGCCCCATGGTGAATAAACCACCCGCGACCAGCAGCAGCCCGACTGTGCGTAAGCCGGTCACAGGACAAACACCCAACACAGCAACAGAGGCGGTGAGGCAACAATGAACCAGGCAATTCGCAGTTCCTGGATAGCCGCCGTCGCAATGTTCGCGTTGATTTTCGGTGCCATCAGCTACGTCCAAGTGATCGGCGCGGACGATCTCAACGCCAATCCGTGGAATCAACGCGCCATCCTGGCATCGTTTTGCAATGATCGCGGTGCGATCATCGTTGGCGGAAAGCCCATCGTGGAGTCCGTGGCGGGAACGGAGACATGCGCTTTCCAGCGTAAGTACAACCAGCCCGAGCTGTATGCCGGCGTCACCGGATACTTCTCCAAGGGTTTTGGGTCCACCGGCCTGGAGCAGTCCATGGGAGACACTTTGGCCGGCAATTCGGACCAGCTTTTCCTGGATCGTGTCAGCCAGATGTTCCTCGGCAATGAACCCAAGGGCGCTTCCGTGGAACTGACCCTGGATCCGGCGATCCAGCAGCTGGCCTATGACCTCATCCCTGACGGGCAGCGCGGCTCAATCGTCGTCACCAACCCCAAAACGGGTGCCATCCTGGCCATGGTGTCCAAGCCGTCCTATGACCCGAACCTGATCGCGACGCACGACGCTGCCGCGGCCCAAGCCAACTACAGCAAGCTGAACCAGGTTCCCGGGATCAACCTGAATCAAAATGTCAGCGGACCCACAGGCAACCTCTTGTCCCCCGGTTCGGTCTTCAAGCTCGTGGATGCAACGGCGGCACTTAACTCGGGCAAGTACAACAAGGACAGTGTGCTTCCCAACCCCAGCAGCCTGCCTCTTCCAGGGTCGACGGCCAGCCTGCCCAACTACGCCGGCGGTAATTGCGACACACGCGAGACCGCAACGTTTGCCTTTGCCTTGGAGCAGTCGTGCAACACCCCGTTTGCCAGCGTTGCCCTTGATTTGGGCCAGGATGCCATCCGGGAGCAGGCCACCAAGTACGGCTTCGGAGATACATTCGGGGACCAGCTGAAGCTACAGCAGGCCGTCAGTGTGTTCCCCAAGGGATTGGACCAGGCCCAACTCGCGCAGTCGGCCGTGGGCCAGCGTGACGTCAAGGCGACCCCGCTGCAGATCAACCTCATGACGGCGGCAATCGCCAACGGAGGGGTCCAGATGAAGCCCAATCTGGTCAAAACTGTCCGGGCACCCGATCTCCGCGTTATCAGCGAGTTCAAGCCCGAGTCCCTCCGGACCAGTACCACCCAAGCCATCGCGAGCCAGATTACCGAATGGATGACCGGCGATGTGGATAACGGCATCGCCAAGGGTGCGGCGGTGCAAGGAATCAAGGTGGCCGGCAAAACCGGAACGGCGGAGTTGGGTACCTCCGGCTTGAACAACTCATGGTTTACCGGATTTGCCCCGGCGAACGACCCGCAAGTGGCCGTCACCATCGTCATGGAGGGTGTGGATGTGCTCACCGGCGCCAAGCTAACCAGTCCGAACGCAAAGAAGATTTTTGAGGCGGTGTTGAACAAGTGAGGCCTACTTCAGGAATCACACTCGGCGGCAGATTCCAGCTGACCAGTCGTATTGCGATTGGCGGCATGGGGGAGGTCTGGAAAGCCAAGGACCAAATCCTTGGCCGGATCGTGGCCATTAAGGTACTCAAGGAGGAATACACCGGAGACCCCGGGTTCCTGCAGCGCTTCCGGGCCGAGGCACGCCACACCGCCCTGCTCAACCACGTGGGTATCGCTAACGTCTTCGACTACGGCGAAGAGGCAGGATCCGCCTACTTGGTCATGGAGCTCGTGCCGGGCCACCCGCTGAGCGCCATCCTCGAACGCGAGCAAGTTCTTTCTCCGGATATGACGCTCTCGATCATTGGGCAGACCGCCCGCGCTTTGGCCGTGGCCCATGCACAGGGCCTCGTCCACCGGGACATCAAGCCGGGCAACCTCCTGATCACTCCGGACAACCGCGTCAAAGTGACGGACTTCGGTATCGCTCGCCTGGCGGACCAGGTTCCGTTGACCCAGACCGGCCAGGTCATGGGCACTGCACAGTATCTCGCTCCCGAGCAGGCCACCGGCCAAACTGCCACGGGGTCCTCGGACATCTATTCACTGGGCGTGATCGGGTACGAATGCCTCTCGGGACATCGGCCGTTCTCCGGCGAATCACAAATTGCCATCGCGCTGGCCCAGGTGAACGATGCTCCGCCGCCGCTCCCGGAGACGTTGCCCCTGCCCGTCCGGGCTCTGTTGATGTCGATGCTTGCAAAGGACCCCAAGAACCGTCCGGCCAACGCCATCAAGCTGGCCGAAGCCGCCGAAGCCATTCGGAACGGCGACATCGCGACGGCCCACGCCGCAGTTCCGGGAATGCTGCTGTACGAAGGCGCCGGGGACCTCACGGCCCCGATCGACACGGCCACGGCGCCCACCGGCGTCGTCGGTTCCCCTTTCGGACGTGAACATTCGACGACGGCGACCTCCGCGCTTCCGGTACTGGGCGCCGGCGCAGCCGGTGCGGCACTCGGAGCTGCGGGGGCGTCGGCCGATAATCATCTCGGCCGAGCCAACGCCCTTGAGGCCGAACGCCAGCTGAACGATGAGGAAGTCCTCTACACCGAGGAGAACTTTGACGAGCCGGAGCCGGAACGGCGGAAGCGAAGCCCTTGGACGTGGCCTTTGGTGGCTTTGATCCTCCTGGTCCTGTTCGCCTTGGTTGGTTTCCTGATTTCCCAGTCGGGCTTCTTCTCACCCAGCAGCGCGCCGAGCGTGTCCGCTGCCTCCACGCCCAGCCAGAGCTCAACCGCCCCGAGCCCGTCCGCTACCCCGAGTGAGACATCGGAGGCGCCCTCAGCGACACCTTCACAGTCCACTCCCCAGAAGATCAACGTGATCCCCGAGCAATACCTGGGCCAGCCATTCGCGGCCGTAAGTGCGGCACTGCGGGGTATGGGCTTGGGAGTTACCGGCGTTCAGGTGTTCAACCCGGCGCCCGTTGGAACGGTGACGAACCTTGACCCCACGGGCTTGGTGGACCCGGGACAGATGATCACGGTGCAGTACTCAAAGGGTCCCGAGATGGTTTCCGTGCCGAGCATCGGTGTCGGCTTGTCCGAGATACAGGTCCAAGGCCTTATCGACGGCGCGAACTTGCGTTGGGTGGCTGGTGATCCGGTCAACGGAAACCCCGGCCAAGCGGCGGGTACCTTTGTCAGCTCCGACCCACCTGCAGGAACCAAGGTTCAAACAGGTTCTGTGGTGACTTACCACCTGTCCAAAGCAGCCGCTCCCTCGAGCGCTCCGAACACCGGCGCCAAGGCCTCGAGCTCTCCCACCCCGAGCAAGTAAGTAACGTCCATGTCCATGCCACGTCCCGGTCCAGCGCATAGAGAGGGGAGCAGCCCTGTGAGTTCCCAGCGCATCCTCAATGGCCGATACGAGCTCGGCGAGCTGATCGGTCGTGGCGGGATGGCCGACGTTTACCGTGGCACGGACACGCTCCTGGGACGGACTATCGCCGTCAAGGTCCTCCGGGCTGACTTGGCCCGCGATCCCCAATTCCAAGCCCGGTTCAAGCGCGAAGCCCAGGCTGTGGCGGCATTGAACCACCCGTCCATCGTGGCCATCTTCGATACCGGCGAATATTCGGTTCCTGGAGGTCCGGGCGAGGATGTGCGCGTCCCCTATATCGTCATGGAGTACGTTTCCGGGCGGACCTTGCGGGACATGATCAAGGCTCGCGAGTTGAGCGTTGCGGACTCGGTGGAATACACCCTGGGTGTTCTTTCGGCGTTGGAATACAGCCACAGGGCAGGCATCGTCCACCGGGATATCAAACCCGCCAACGTGATGGTGTGCGCCGATAGCGGTGAGGTCAAAGTCATGGACTTCGGCATTGCCCGGGCCATGGCCGATTCGGCGGCGACAATGACGCAAACTCAGGCGGTTGTGGGGACCGCCCAGTATCTTTCGCCCGAGCAAGCCCGCGGTGAAACGGTGGACGCACGCAGTGACCTGTACTCCGCGGGTTGCCTCTTGTACGAACTCTTGACCAGCCGGCCGCCCTTCATCGGGGACAGCCCGGTCTCTGTTGCTTATCAGCACGTTCGGGAGACGCCGGAGTTGGCCAGCTCCTACAACACGGACGTTTCCGAGGCCCTGGACTCGGTTTTGGTCAAAGCGTTGCAGAAGAGCCGATCCGACCGCTTCCAGGATGCTGCCGCTTTCCGCCGGGCCCTCAGGGCTGCAAGCAACGGCATTGCGGTCCCAGCACTTCCAGCCTCTGAGGCTCCCACCGATCCGAACGATCTCGTGGAACCCGAAGACCCGGCAACGCACCTTCTCAGCACCACTGCCGTAGGTTTCCTGGACGTTGGCCAGTTCAAAGAAGACGCCTACGCCGAGCCGCTCCACGAGCATCTGGAAGAACCACTTCCCTTAGGCCTGCCTCCTGAAAGGGAACTGCCCGCCGGCCAGAAGTCCCGGCGTCGGGCTTGGATGGCCACCCTGGTGATTTTCACGCTGATCGTCCTCGGTGGCGTGGGTTTCTGGCTCTTTAGCATCATGAGCACACCGCAAAAGTCTCAGAAAGTTGCGGTGCCCACAGTGGCCAACTTGACCGAGTCGCAAGCCATCCAGGACCTATACACCGCCAAACTGGTACCCAAATCAGTGCGGGCTTCCAGCGATACGGTGCCCAAAGACAAGGCAGTGGGAACGACGCCGGCAGCGGGCACCATGGTGGAGCCGAACGCGGAGATTGTCCTCACGATTTCCAGCGGCCCCAGTGCCGTCACGATTCCCGCGGATATTGTGGGCCGCACCGAACTGGACGCTCGGGACGCTCTGCGCAGGCTGGGTATGACCGGGGATGTCACCACCACCATGGTTGACAGCCCCACTGTCCCGGCAGGCGTTGTCATTAATACCAGCCCGGCGCCGGGTGTGCCGATGGCGACCTCAAGCAAGGTGGAACTCCAGGTCTCCACGGGCAAGGTCGTGGTGCCGCAGCTGATTGGCCTGCCTGTCGCGGAGGCGGAGGCGTTGCTCAAATCCAATGGCCTGGCCATGGTGGCCGTGGAACAAGAGAACTCGCAGGTGGACCCCGGTAAGGTGACAGCCCAAAGCGATGCATTCAACACCAAGGTCGATCAAGGCAAGGCTGTGACTGTCACCGTGGCGAAGGCTCCCGCGCCGCCTCCGGTCCCGACGCCGACTCCTACGCCGACCCCAACGGACGCGGCCACGGATACGCCTACCCCCACGCCTACTAAGGTCACCGGGCCAAAGAAGTAACCGCGCCAGCCACCAATGCTTTACACAGGCATCACTGCCTTACAGGCATCACTGCTTTATCAAGGGACTCAGCGTGGATGCCCGCTTGGCCGCCCCGGCCATGCCAAGTGACTCGAGCCAGTTACCCAGCATCTGGTATCCACCCTCGGTAAGTACGGACTCCGGGTGGAACTGAACACCGCACAAAGGGGCGGTCTTGTGCTGCAACCCCATGACCACACCGTTGGTAGTCTCAGCGGTGACCTCAAGGACATCGGGGATCGAGTCACGAACGGCCGCGAGCGAGTGGTACCGGGTTGCAGTGATCGGCGACGGGAGCCCGGCAAACACGCTGGTGCCTGCATGCTGCACCGGAGACGTCTTTCCGTGCATCAGCTCCGGTGCATGGGTGACCACGCCGCCGTACGCCTCAGCAAGTGCCTGGTGGCCGAGGCAGACGCCGAGCATCGGTTTGCCCTTTTCACCGCACCATTTGATGAGCTCGATGCATACCCCCGCCTCGGCGGGAGTGCCAGGGCCCGGGGAGATGAGGACACCGTCGCGGGCGGCCGCCAGTTCGATGGCTTCGGCAAGCGTGACGTCGTCGTTGCGGACCACGGTGGTCTCCGCACCGAGCTCCTGCAAGTACCCCACCAGGGTGTAAACGAAGCTGTCGTAGTTATCCACTACGAGAATTTTTGTTGTGCTCATGGCTGTTGCGCTGAACCAATCGTTGAGTCGGTCAAGGTGGTGAATTGGGATAACCAAGGGAACAGGTACTGCGCCATGAGCACCAAGGCTACGGCGACCAACGCCAAGCACGTCAGAATCCGGACCCAAAGCGGTCCCGGAAGATTCCGGAAAATCCAGGCGTACATCCGTTATCCCTTTCCTCGGGCTTGGGCTACTTGGGCTGCAATTGCCGACGGCGGCCCGGCTGAGGCCGGTTGCCAGCTTTCCAGCACCGAGAAGGCGATAATGCGTTCCTGGGACCCGAAGCGCGGGTTGCAACTCGT
Source organism: Arthrobacter sp. efr-133-TYG-104 (assembly GCF_030208915.1). Taxonomy (NCBI): domain Bacteria; kingdom Bacillati; phylum Actinomycetota; class Actinomycetes; order Micrococcales; family Micrococcaceae; genus Arthrobacter; species Arthrobacter sp. efr-133-TYG-104. The sequence goes on from NZ_JARVTA010000023.1 coordinate 73,074, forward strand.
CATAGTCAGGATGCTCTCCTTGGCTGCAGCCCCTGCTTGCGTAGGAACGGGCATCAGGACGTCGGTACGGTTCGGGAGGACGATCTGGTTGTTGCGGAAAACGTACGTGTAGTAGCCGTCGGCTGTTTGTACATAGATCTTGTCCCCGGGAACCAGTGTGTGGATGTTGTCCAGGACCGCGCCGTGGGTTTGCCGGTGTCCGGCCACCGCAAAGTTGCCAATGGCACCTGGCATGCTGGTGCTTCCGTAGTGTCCCAGGCCCAAGGTGTCCAGCACGTCGGCACTGGTTCCTTCGATGATGGGGCGGGTGTAGTCGGCGCCGAATCGCGGGATGTACATGATGCCGATGGTCTGGCCGTGGGCTGGGGCCTTACCTACTACAGGGGTGCCATAGTCGATGGTGCCGGTAGCTGCCGGTGCGGTAGGACCGGTGAAGTGCTGCGCGAAGCTTTGGACGGCCTCGGTCTGTTTGGCATCGGCTTCTACGTTGGTCCACCATAGCTCCCATGCCACAAAAAGAAGCAGGACAATCCCCGCGGTGATGAGGAGCTCACCCAGGATCCGGCAAATCAACCGGAACACGTCGCCGGGACCCCGCCGCTTCGGTGAAAGCGGCCGCGGCTCATGGGGCTCTGTTGCCCCGTAAGGCGCAGCAGATGGCGTCGTCTGCTGATGCGCCACGGGGTCTCCTCAGAACGGGCGCGGTCGGCGCAGGTGCGTATCTGGTTGGCGCTAGACTTGACAGCTAGAGCCACCCGGAACGTCGTATGCCCGATGTCCGCTGGAAATTCCTTTCCTGCAGGATATCAAGGCTTGACGCAACGGGTATTTATCCCACAGCCAAGGAGGATCCGTGCCCGAGTCCAAGCCCCGCAAGCGGCCTGCCCGTCAGGCCCAGACTTCCACCGCCCAGCAGTACAAGCCGAATCCGGTTTGGTACAAACCTGTGATGTTCGGCCTGATGATCATCGGCCTGCTCTGGATCATCACCTTTTACATTTCCGAGGGCCGCCTTCCTGTACCGGACTGGTCCTCATGGAACATCGTCGCCGGCTTCGGAATCGCAATCGTCGGATTCCTCATGACCACCCGCTGGCGTTCGTAGGAATCCGCACCTCACATCTGAACGGCCTAGGGCGTCTACAGGATATGAACAGCAGGCACACAACCTTGGATTCGCCGCTCGGGACGTTAACGCTTACTGCCCGCGGAGAGTACCTGACGGGGATCTTCTATGAAGGTCACTGGCACATGCCTGCGCCAGATTACTTCGGACAGCCTGCGCGCATCGAGGACCCCGTTTTCGTGCAGACACGTGATGAGCTCGGTGAGTACTTCAGCGGCGGCCGCGTGGAGTTCAATGTGCCCTTCTCCGTCAGGGGAGACACCTTCCAAGAGAAAGTCTGGGAGCGGCTGCAACACATCCCCTTTGGGCAAACCATAAGTTACGGGGAGCTGGCCCTGGAACTCGGTGATTCCCATCTCGCCCAGGCGGTGGGCTCGGCGGTGGGCCGCAACCCACTGAGCATCATCATCCCCTGCCACCGTGTTGTCGGCCGAAAAGGCCAACTCACCGGCTACGCAGGTGGCCTTTCCAACAAGCGCTTCCTCCTGGAGTTGGAAGAACCTCCCGCAGCAAAAGAGAGCAAGCTCTTCTGATGCGCTCCGGGCATCAAGGCGAGACTAAAGAGCCCTTTGAGGCGGTGGTCCAGGCACAAGGGGCAACCGTCCTTCGAGTGTGCCGGGCCGTCCTTGGATTGCATGACGCCGATGACGCTTGGTCTGAAACCTTCCTGGCCGCTTTGCAGGCCTACCCTGCCCTGGCGCCGGAAGCGAATCTGGAAGCGTGGCTAGTCACCATCGCCCACCGCAAATGCATCGACCACCTGCGCGCCCGAGGCCGGCGCGCGGTGCCCGTGGACCAACCACCAGAGCAGGTTTCACTCCTTGGGATTCCCGGTGACCGACAGGCGGAACTGCTCGACGCCGTCGGAAAGCTTCCGCCTAAGCAGCGCCAAGTGGTCGCCTTCCATTACCTGGCCGGTTTTCCGTACAGCGATATCGCGGCACTTGTGGGCGGAACCCCCGAGGCCGCGCGCCGGGCCGGCGCGGACGGCGTGAAATCCCTCCGCGCCCTCCTGGCGCCTGCTTCGGCAATGGCCCGCTCCTCCGTGAAAGTTGACATGCCGTGACCTCTGAACCTGTGGACGAGACCCCTGACTCCCTTCCGGACGACGCCCAGGTTGCGTCCCTGTTGGAGCCGCTGGACGTGGGCATTGAACTTGCCCTCGCCAGCCTCCAAGCCAGGTTGGCCCGGGACGCCCAACTGATGCACACGTTGGACATCGCCTATCGGGTGGTGGACTCTCCGCTCGGCAGCCTTCTTCTGGCCGCCACTGATCGCGGAATCATGAGGGTAGCTTTCGAACGTGAGAACCACCAGGACGTCCTGCAAGGATTGGCCGATTCCGTCAGCCCGCGCATCCTGCACGCCCCGGCGCGCTTGGACGCGGCCGCGCGTGAGTTGGACGAGTACTTCAGTGGCACCCGGAGGCAATTCGACCTCACGTTGGACCTGCGGCTGTCGCGCGGTTTCCGGCTCAGCGTCCTTCGCCACTTACCCAAAATCGCTTACGGGCATACCGAGAGCTACGCCCAAGTGGCACAGGCCGCGGGGAGCCCCAACGCGGTCCGGGCTGTGGGAACTGCCTGTGCCACCAACCCGCTGCCCGTCATCGTGCCATGCCACCGAGTGGTCAAGTCCGACGGCAGCTATGGGGGCTACCTGGGCGGTACTGAAGCCAAGCACACCCTGCTGGCCCTTGAAGCGGTAGCATGAGCGAGGATGGGCTGTTTGAGCTGGAGCTGGTCCAGCCTGCAGTCGACGACGCCGGTCCACGCCTGGTGGGGCCGGGGGCTGTGCATGTTCCCGGCTGGCTCACGCCTGTGCAGCAGAGATGGATCGTGGAACGTTTCGGTGAATGGACGCGAGGACCCGTTCCCCTTCGGGCGGCCACGCTTCCGGGTGGACACCAAATGTCTGTTCGCACTGTTTGCCTGGGGTGGCATTGGCAGCCGTACAAGTACACGCGGACTGCCTCCGACGTCAACGGACAGCCGGTGCTGGACCTGCCCGATTGGATGGTGCGCCTAGGACGGAAAGCCCTCGCTGCCGCGTACACCACGGAAGTAGCGGCCGACCCCTCGCTGGCCGCACTGGCCGGTGATTACACTCCTGATGCTGCGCTGGTCAATTGGTATCAGGACGGCGCGGCAATGGGCATGCATCAGGACAAGGACGAGGCTTCTCATGCGCCGGTGGTGTCCCTGAGTATCGGAGATACCTGCCGCTTCCGATTCGGCAACACACAAACGCGAACCAAGCCATACACTGACGTCCTGCTGCGATCAGGAGACTTGTTTGTCTTCGGTGGCCCCTCCAGATTTGCGTTTCATGGCATTCCCAAAGTCTTCGCCGGGACCGCTCCCCAAGATTGCGGGCTGGAGCATGGTCGAATCAATATCACCATGAGGGTCACCGGACTGTCATAGCCATGGGGCAGACTATCCCTGAAACGACTACTGGCCACTGAACAACGATTGGCCGCTCTTGGAGAAGTGCGTATGAGCCCCTTGGAAAACGGCACTGTCATCGGCGACGACGGACTGCCCCGCCCCGCTTGGGCGGCCAGTGACCCCCTCCTTCGTGCGTACTACGATCACGAATGGGGAATGCCGGTCCGTGACGAACAGGGCATGTATGAACGCATCAGCTTGGAAGCCTTCCAAGCCGGCCTTTCCTGGGTCACCATCCTGCGCAAGCGGGAGGCTTTCCGGAAAGCGTTCCTGGACTTCCACCCGGAGTCCGTCGCGGCGTTTACCGACGCCGATGTACAGCGTCTGATGTTGGACGCCGGCATTGTCCGCAACCGCCTCAAGATCCAGGCGGCCATCACCAATGCCAAGGCCACCATTGCGCTGCGGGAAGAAGGCGGCCTAGTGGACTTTGTTTGGTCGTTCCAGCCGACCTCAACGCCAGAACCGCGCACGATAGCCGATATCCCCACCACGTCCGCCGAATCCATCGCATTGTCCAAGGCATTGCGCAAGAAGGGCTTCGCTTTCGTCGGTCCAACGACCATGTACGCGCTGATGGAGGCCGTCGGAATCGTTGATACCCACCTGCTACACAGTCATCGTCGTGGTTCGTCCGGGGTTTGGTCATTGCCTTCCCACGCCACCGAGCCCACCGCACCTGTCCACAGAAGTGTGTAACTTTATCCACAGCCGTGGATAACTTCTGTGGACATCCTTGGATTCGAAGCCGGAAACGGTGCGGTTAGGCCTATTCGGCGTCCTCTGCGCCTTTGGCTGGATTATGCCCACTGTGCATCAGGCTGTGGATATTGAACCAGGCTTCACTCGCTGTTCAGGCCGGAGGCGTTGTGGGGCGGCCGCGACTAGGCAACGCTTGCGTGCTTGGCCCCCGAACTATCGCCCGGAGCTTGCCGCGGCCGCCAAGGTTATCCACATAACAACAATCCCATTCCCACAACTTATCCACAGCTGGGGAAAACGCATCCGGCCCTAGGGCAATATCCGGCAATCGCGGCGTCATGAGCGCCCACGCGGCAAGGAAACTACACGTGTGTAAGTTATTAACACTGTTGATAAGCCTGTTGATTAAAGCCTCACGGCGGCCGTTTGGTTGACTTTTCCCCACAAACCCCTGTGAGCCTAGAAGTTGTCCACAGAATCCAAGGAAGATGGGACAAAGTTATCCACAGATGTGGAAAGATCCATACCTTTTGGGGGATATCTTCCGGCCCAGCCAGTCACAGCATGGGCAGCCGTTCTAACTACACGAATGTAAGTTACTCACACTGTGGATAACGCTTGTGGACAAGCGGCTTGGCCCGAGCAAGCTAGGAAGCAGATACGTGGAACCACGTGATAGCAGCCAAGACCCCGAGAACCAGCACCAGGCTGGCCGCCTGAATCAGCGCTTGGCTCTTACCGCGAGGGGCGTATGTAATCGCGGCTGCAGCGATCGCACCTGTAATAAGGCCGCCAAGGTGGGCTTGCCATGCAATGCCCGGCACCAGGAAGCCAATGACGCCGTTAAGCACGATCAGGATCCAGAGCTGCCTCGTTTGGCCACCACGTTGGCGCTGGACCACCAACAGGGCTCCAAAGAGGCCGAAGATCGCTCCGGACGCGCCAACCAGTCCAACAGGAGGGACTGTGGGGGTCAGAAGCAGGAAGCCCACGGAGCCACCCACCGCGGCCAGCAGGTAGACGGCCAGGAATCGAAGACGTCCGAGCAACGGCTCAAGGACTTGCCCGAATATCCACAGCGAGTACATGTTGAGGACAATGTGCAGGAGGAAGCCCTGCGAATGCAGGAACGCGGACGTAAGCATCCTCCACGGTTCACTGCCGGCAAAGATGTTCGCATAAGCGAAATCCTGGAAAACGAGGTCACCGGGGAGTGCCCACTGGAGGATGTAGACCACCACGCACAGGGCGATGATCAAATACGTCACCAGCGGCCTGCCCGCCGCCAGGGCACCGCCATACGGCGCACGGTATGTCGGCGTCGAACGTTTTTGTTCGTTGACACAGTCAATGCATTGAAATCCGACGGCGGCCGCCCGCTGGCATTCGGGGCACGCTGGACGCCCACATCGCTGGCACCTCACATAGGAGGGCCGGTCCGGGTGCCGTGGGCAAACCGGGATGGCGGCGGACGGCTCAGCCGACGGAATTCCGTAGCTCATCTGACTGGTTCAGCGCGTGGGTTAGAGCTGTTCGATGTCGATGCTCTTGATGACGACGTCCTCCACAGGACGGTCGCCCATGCCCGTGCGGACACCCTCGATGGCGTCTACTACCTTGCGGGAGTCTTCGTCGGTAACCTCACCGAAGATGCTGTGCTTTCCGAACAGCCAGTCGGTGTTGACCGTGGTGATGAAGAACTGTGAACCGTTGGTTCCCTTGCCCATCTGCACACCCGCGTTGGCCATGGCCAGCTTGTAGGGAGCGTTGAAGGTCAGTTCCGGGTGGATCTCGTCGTCGAACTGGTAGCCCGGTCCGCCGACGCCGCGGCCCAGGGGATCGCCGCCCTGGATCATGAAGTCCTTGATGATGCGGTGGAAGATGGTGCCGTCATAAAGCGGCGTACCCGTCTTGTCCTCACCGGTTTCGGGGTGGTTCCACGCCTTTTCGCCGGTGGCCAAGCCAATGAAGTTGGCGACCGTTTTGGGCGCGTGGTTGCCGAAGAGGTCAACCTTGATATCGCCGAGGGTGGTGTGGATCGTTGCTTTTGCAGTTGCGATGGTCATGAATCCATTCTTCCATGCAGGGTCATCGCCAACGTTGCCGTGAAGCCGGTTCCGCGCTGGGTGAAATCCGGGACGAAACGGGCAGATGAATAGCCCGTGTTCACTAAGCGACGTAGGCTAGCAACAAACGAGCATGTGTATCGGGAGGTAGTTGTGAAGAAATCAGACCGTATTGCCCGCGACCTCGAACAATCCGTGGCGGCCAGCGTTGACAACGCCCGCGACTGGGCTGCGCCCCGTGTGGAAGCAGCCGTGAATTGGGCTGTTCCGCGTATCCAGCACGGTATCGACAGCGCTTCCCCCAAGATCCAAGAGGGGCTGAAGTCCGCTGCGCACAACCTCGCCGACGGCGTGGCGGTAGTTACGCCGCGGATCCAGGACGGGCTGGCGCAGCTTGCGCCAAAGATCCATGATGCAGTCGAAGACGCGACACCCAAGATCCAAGAGGCTTTGAACAAGGCCACTCCGGTGCTTGGCCAGGCCCGGGACAAAGTAGTTGTTGAATACTTGCCCAAATTGTCCGAACAGCTGGGCCAGGCCTCCGTGGTGGTGCACCAGGTTCTGGAAAACGCTCCCGCGCAAGTGGATGCCGTAGCGCAGAAACTGGTGGACTCCGGCGTTGTGCACAGCGTCCAGCAGCAAGCGCAGGCCACCAGCAAGCATCTGCAAGCCGCGGCCGAGGAGGCTGCCAAGGCCGCAACCGCGCAGCTGGATAAGGCTCAGCGCAGGACGGCTAAGTTGGGCAAAGAACAGCAGCCCAAGAAGCGCGGATGGTTGATCCTGACAGTCATCGCTGCGGCTGCCGCCGCGGGTGTCGCCGCGTGGAAGGCCTCCAAGCCCGTGGAGGATCCGTGGAAGACGCCTTCTCCGGTTACTCCCAAGCCGACGCCGGCGCCAGTTGCCGAAGCTGCCGAAGCAGCGGCCAGCCAGCCTGCCGCAACGGATGTCGCGCCCACAACCACCGATGTTGAGGCTGAACCCGCATCAGTGACCACCGCGGATGAGACCTCGGAGGGCACAGCGGAGGATGCAGGGGAGGGCACCACGCAGGATTCGGGAGAGCACTCGGCGAAGGTAGCCACGGACGCGAAGACTGCGGTCAAGAACATCGCGGCCAGCCGCAACAAAGAGTCCGATGAGAACCAGGACTCCACCCCGGAATCCAACGGCGCCCACAGCTAATCAAGCGCCTCGACTGGTTATCGATAATTAGTCGGTGAATCAAACCGCCGACGGCGGGAAGAGGCACCAAGCAGTCCTTTGAAGGGGATCCTGGCACAGCCAGGGTCCCCTTCAGTGTTTGTCCACACTTAACCAAGTCGACCGACCAAGCGCGCTGCCCGGGTGTTAGATTGATGGGGATGCCAGCTGAAGGTCCCTTCGTGGACGTGCCCCCGGATGCCCTTGGCGCCCCTCGGGTTTCCATTGTCATCCCGGCGTATAACGAGGAAAGTGTTATACGCCAGTGCCTCCTTGCTGCCATCTACCAATCCGTCCCGGCTGACGAGATCATTGTCGTGGATAACCGCTCCACAGACCGCACCGCGGCCTTCGTGCGCCAAATGCAGGACGAATATCCGGAAAGCCCCATCATCCTGCTCCAGCAGGACAAGGCACAGGGTCTGATTCCCACACGGAACATTGGGCTGGATAGCGCCAGCGGTGACATCCTGGGACGAATCGATGCCGACTCGGTGGTAGAGCCCGACTGGGTCGAACAAGTCCAGAAGGCCTTCGTCGACCGGTCGGTGCAAGCAACCACGGGCCCCGTGGTCTATTACGACATGCCTATGCGGCGCTTTGGGTTGAAAGCGGACGACAAGATGCGCCAACTCATGCTGCGCTTGGCCAAGCATCAGTACCATTTCCTCTTCGGCTCCAATATGGCCATCCGTCGAACCGCTTGGGAGATCATTCGCAACGAAACCTGCTTGGACGAAAAAGACGAGATGCATGAGGACATAGACCTGTCATTGCACCTCTTTGACCACGACCTCAAGATCCAGTACGTACCCCACATGGTCTCGGGCATGTCCGCCCGCCGGCTGGAGGATTCGCCAAAGGATTACCGCTACTACGTCACGCGGTTTGATCGCACGTATAAGGCCCACAACGTCAACAAAATCGCGTTGAAGGCACCCATGGTCGTTTTCTTCTCGGTATATTTTCCTGCCAAGGTGCTGCGCGCCATCCACACGATGAACGCCGTTCCCGCAGGACGGCGCGGGCCCTGACTTCAGTCAGTGCCGAGTTCGGCCTCACGCCGCTCCGCTGAGGCGCGGTTGTGGCGCTGCCCGGTGACAACCACCACCAGGCCGGCCAAAATCATGGCCAGGCCTGAATACGTCCCGGCCGGCAAAGTTTCGTGCAAGAAGATAGCGGCCAGCAGCGCGGCTCCCGGAATCTCCAGCAAGATAATCATGGACACCAAGAGGGGGCTCATGGTCGCCAACAAATGGTTGAACGCCGTGTGCCCCACCAGCTGCGCACAGACGGTGACGGAGATTATCCCGAGCCAGCCTCCGGCGTCGAACCCTGCAAGCGGCTGGTGGCTCGCCAGGGCCAACACAGCAACGATAGCCGCGCACATCCCGTAGCAGAGGGTGGTGTAGGTTCCTGTTCCCATCGATTGGCGCGCTTTCCCGCCAGCCAAGGTGTACAGCCCTGCCAGTGCGCCGCCCGCCAAGGCCAGGATGTCGCCCGGGAGTGCGGTGGGCGAAGATCCGGTGTCGAAACCCGTGATGGCGACCACTCCACCGAATGCTATCCCTAAACCCACAAGCACGGGCCAGCGGTGCCTTGTGCCCCGTAATGACTGGAAAATGGCAATCCATCCGGACTGCAGGCAAACCAAGGCCGTTGCAGCTGCTACAGAGGTGAGCTGCAGTGCTGTAATAAAGCATGCAAAGTGCAGTGCCAAGGCAACTGCCGCAACAGATGACCACCCAAATTCGCGCCGCGTGACCTTGGCGAATTCGGTCGGCCTGCGTAGGGCGACGGGTGCTGCCATCACAACTGCGCCGATGGCATTACGCCAGAATGCGATCGCCAAGGCCGTCACCGAGGTAGCCCCGAGGGTTCCTGCGATCAACGGCCCGGAGGAAGCCACGCCGAGGACCCCGAGGGTGGCGATAAGAAGGTTCACGGATCAACCCTAGTGTCCCGAAGCCAAGCACCCTATCTGCGCCCGGGTCTGTGTGGTTGTCTTATCACTACAGGTGGATCCCGTCGCCGCAGGTCACAGGGCTGCCGATCGCACACTCAAGGGGCATCTAGTGGACACATCACCGGGAGATCGGGGCACGCAGCGCAGACGGTCGGTTTTAATGCTTGTCACGACCGGTATCGTGGCGGCGGTCCTCCTGGTCGCGGGTTGGTTCGTTCTGGTGCAGTACAAGCAATCAAACGCCGGTTCCGCTCCTGGAAGCGCAACCGATTCCGCTCCTGGAAGCGCAACGAGTCCGGGTGCACCGGGTTTGCCTGCCATCTACCCTGTGCCGCAGCACGCCTCAGCGGCGTCGGGTAAACCAGTTCCCCTGAACGGGCATGTCTACGTCGTGGCAGCGGCTGGAACGGACCAGGCCTCCGTCTCGGCAGTCCAAGCACTTGTGGTGGGCGCAGGCGGGACGGCGGAGACCGTAACCTCCCTGAGCAATCCGATGTCGGGCTCGTCCGCCGTGTACCTCGGCGCTGCCAGCGACCCCCAAGTGTCCGCAGTTCTCGCGACTCTCGGACGGGATAGCACAGCCGCTAACCAGGACGCTCTTGGACACCCGGAGGGGTATGCGATCGCTACTGGCACATCGGCCGGGATACCCACCGCGGTCTTGGTGGGACGAGACGGTGACGGGATCTTTCACGCTGTCCAAACCCTCAGGCAACTCCTCAAGGATGGAACAGTGCCCGCCGCCCTCATCAGCGACTGGCCGTTGATGCAGACCCGAGGCGTTATCGAGGGCTTTTATGGAATCCCTTGGTCCCATCAAGCCCGTTTGGATGTCATCAAGTTCGCCGCCCAACAAAAGATGAACACCTTCATCTACTCCCCGAAGAACGATCCGCTTCTCCGGGATCAGTGGCGGACCCTGTATTCGAATCAGCAACTCAGGGAACTGCAAGAGCTTATTGACACCGCAACGGCGAACCACATCCGGTTCGCCTATTCGCTGTCCCCGGGTCTGGATATTTGCTACTCAAGTGTCGCGGACCTAAATGCCGCGGTAGCCAAGCTTGAATCCCTCTACAGCTTGGGCGTGCGCTCATTTGTGATTCCCCTTGACGACATCGACACCAAGGTCCAGTGCGATGAGGACGTGAAGGAATTTGGTTCCACCGAGGCTGGTCTCGGGAAAGCGGAAGCTTCGTTCCTGAACGACGTCAATGCTCGGTTCATATCCAAGAAGCCGGACATCCAGCCTCTTCAAATGGTCCCCACTTTCTACAACGGTTCCGGAAGCACCCCCTACAAGAAGGCACTGGGCCGTGCACTCAATCCCGAAATCGTGGTTCAGTGGACGGGCGAGGACGTGGTGTCCCACCGGATCACCCGTGGTTCTGCCGAGACAGCCCAGCAGAGCTATGGAAGCCCCGGAACGAAGCGGAACATCGTGATCTGGGACAACTACCCCGTCAATGACTATTCGCAGGACCACATCTTCCTGGCGCCGGTAAAGGGACGCGACTCCGATCTCAACGAAGCGATCAGGGGTATTGTTACCAACCCGATGATCGAGGCGTACTTATCGCTGCCCGCTATCTTCAATTACGCGGACCTGTCGTGGAACGGGCCTGCCTACGATCCCGCCAAGTCCATGGATGCGGCTTTGACCGCCGTGGCAGGTCCAGCCCCGGATGTCCAGGCCGGAGTCAGGGCTTTCGCGGACCTTAACCAGGACTGGCAAGGTGATGCGCTGACGCCGTCGGCCCCCGCGCTGACGGCGGATATAAACCAGTTCTGGTCAGCGTACGACGCCGGCCGGTCACCGTCCGGGGCCTTGCTAGCGCGCGCGGAGCTGCTCCAACGGCTCCCCGAGCTGCTGCCCCAAATGGCGGAGCCGGGCTTCGCCAATGACGCCGTGAATTGGACCGCAGCAGCGGCACAGTACGGTCGAGGTGTGCAGGAGGCCATCGCGATGTTGGACGCGGCCAAGAAGGGCGATGTCCAGGCAGTTACCCAAGCCCGCAAGGAGGTTCAAAGCGCCGAGACAGCAGCCGCTGCCGCCACACAGCCCACCTTGGACCTCGGCGTCGTCACCCCGGTGTTGGGAAAGGGAGAACTCAAAGCCTTCTTGGATCAAGCTCTCCAAAAGGTCCCTGCCGGCTAGCCTTGGACGTTAAAGCAAAAAGTCCCGGCCAATACTGGCCGGGACTTTCTTATGGTGGAGGCACGGGGACTCGAACCCCGAACCCCCTGCTTGCAAAGCAGGTGCGCTACCAATTGCGCCATGCCCCCATAAGAAGCAACCCGTCAATCATACCCCAATTCAACACTGGCAATTACCAGTCGAATCTGCGGCCAGGGGCTAATCCACCGTATCGGTTGACTTGCTCCATACTTCTTTTCGGGCTTCGGATTCCTGGTTCTTTTTATAAACCAGGACACCTGCGATGGCTGCTGCTACAACTACGAGCAACTTCTTCACAAGTACCTCATTCCGGTTCAGTGTTACCTGAACCTGTTATGTTCCGTGGGCGTACCAGGACTTGAACCTGGGACCTCTTCGTTATCAGCGAAGCGCTCTAACCGCCTGAGCTATACGCCCCGATGCCTCATCGGGCCGAGATATGACTGTACAGCACATCCCGGACCGATCTCAAATCGAGGCAAATCCGCGCGGAAATTCCACCAATTTCGGCGTATTTCCGCGATTTTTTACTAGTCATCCGTCAGAGTGACGCCAATGCCGCCAACCAACGTTGCGGAAATGTTATAGAGGACGGCCGAGAGCATCGACAGTGCCGTGAGCAAAACGACATTCACGACGGCGATGATCGTTGCGAAGGACGCCACCTGACCGAGGGAAGCCACCTTCTTGAGTTCAAAGCCCCCACTTTCGGATCCGGCAAGGGTACCCAAAAGGCTGTCCACCTGGTTGAAGATTCCCGTGAGATCCAACACAGTCCAGAGCACAACTGCTGCGACGACGGTCACGATGCCCAGTGCGACGGACAGCAAGAACGCCATTTTCAGCACGGACCACGGGTCAACCTTGCTGACCAGAAGTCGTGCGCGCCGGACCTTGGCCTTGGGAGCCGGCTTTACCAAGCCGGGGGACCCTTGAGCAGCGCGCTGCTGGGCCGGCGCACCAGCAGGACGCTGGCCAACCTGAACGGGGCGCTGGCCAGGCGCACCAGCAGGACGCTGACCACCTTGGACAGGTCGCTGACCAGGCGCACCAGCAGGACGCTGGCCGGGTGCGCCAGTAGGACGCTGGGTGGGTGCGCCAGCCGGGCGCGCGCCTGCCGCTCCCGCACCGGAGGCGCCGGTTCCCGGATTCTGTTGCGGCCGTGCCGGTGTTCCTGGCTGGGCGTTGCCCGAGGGCTGCCGGAGTCCGCCGGGGACACCTGTGCTCGGCTTGGGATATGAGTCGGAATTACTCACTCGTTACCTCCGGTGTTTTCTTCGTTCAGCTCCGCGCCCGTTCCGTTGTCCGGGTCTGCGTCGTTATCCGTTTCGGCCATGCTGGTCACCTCAGAGGCAACTTCGTCTGCAGCCAACGTTACGTCATCCGCGCCACCGTCATCGGATTCATCCGTTTCCAGTCCGCGTTCGCCGTTGCGTGCCACCTCGATAATGCGGTCATTCTTGTCAGGCTTGGCAAAGATAACGCCCATGGTGTCCCGACCCTTGGCAGGAACACCTGTCACGGCGGAGCGGACAACCTTTCCGCCTTCCATGACAACCAGTACTTCATCTTCTTCCTGAACGATCAAAGCACCTACAAGGTCGCCACGCTCTTCAGCAAGCTTCGCGACCTTGATCCCCAGACCACCGCGGCCTTGCAAGCGGTACTCCTCGACGGCGGTCCGCTTGGCGTAACCACCTTCGGTCACGATGAAGACGAATGAACCGTCCTGAACCACGTCAGCGGCCAAGAGCTCGTCGTCTTCCCGGAATTTCATGCCTGTTACTCCGGAGGTCGCACGGCCCATCGGGCGGAGCGCGTCGTCGGTTGCAGTGAAGCGGATCGACTGGCCCTTACGGGAAACCAACAGGAGATCGTCCGTCTCACTGACCAACTGGGCCGAGACCAGCTCGTCCTCATCGCGGAGGTTGATGGCAATAACGCCCGCGGTGCGGTTGGTGTCGTAGTCCTCCAGCCGGGTTTTCTTCACCAGGCCGTTCTTCGTGGCGAGCACGAGGTACGGAGCTTGCTGGTAGTCGCGAAGGTCCAGGACCTGTGCAATATGCTCATCCGGCTGGAAGGCCAACAAGTTGGCAACGTGCTGGCCCTTTGCGTCGCGGCCGGCCTCCGCCAACTCATAAGCCTTGGCCCGGTAAACGCGGCCGAGGTTGGTGAAGAAGAGCAGCCAGTGGTGCGTAGTAGTCACGAAGAAGTGCTCCACGACGTCGTCCCCGCGCAGTTGGGCGCCCTTGATGCCCTTACCGCCGCGCTGCTGCGAACGGTAGTTATCGCTGCGGGTCCGCTTCACATAACCGCCGCGGGTTATGGTGACCACCATTTCCTCTTCCGGGATCAAGTCCTCCATGGACATGTCGCCGTCGAAACCCATCAGGATGTGCGTGCGGCGATCGTCACCGTGCTTGGCAACAATCTCGGCGAGTTCTTCGCTGATGATTTGGCGCTGGCGCTCCTCTGAAGCAAGGATTGCGTTGAACTCCTCGATCATCGCCTCGAGTTCAGCATGGCGATCCTGAATCTTTTGGCGTTCCAAGGCCGCCAAACGACGTAGCTGCATATCCAGGATGGCGCGCGCCTGGAGCTCATCAATCTCAAGGAGCTCCATAAGTCCTTCGCGGGCGGCTTCTGTCGTGTTGGACGCCCGGATGAGGGCAATGACCTCATCCAGCATGTCCAACGCCTTGAGGAGAGCACGCAGGATGTGCGCTTCTTCTTCAGCCTTGCGGAGGCGGTACCGGGTGCGACGGGCGATGACGTCCATCTGGTGCGTCACCCAGTGCCTGATGAACGCGTCAAGGCTCAAGGTGCGTGGCACGCCGTCGACGATTGCCAGCATGTTCGCCGAGAAGTTGTCCTGCAGCTGCGTGTGCTTGTAGAGGTTGTTGAGGACAACCTTGGCGACAGCGTCGCGCTTGAGGACAATAACCAAGCGCTGGCCGGTACGGCCCGAAGTCTCATCGCGGAGATCGGCGATGCCCTGGATCTTGCCGTCCTTGACCAGTTCAGCGATCTTGATGGCCAGGTTGTCCGGGTTTGCCTGATAGGGAAGCTCAGTGACGACAAGGCAGGTGCGCCCTTGCAATTCCTCGACGTTGACCACTGCGCGCATGGTGATGGAGCCGCGGCCCGTCCGGTAAGCGTCCTCGATGCCCTTATGGCCCAAAATCGTGGCACCCGTGGGGAAGTCAGGCCCCTTGATGCGCACCAACAGGGCTTCGAGGAGTTCCTCGCGGGTGGCCGTGGGGTTCTCCAACGCCCACTGCACACCCTCAGCCACTTCACGAAGGTTATGCGGAGGAATGTTGGTGGCCATACCGACGGCGATGCCTGAGGAACCATTGACCAGCAAGTTGGGGAACCGCGCCGGCAAAATGGTGGGTTCCTGGTTTTTGCCATCGTAGTTGTCCTGGAAATCGACGGTTTCCTCGTCGATGTCCCGGACCATTTCCATGGCGAGCTGGGCCATCTTGGTTTCGGTATAACGCGGTGCCGCAGCGCCGTCATTTCCCGGAGAACCGAAGTTGCCTTGGCCAAGCGCCAACGGATAGCGCATGGTCCAGTCTTGGATCAAGCGCACCAAAGCATCGTAGATCGCCATGTCGCCGTGGGGGTGGTACGTACCCATGACGTCACCGACCACGCGGGCGCACTTGTTGAAGGAGCGATCGGGGCGGTAGCCGCCGTCGAACATGGCATACAAAACGCGACGGTGTACCGGCTTGAGGCCGTCACGGACGTCCGGCAAGGCGCGACCGACAATCACCGCCATGGCGTAGTCCAAGTACGACCGCTGCATTTCCGTCTGCAGGTCCACTTGCTCAATGCGGTCAGTCAGGAGATCGCCTTCGATGACGACGTCGTCTGCGTTGGGTTCCGCCGGGACTTCAGGAGTTTCGTCACTCATAATTTAAGTTTCCGTTTCAGGTATATGTCGGTTCAGGAATATCTAGTGCTCTATGCCCTAGATATCGAGGAACCTGACATCCTTGGCGTTTTGTTGGATGAAGTTACGGCGTGATTCGACGTCCTCACCCATCAGTACTGAGAAGGTCTGATCGGCGGCCAGCGCGTCGTCCATGGTGACCTGCAGGAGCGTCCGGCGATCCGGGTCCATGGTGGTGTCCCACAGTTCGGTGTAGTCCATTTCGCCCAGGCCCTTGTAACGCTGGATGCCGTTATCCTTGGGCAGGCGCTTGTTCATGGCCGCACCCTTGCGGATCGTGTCGTCGCGTTCGCGGTCGCTGTAAACATAGTCATGGGCAGCATTGGACCACTTGATCCTGTACAGGGGCGGCTGGGCCAAGTAGACGTAGCCGTTCTCGATGAGAGGGCGCATGTAACGGAACAGCAAGGTCATCAAAAGAGTGGTGATGTGCTGCCCATCGACGTCGGCATCCGCCATCAGCACGATCTTGTGATAGCGCAGCTTCGAAATGTCGAAGTCCTCGCCGATCCCCGTCCCGAAAGCCGTGATCATGGACTGGACTTCCGTGTTACCCAATGCTTTGTCCAGGCGCGCGCGCTCCACGTTCAGGATCTTGCCTCGCAGCGGCAGGATGGCTTGTGTTTCAGGGTTCCGCCCACGCTTGGCCGATCCGCCGGCGGAGTCACCCTCCACCAGGTAGACCTCACAGCGCGAAGGATCCTTGGAGGAGCAGTCGGACAGCTTGCCTGGCATGCCGAAGGATTCCAGGGGACTCTTCCGC
This sequence comes from Arthrobacter sp. efr-133-TYG-104, assembly GCF_030208915.1. NCBI lineage: Bacteria > Bacillati > Actinomycetota > Actinomycetes > Micrococcales > Micrococcaceae > Arthrobacter > Arthrobacter sp. efr-133-TYG-104. Next base: position 89,487 of record NZ_JARVTA010000023.1, read on the forward strand.
CGTGCATTGTCGCGCGCCTTCCGGGCCGCCATGCGAGCCTGGGCTGCAGATATGGCCTTGCGGATCACGTCGCGGGCCGGGCCCGGGTTTCGTTCAAGCCAGTCACCAAGTTGATCTGTGACAACGCGCTGCACGAACCCCTTGACCTCGGAATTGCCCAGCTTGGTCTTGGTCTGGCCCTCGAACTGGGGTTCGGAAAGCTTGACCGAAATGACAGCGGTCAGGCCTTCCCGGATGTCATCGCCGGTAAGGTTGTCGTCCTTTTCCTTGATGATGCTCTTCTCGCGGGCATAGCGGTTGATGAGTGACGTCATCGCCGCGCGGAACCCTTCTTCGTGGGTTCCACCTTCATGGGTGTTGATGGTGTTGGCGTATGTGTGGACGCTCTCCGAATATGCAGTGGTCCACTGCATCGCCACCTCAAGGGCCATGTGCCGTTCGGTGTCTTCTGTTTCGAAAGCAATGACGTCTTCGTGGACGATCTCCACCTTCTTGCTTGAGTTCAGGTGCTTGACGTAGTCCAGGAGCCCGTCGTCGTACTGATACACCACTGTCCGGTGCTCGGCTGCAACTTCGCCCTCGGTTGCGACGGCGTCAAGGTCCAGATCCGGTTCGCCGCCACGAGCAGCAGGCCGCTCGTCGGTCAAGGTGATTCGCAAGCCCTTGTTGAGGAATGCCATCTGTTGGAATCGCGCGCGCAGCGTTTCGAAATCGAACTCGGTGCTTTCAAAGATGGTTCCGTCCGGGTAGAACGTTTGGGAGACCCCGGTTTCATCCGTGGCTTCGCCCTTCACGAGGCCGCCTTGCGGCTTGCCGCCGTCGGCGAATGTCATGCTCCACACGTGACCCTGGCGCCGCACTACAGTCTCAACCCGGCGTGACAGGGCGTTAACCACGGAGATGCCCACGCCGTGAAGGCCGCCTGAAACGGCGTACCCGCCACCGCCGAACTTTCCACCTGCGTGCAGGATGGTCATGACCACTTCAACGGTCGGCTTACCCTCGGTGGGGTGGATATCAACCGGAATGCCACGGCCATTGTCCACCACTTGGACGCCGCCATCGGCGCGGAGGGTAACTTCGATGTGGGTGCAGTACCCGGCGAGGGCCTCATCGACTGAGTTGTCCACCACCTCATAAACCAAGTGGTGCAAGCCGCGGGGACCAGTGGAGCCGATGTACATGCCGGGGCGTTTGCGTACCGCTTCGAGACCCTCCAGCACCGTGATGTCGCTGGCGCCATACTCTCTCGGTGTCGCTGCGGGCGTATCAGGCTTGGGAGCAGTCTCCTCTTCGGGTTCTACTGCCAAGGTCTCTGCATTGTCGTTAGCCACAGGCGCTTTCGACTCCTCTGTATTCGATGACGGCCGCTCCCGGCAACGTTCGCAGCGAGTGCGGCCGTCAACGGGCACGTGACTGATTGCGCCGGCTACTCCGCCGCCAGGTTGCCCTCATGCCACAGGATGGATTCAGGTTCCCGGCGATGTTCCACCGGCGCTCAGTGATCTACGCCAATTCTATCGTGGAAACGCGGGAATCTTTGCAAATACAGGGGCAGCCCACAGCTGAATATGGCCACGAGAGGCCGCTGGCCCCATCTTCAGCGGCCGCGTGGTGGTCCCGATGGGTGCCTATACGGCTCCGGGCCGTTGATAGTCCCTGTACGCCCCTCAGCCGTAGGTATCCCTCGGACCACGGCCATTGACGCTGCGTCCACCTTTTCGCCAACTGGGAGCCGATGGACCGAGCACCTGGATGCTGGTCACTACTCCTTCTCCCAGCTCGTTGCGAAACAACTCAAGGAGACTCGTGCTCAACAGGCGGAGCTGGGTTGCCCACGCTGTGGAATCACAGCGCACGTGCAGCGTGGTATCGGTAAAACTCTCCGGCGTGCAATGGGCGGAGATGTCCGCTCCTACCAGTGTTTCCCATTCGGCCATGACCGAACCGACAGCCACCGGCGAGGTCCAACCACGTTCTGCAACCAGTCGGCCCACTACTTTTCCTAGCCCCAACGGGTCACGCCCCGTCCCGTGGAACTGGGAAAATCCTTTGGTGTCGCGCACGCCTTTGCGTTTGGGAACCGAACCTGGCCGCGGAGCCCGTTGCCGGACCTCTCCACGCGCAGCGGCCGCTTCGCGCATGCGGTTAAGCGCTGCCTGGGCTGCGTCGATTTCGTCAGGGTCTCGGCCAGGTTGAAGTCCCTCGCGGCTATCCTTCGCCATCGATGCCTCCCGGAACAACGGTTACGCGCCGTCCGGACAGATCTTCTGGGATGTCGGCCTCGACGGCGGCTGTCACCAGCACCTGCTCGGCACCGGCAACTATTGCAGCAAGTTTACGTCGCCGCTGGACATCAAGTTCGGCAAAGACATCATCCAAGATGAGGATCGGCGCCGTACCACCCGTCCGGGCATCATCCAGCATGACGTAGTAGGACGCCAGACGCAGGGACAGGCACATCGACCACGTTTCGCCGTGGGAGGCATACCCCTTGGCGGGGGCTTGCCCCAGCACCAGTTCCAATTCGTCGCGGTGGGGCCCAACCAAGGATATGCCCCGTTCAAGTTCCTTTTTTCTCGATGCTGCAAACGCCTGCACGTACCGGTCCGTGAGTTCGTCGACGGACAGTTGCCGGAGGTCTTCGCCGGACGGCGACTCTTCAGTCGCTGAACTGGCCGAACCGCCGTCGTCGTCCAAGATGTCCTGGATGGTGGATCGGTAGACGGCGGCAGCGGGCTTGGAACCATCGGTGAGTTGGGCGTAAGCGTTATTGAGGTGCGGGCCCAAACGCTCCACGAGTTCCAAGCGGGCATGCAGCAACTCAGCGCCGGCGCGTGCCATGTGCTGATCCCAAACGTCGAGCGTGGCCTCGTGGCCGGCCGTGAACTTGCCGGTTCGTGCCGATTTGAGGAGTGCGTTCCGCTGTTTGAGCACCCGATCATAGTCCGTACGTGTGGCAGCATGCCGCGGTACGAGGCTCACCAACAGCTCGTCCAGGAAGCGCCGCCTGTTCGAAGGGTCACCCTTGACCAATGCCAGGTCCTCCGGTGCGAAGAGGACGGTTTGGCAAATCCCCAGGATATCCCTGGCGCGCACAGGGTTCCCTCGGTTGATGCGCCCTCGATTTGCACGGCCGGCGTTGATCTCGACCTCAATGACCGTAGATTGCTCGCCCCGGACAAACCGGGCCCGGATCAAGGCACGGTCGGCACCAAAGCGGACCAAAGGGCCATCCGTGCTCACTCGATGTGAGCTCAAAGTTGCCAGGTATCCAATGGCTTCCATGAGATTGGTTTTACCAATCCCATTCGAGCCGACCAGTATTGTCACTCCGGGCCCCAGCTTGAGATCAACCTGGGCGTAGCTGCGGAAATCCGTCAGCGATAGATGTTCGAGGTACACGCCGTTTGTTGGACTCCCGCGTCCTAGCTGGCCGGACGCGTGGCGTGTCCGCCGAACTGGTGACGCACGGCCGAGACCATTTTCATGGCCGGCGATGTGTCTTCGCGGGAAGCGAACCGCGCAAAGAGCGCCGCGGTGATGGCAGGCGCAGGAACCGCATTCGCAATGGCCTCTTCAACAGTCCAGCGGCCCTCGCCCGAGTCTTCCACGTAGTCATCTATGGAGGCCAAGCCCGGATCCTCGTCGAGCGCCTTGACCATGAGGTCCAGGAGCCAGGACCGGACAACGGTCCCCTTTTGCCACGCACGGAAAGTTCCCGGGAGGTCTGTCACGATATCCTTGGCCGCGAGCAACTCGTAGCCTTCGGCGTATGCCTGCATGAGGCCGTACTCGATGCCGTTGTGCACCATCTTCGCGTAGTGGCCCGCTCCGACTCCACCGACGTGGACAAAGCTGTCCGCCCGGTCACCTTCAGGACGCAAGGCATCAAAAATCGGCATGGCCAGGTCGATGTCCTCGGCAGCTCCACCGGCCATGAGCCCGTAACCATTCTGGAGGCCCCAAACGCCGCCGGAAACGCCGCAGTCAGCGAACCGAATGCCTTTTTCAGCGAGGGCAGCCGCGTGCTTTTGGTCTTCGGTGAAGCGTGAGTTGCCGCCGTCGATAATCAAATCACCCTGGTCAAGCTTCTCGCCGAGCTCGGAAATGACGGAATCCGTGATATCACCGGAGGGAACCATGACCCAGATGATGCGCGGGGTGGGGAGTGCTGCGATCAGTTCGTCCAGCGAGGCAACGTCTGTCACGTCCGGGTTGCGGTCCAAGCCCGTGACTTCAACACCGCCTTGCCTCAAACGCTCGCGCATGTTGAAACCCATTTTTCCAAGGCCGATAAGTCCGATGTGCATAGGGGTGACTCTTTTCTGCGATGGGACGGAGGAAAACTGATGGATGCAGCGCCGTTATGGAGGGGTTAGTTAGGCAGGCGTACCGGCATCACGAGGTAACGGTAATCGTCCTGGTCCTCGCCGTCGGCTTCGGCTTGCGCCGTAATCATGGCCGGCTTGGGAGCCGTGGTGAACGAGAACCGAACGTACTTGGTTTCGATGACACCCAGGCCTTCAACGAGGTAGTGCGGGTTGAAAGCTACCGTGATGTCTTCACCGGAAAGTTGGGCTTCGAGTTCTTCGGACGCTTGGGCGTCCTCTCCGGTTCCGGCGTCGAGGTTCAGTAGGCCCTGGGTGAAGGCCAAGCGGACCGGCGTATTGCGCTCAGCCACAAGTGAGACGCGGCGAACGGCCTCAACCAGGTCCTGTGTTGCCACCGTGGCATGGATCGGAGTCGAATCGGGAAACAGCGAGCGGATCTTGGGGTAATCACCGTCGACCAGAAGCGACGTGGTGGTCCTTCCACCGCTTTCAAAGCCGATAAGGCGGCTGTCATCGTCCGCAAGTGCAAGGTTGATGTCCCCGCTACCGCCCAAGGTTTTGGCTACCTCATTGAGTGTTTTGGATTTCACCAACGCACTTGTGGAGATGCCGGGTGTCACTGGTTTCCAAGGAACTTCCCGCATGGCCAGGCGGTACCGGTCGGTCGCCAACAGGGTGATGAGATCGTCCTCGATCTCCATCCGAACCCCGGTCAAAATCGGAAGGGTGTCGTCTTTGCTGGCGGCAATGATGACTTGGGACACCGCTTGAGCGAACGCGTCTCCGGGCAATGTGCCACTGACCGCGGGCAGCGATGGGAGGTCGGGATACTCGGATTCGGGCATCGTGGCCAGGTGGAAGCTGCTCCGGCGGCAGGTCAGCGTGACCTTGTTGCCGTCGGTCTCCACATCCACGGGAGCTGAAGGAAGGCTGCGGCAGATGTCAGCCAGCAGGCGTCCGGAAACCAAGATGGTTCCCTCGGTGGCGATGTCCGCCGGAATCTCGAGGCGGGCCGAGGTTTCGTAGTCAAAGCTTGAGAGGCTAACCGTTCCGGCTTCAGCTTTGAGGAGCAGACCCGAAAGCACGGGTACGGGCGGCCGCGGAGACAGTGACCGTGCGGTCCAGGTAACGGCTTCTGCCAAGACGTCACGGTCGACTCTGAACTTCACGGAAGGGTGCCGCCTTTCATTGCTGGTACCAAAACATAGCTGCGGAACTCGTGATCGAGCCCGCCAAATCTGCATTCGCCTGGGCTGGAACCTGCATGGTTCGCACTCAGCGAATCACAAACAGACCCAGGGATGGGAGCGCTGCTGACAGCTTAGCCGGAAGATCCTGGATTAACCCATCTCCAGCCGTGACGGCACACCCTGTGGGGACAGTCCGGGTTCACGTCACCCTGGTCCTTGGGGTGTTTCCGGGACTGGGGTTGGGTCGGCAGAACGAGATTGTTATTTGAGGGATTTCAATTTTTTGGGATTCGTAGTGTTAATAACTGCTGTGGAAACTGTGGATAACCCGCTCTGGCCGCGACCCTCCGCGGTTAAGCCCTGTTCACGAACTGTGCGTTAACTGGGTTTTAAACAGGGTGTGGATGGGGACAACTCCCAACGCCTGTTTTGACGATCCACAGACGGCTTAAGGGTTTTAAGCCCATTAAGCACGCTTGTCCCCTTAACCATCCACAGGCTTATCCACATGTGCCTGTTAATAAGGTATGTGGAGGCGAGGTAGGTGTGAGGCTAGGAGTCGCGCTGTTGCTGCTTGATGCGGTTGGTGAGCTCCGTAACCTGGTTGTAAATCACACGGCGCTCAGCCATGAGCTCGCGAATCTTCCGGTCGGCGTGAATGACGGTGGTGTGGTCCCGGCCACCGAGTTCCTGGCCAATCTTGGGGAGGGACATATCCGTGAGTTCACGGCAGAGGTACATGGCGATCTGCCGTGCGGTCACCAATGTCCGGGTACGGGACTTACTGCAGAGTTCTTCCATGCTGAGTTTGAAGTAGTCCGCAGTCTGGTCGAGGATCTGCTTGGCTGTGATTTCCTGGGCGCCATCATCGGTAATCAGGTCCTTGAGGACCATTTCCGCCAAGGCCACGTCAACGGGCTGCCGGTTGAGGCTTGCAAAAGCTGTGACACGGATCAGCGCGCCCTCAAGTTCACGGATGTTGCTCGAGATCTTCGAAGCGATGTATTCCAAAGCATCGTCCGGTGCCGAGAGGCCTTCGCTGAGGCCTTTCTTGCGGAGGATGGCGATGCGGGTTTCCAGCTCGGGCGGCTGGATATCCGTCAGCAGGCCCCATTCGAAGCGGGACGTCATCCGGTCCTCGAATCCAGCGAGCATCTTCGGTGGCTGGTCGGAGGTGATAACAACCTGCTTGTTGGCATTGTGCAGGGCGTTGAACGTGTGGAAGAACTCTTCCTGCGTCCGGTCCTTGCCGGCCAGGAACTGGATGTCGTCGATCAGCAGGACGTCGACGTTCCGGTACGTGGTCTTGAAGCTGGTGCCTTCGTCATCACGAATTGAGTTGATGAAGTCATTGGTGAATTCTTCTGAGTTCACGTAGCGGACGCGGATCCCGCTGTAGAGGCGCCGCGCATAATGCCCGATTGCGTGCAGCAGGTGAGTCTTGCCAAGTCCGGAGTCACCATAGATGAACAACGGGTTATACGCCTTGGCTGGTGCCTCGGCCACTGCGACGGCGGCTGCGTGCGCGAAGCGGTTGGAGGAGCCGATAACGAAAGTGTCGAAGATGTATTTCGGGTTCAGGCGACCAAATTCGTGGGAGGTGCTGGGCGGCGTCGGCTGCGGTTTCGGGTCGGCAAAGTCCGACACAGCGGACAGTTCGACGGCGGGCTCCGGCTCCACGTGGACCGGCACCAAGTCCGTGTCGACGTCGATCGCGCAGCGGATGTCATCCGAGAAGACATTGCGGAGAGCCTCGTCCAGGGCGTCCTTGACTTGGGTCTGCAGGACCTCGCGGGTGAGCTCATTGGGAACGGCTACCAGGAGGGTGGATCCGATCAGGCCCTGCGCCTGGGCGAGGATGACGAAACCGCGCTGGCGGGGGGTGACCCTATCGTCTTGTTCCAACAGGTTCAGCACCCTACGCCAGGAACTTCCGACAGTGTTGGCGTGGTTGGCTTCGTCTACTGTCATCAATCTGTTCCTAAATACTTGCTTGCCGGCGATGCTGGCAGCCAGAGTGTCTCCGTCCTGCGCTGTTCCAGTGATGATCCACAGAGTTATACACAGCGGGTGGAGATTGGGCTACTGAGCCACTCTAGGGGATGAAAACCGTAGAAGATAGCTGGGAAGTTGCTTGTGGATAATTACACGGCTGTGGTTCGGTATTTGCCTCTGTGAGCCACTTCATCCACAGGCTGTGAGCCATCACTGGACACAGCTGTGGATAGTCCTGCGGCAGGCTCCCGGTTTGACTGTGGCGGTCTTTTTGCCCTAACGTTGTGAAGTCCTTTGTGTCCGCTTTTGAGATGAGTTGCAGGTCCGTACGTTCAACGTATGGATGGCAACGGCGGCAGGCACATACAAAACTTAGCGTCGGCCAGTTCTTCCCCTTTTCTGATCGGGTGGGCGCACCTTTGATCCACTGGAGTAACTAACGTGAGCAAGCGGACTTTTCAGCCGAATAACCGCCGTCGGGCCAAGAAGCACGGCTTCCGCCTTCGTATGCGTACCCGTGCAGGCCGCGCCATCCTGGCTGCCCGTCGCGGCAAGGGCCGCGTCGAACTGTCGGCATAAATACAACTGACTTGTCGGTCAGAGTCTTTTTGAAGGTTCTCCGGTGCTAGCCACCCCTAACCGTCTCAGGACTTCTGCCGATTTTTCAACAACTGTACGTTCCGGCGTCCGCAATGGACGCCGGAACTTAGTGTTATATGCGGCCCCCCTGGGGGTCGGGGAGCCGAGTCGTATCGGTTTCATTGTCTCCAAAGCCGTCGGGAACGCCGTGACTAGAAACCTCGTTAAGAGGAGACTAAGGGAAGCGGCTGCCCTTTCCCTGTGTCAGCACGGAACGGGCCTGGCGGTGGTCGTGAGGGCACTGCCAGCAGCAGCATCAGCGGGCTGGGAGCAGCTTCTCTCCGACTACAACGCCGCATTGGCAGCGACGACGAAGCGTTTGGGCGGATCGGTTCCGCCTAATGCTTCGTCGAACCACAACGGCACCACAACGGAAGGGACACCGCGTGCGTAAGAACAGCACCGCCGTCGTTCCTTCTTCAAGCGTGCCCACGGCCAAGCGTTCGGGACCAAGCCGCTGGCCAGCGGTGGCCGGATTTTTCTGGAACCTGCCCCGAAACATCATCATTCTTTTACTGAAGGCGTACCGCAAGGTCATTTCGCCCCTGTACGGCCAGGTTTGCCGTTTCTTTCCTTCATGCTCGGCCTATGCGCTCGAGGCAGTAACCGTGCACGGTGCTGTGAAGGGCAGTTGGCTTGCAGCCAAGCGGCTCGCCAAGTGCCACCCCTGGAACGCCGGCGGAGTGGACCATGTCCCCGCCGGTCATCGTCATTGGCCTGAAGGCCGGACGCCCACAATTGTTGTACTGAACAATCCGGACCAGTTCTTGGCTGCTCAGGCTGATGAAGAAGGCCGCTCGGCGGCCTGAGGAATAGGGATATCGTATGGACTTCATTGGGACAATCTTGTTCCCGTTCAAATGGCTGGTGTCGATCATCATGGTGGGTTTCCATGAGGGGTTGAGCACCATCGGCTTGCCGTCAGGTAACGGCTGGACGTGGACTCTTTCCATCATCGGCTTGGTGTTGGTGATCCGAGCAGCCCTCATTCCTGTCTTCGTCAAGCAGATCAAGGCCCAGCGCGGCATGCAGCTTCTGCAGCCGGACCTGAAGAAACTCCAAGCGAAGTACAAGGGCAAAACGGACCAGCTCTCCCGCCAGGCCATGGCGCAGGAGCAAATGGCGCTTTACAAGCACCACGGCACCAACCCGTTCTCGGCCTGTTTGCCGATGCTCATCCAGATGCCGTTCTTCTTCGCCTTGTTCCAGGTACTTTCAGGGATCTCAAGCGCCAAGAACGCAGGCACCGGCATTGGAGCGATGAGCGCCCAGCAGGTAGTTGAGTTCGACGAATCAAGCATCTTTGGAGCACCGCTTTCGTCCGCGTTGTTGCATGGCGGCAATGTCTCCGTTGTGATTCTCAGCCTCGTGATGATCGTTGCCATGACGGCTTCGCAGTTCATCACGCAGAAGCAGATCATGGCCAAGAACATGTCCGAGGACGCCATGGCCAGCCCCTTCATGCGGCAGCAGAAGATGATGCTTTATATCCTGCCGCTCGTCTTCGGCGTTGGTGGCATCAACTTCCCCATCGGCGTACTCATCTACTGGACCACCACCAACCTGTGGACCATGGGCCAGCAGTTCTTCGTTATCCGACGCATGCCGACCCCCGGTTCACCGGCCGCCAAGGCTCTTGAACAGCGCCGCGCTGCCAAGGGACTGCCGCCGATGCTGGGCGGGAAGAAGCGCGACGACGAGGCCGAGGCTGCTGCTGCGACTGCCGCAGCTGACATTCGAGCTCAGCGCGTCCAGCCACAACGCAAGAACAGGAAGAAGAAGTAATGTCTGCCGAGAGCACTGAAGAAGTTGTTACCGCTGTGACCGACGAGGATTCGCAGGAGGAAAGCCAGTCCAAGACTGCAAACCGACTGGAAGAGGAAGGCGATATCGCAGCTGACTACCTCGAGGAACTTCTTGATATCGCTGATATCGACGGCGATATCGACATCGAGGTTCGCAATGGGCGCACATACATCTCCATTGGCACAGACGAGGAGTCCGATGCCCTGGATAGCCTCGTGGGCCCCGACGGCGAGGTCCTCGAAGCGCTTCAAGAGCTGGCACGCCTGGCTGTTCTGTCGGCAACAGAGAATCGTTCCCGTTTGGTGTTGGACATCAACGGTTACCGTAAGGAGCGCGCCGGCGTTCTGCAGGAAATTGCCGAAGACGCAGTAGCCAAGGTCAAGGAGGCCGGGGGGACGGTAGCCCTCGAACCGATGAGCGCGTACGAGCGCAAGATCGTTCACGACGCTGTGGCCGAGCTTGGGTTTGTTTCCGAGTCGGAGGGCGAAGGGGCAGGCCGCCACATCGTCGTCTCGGCCGACTGACGGCCCATGGTTGATATCACCTCAGCTGAACTGGAAGCAGCACAGAAGATTTTCGGAGAACGCTTGGATCTCGCCAAGCGTTATGTGGAGCACTTGGCCACATCCGGTACTGAGCGTGGGCTTATAGGTCCGCGTGAGGTGCCGCGGTTGTGGAGCCGCCACGTTTTGAACTGCGCGGTTATTGAGTCTGCAATACCGTCGGGCAGTCACGTTGCCGACGTCGGGTCCGGTGCCGGCCTGCCTGGGCTGTGTCTTGCCATCGCCCGGCCGGACTTGGAACTGACCCTGATCGAACCGCTTGAGCGGCGCGTCATTTGGTTGCAAGAGGTAGTCGATGATCTCGGCCTGGACAACGTCACCGTCATGCGGACCAGAGCTGAGCTCGCTGTCGGAATGGTGACGGCGGACGTAGTCACCGCGCGGGCAGTTTCCGCCTTGGCGAATCTGGCTGGCCTGACTATTCCGTTATTGGATGGCCATGGAGAAGTGGTGGCCATCAAGGGGCGGAGTGCCGCAGAAGAGATTGAGAAAGCCAAAAAGGTTATCCGGAAACTCGGGGGCGTTCAGACGTCGGTTGTGGTTTGCGGACAGGAGCTTTTGGAGGAACCCACCACCGTGGTGAGGATCATCGTCAACAAGCCCCGAAAGACTCCGTAGGTCCCGTTCGAGTTCCCGCGTGTCGGCGATTGAGCGGTTAGGCTAGAGATCGGCAGCAAGCGCCGAATGAGAGTGAGAGTGCGACCAGTGGGCAGTAGTGAAACCTCCACGCAGCGAATCCCCCCCTTTATGTCTTTAGGGTCGGCTCGCGCCATGGCTACGCCCTCTTCGTCCCTTCAGTCCGCAATAGTGCAAACCAAGTCGGTTGAGAACGCTGCCGTTTCACGTGAAACCGTCTCAAATGGAGCGCAAAACGTCATGGATTCCATTGATGACTCCAGCCCCATCGCGCGGCAGTTGGCCAACGAGACCCGTCGGCGTGAGAGGCTGATCGGGCGGGAATTGCCCAAACCCGATGGCACGCGGATTTTCACCGTTTCCAACCAAAAAGGCGGGGTGGGTAAGACCACCACAACGGTAAACATCGCAGCGGCCCTGGCGTCTGCGGGCCTTAACGTTCTTGTTATCGACATCGATCCCCAAGGCAACGCATCGACCGCTCTTGGCATCGAGCACCACGCCGACGTCGACAGCATTTACGACGTCCTCATTAATGATCTTCCGCTGAAGGACGTCGTCGCTCAGTGCCCCGACATTCCCAACCTGATCTGCGCGCCGGCCACGATCCACTTGGCCGGCGCGGAGATCGAACTCGTGTCGCTGGTTGCTCGTGAGCAGCGACTTCGCCGGGCCATTGACGTCTACGCCAAGGAACGGGCGAAGAACGGCGAGGACCGGTTGGACTTCATCTTTATCGATTGCCCCCCGAGCCTGGGTCTGCTCACCGTCAACGCATTCTGCGCTGCCAGCGAAGTCCTCATTCCTATACAGTGCGAGTACTACGCGTTGGAAGGCCTGAGCCAGCTTCTCAAGAACATCGAGATGATTCAGAAGCATCTCAACGCTGACCTTGAAGTATCCACGATTCTTTTGACGATGTATGACGGTCGAACTAACCTGGCAGCACAGGTGGCGTCCGAGGTCAGGCAGCATTTCCCAGATCAGGTATTGAGTGCGGTGGTGCCCCGCTCGGTCCGAATCTCGGAGGCACCAAGCTACCAGCAGACGGTCATGACCTATGATCCTTCATCCAGCGGTGCCCTCTCCTACATGGAAGCCGCCGCTGAAATCGCCGAACGATAGAATTCTTGAAACACCGCAACAGTCTGGGCCGATCCGTGCTCGACGCTTCCATCGGAGGGATGACTACATGAGTGAAAAGCGAAGGGGCCTCGGCAGGGGTCTTGGGGCTCTCATTCCTAGCTCGCCGGCCGGTGCCCAAGGGGGCGGTGTCTCGACCTCCCGACCCGTGGATCTATTTTTTCCTGAAGCCCGCAAGAGCGTTGAATCGCCTGAGGAGGCTTCACTTGACGCGTCGGCCGCCGGCGATTCCAAGGCTGAGTCCTTGACGAGGCCCCGTGCCGCTACAGCTGCTAAGGTGCCGTCTGCAGCTAAGGGCGCGCCGGCAAAACGAGCCCCAAAGGACTCAAGCCGACCCGAACCCGTAGAGGACGCCGAGCCACGGTCTTCTGCCAGCGCTGACGCGGGCGTGGAATTAGTGGAAGTCCCCGGAGCTCGCTTCGCGGAAATACCAGTTGGGGATATACACCCCAACCGAAAGCAGCCGCGTTCCGTCTTCGATGAAGACGACATGGCCGAGCTTGTTCACTCGGTCAAGGAAATAGGCGTCCTCCAGCCAATTGTTGTGCGTACTTCAACCGAAAAGGGTGGAGAACCGTACGAGCTGGTCATGGGCGAGCGTCGATGGCGTGCAGTTCAGGCCGCTGGCTTGGAAACAATCCCCGCGATCGTTCGCGACACCACCGACGACGACTTACTCCGTGATGCACTTCTCGAGAACCTCCACCGGAGCCAGCTCAATCCATTGGAAGAGGCTGCGGCATATCAGCAATTGTTGGAGGACTTTGGAACTACCCACGAGGAGTTGGCTGATCGCATTGGCCGGTCGAGACCTCAAGTTTCCAACACTCTCCGTTTGCTGAAGCTGCCACCGCTTGTCCAGCGCCGGGTTGCCGCAAACGTAATTTCGGCGGGTCATGCGCGGGCACTGCTTGCACTACCCGACGCGGCCGCCATGGAGCGCCTGGCGCAGAAAATCGTAGCTGAGGGAATGTCCGTTAGGGCAACGGAAGAGGCGGTGTCGCTCTACCAAGATCCAGCAGTTCCTGAAAAGAGTAAGATTCCCAGGCCGAACGCGCGTCATGAACGGTTGGATTATCTGGCCTCATCGTTGTCTGACCGCTTGGACACGAACGTAAAGATTACCCTTGGTGCTCGAAAGGGCAGGGTTAGTATCGAATTTGCTAGCGTCGAAGATCTTAACCGAATCATGGATGTGCTCGGTCCTGGCGCCGAAGCTTAGGATTTTTTGATATGGAGGGGCTGTCTGTTGCAGACAGCCCCTCTTTTGCTTTGGGTGGTGCCCGGCAAGGGCGGTCCTGCGGATCTTCTTTAACCTAGTGGCAACGATGGCCGTTTCACGTGAAACATTGCTGATGTGCGGTGACACTGGCTAACAGGCCCCATGGACATTGGCGTCGTTCCCGTTTTATGAATGGGGGCTATTCGATTGGTGGGTTTGGTGTGAGCCTCAGTAAGAGAGCGTCATTGTTCTGGACCCAGCCTCCGTGCTCCACGTGATAGAAACAGTGCGGGGCCTATCCCTGCATATTCGTGCGGTCCACGGTTTAGGAAATGCGGGAGGTCTTGATACTCAATTCCGAAAAGTGAATCACTCCCTGAGTACGGCCAATGATTGCGAGCAAGACAACTCGGGGCTCGCATGTTTCACGTGAAACATGGTGCCGCTCTACCCGCAGTAGGCCTGCTGAGGAATACGCCCCTGCCACCGGGTCGTTGATCCCTCAGCCGTAGGTCCTTCAATTGTGCCGTGATGCTCGGCTGCCGGTCACACTGTTGGTGGTTTGGGCTTGTCGGAGCGTGTTGTCCGACGCACTGTTATCGTGCGACTGCGGGAGCGTCTGTGCCGTTTACACCCTAAGACGAGTCATGGGCAGCTCAGCGTCTGCACGCGTCAGGATGGCGGGCTGCAGGCCCTCCGACAAGGTCGCTGTTCTGGTGCTGGGAAAGGTAGCAAGGACGTTTCACGTGAAACATCGCGCGGCGTAAGCTTACTGAGAGTTAAATCTCAGTCGCGGTGCTGTGCGAGGCTTCCCAGGTGCGGAGGGCAAATAGCCAGCCTCGATATGCAGGGCCGGTGTTCGGTGTCTGAGTTGAATCGCTGTTTTCAACGACAGTGGCGCCGGCATCGTTGGGTCTTGGTGCAGGCGCCGTCCTGTGTATGGCAGCTCCCCCAAGGTGTCTCTGATAATCAATTCCCCCGACGCGGCCGCAGGATCTACGCAGGGGCCTGTGGAGAGAAATTATGCAGGCGATGGTGGGGCCCCTACCCTGTGTCCCTAGGGGTTCGTTGAGGCGTGGCCCGTGATGGGCCCGTTTCACCCAGTCCACGTGGAACCGTCGAACGCTATGGCGCGCAAGCTACGGCTGTCGACGCGGTCCGTCTTGAGTTAGGAGTGTCCACTGGCGCCGGCGACGAGTGGCAGCGATGCTAACCCAGTGCCCCGGCCTAGGTTACCCCTTCGCTCGCCAGGTTCAGGTCTCCCCCGAATTCGGGATCAACCGCGCAGGCTATTAGGGTGAGGATCTGGCCGTCCTTCCTCGTAGCCGCTGTCAGATCTATCTAGCGACGCCAACAGCGAGCTTGAGGTGAACACGGCTGACCGCACGCCATGGAGGCCTGTTAGGTGCTTTGGTGGAGCGCGTGAATGGATCGACCGAGCATGGCACACTTCAGCAAGCTCCGGCTCACGGACTCAGAGAGTGCGCGTTCGGCAGATGCGGGGAGGCGGCACACCGTCTCCTCGACCCATGAAGGGACTCTCGATGTCTCAGCAGACCGTGCGCTGCTACTCCCCAATTCATGCCGGCCGAGGGTTGGTCTCTGCCCAAGCCCAGATCTAGGTTCTTGAATACTCCACATGCGGCGGCTTTCGGATCCGTCGTCGTCGGGTTCTTGTGTCCTACGCCCCCGCCGCGCGGACTTATCTTGCCGCATCCTGGTGTGAACCTGAAAGCACGTACAAGGCGTAGGGTCGTGTAAATCATCTGATGTTGTCTGGCATGGACTATGGACCCCTGGTGTAGTCTCGCCGGTGGCAAATGACGGTCAACGGCCCGGAAGCACATGCCACGCGAATTCGCCAGACTTGGGGGCACAGAACAGAGGCGATTGTTTCACGTGAAACAATCCACGCGTGACGTTCGAATAACTCGAGGAGCACGGGTTGCTAGGCTTGTTGATTACGTCGTGGCCGGTGGAAACCCCTGTGGATAACTTTGGGGAAAACCTTGTCCATAATGGCTGGTCCCGCGGTGACACACTGCCCCATCTGTTGCCAGCGTAGAGGCTCTCCACCAGCCACCGCGAAGAGCACCGTGTTGTTCTCGCACCTGCGATTAGCCGGGATCCGGTTCGTCGGTAAATGTGCCGCAGTTCGGTCAAAACGGCCCAATTTGCGCCACTTGGAAGCAGATCTCCGCACTTTTCCGTTCCAAACGCAGCCTAGCCGCCGCCATTGGGAATGAGGCTAGCACGCTCTGACAGGCGGCGCAGAAGCGCCGCCGCACGACGCTGAGGGATTGGACTAGCCGGTATTCGTCATGCCCTCACGGGGCTGTGGAAAACCTTGTGGATAAGTCTGTGCACAATTTCATGGTTGCGGTGAGACTGCCATCTGATTCGCACACTGATCTGAAGCTAGGAGGCGGGTTCGGCACCACCCAGATTCGTCTCGGATGCTGTATTTCCTCGCCAGCCCAAAGTTTGGCACGGTGGGGGCGACCAAGGCGCCTCGTGAACCGAGGCCCCTGGAACTCCCTAGTCGATTGTTCCCTTGAAAAGGATGAGTACAAACCACGACCGTCCGCCCGGATTGATCGGATGTCTTGGGACCGCTCGGATTGTTCCAAATCCTCGTCGCTCAACAGGCGGGACTGCTGCGTGGGAGTTGGTCTTCCCATCCGGCCCGGCCCTACTTGTGCAGCGGGTTTCTGGCCTGTCGGAGCTGGCCCGACGTTGGGGGTGGCGCAGATGGCCGCTGTGGACCACGACGGCCGTGAGGACCGGTCTCTTCCTCCGCCGCCTGAGGACGCCTGAGATCCGGGGGGATGGTGGCACAGCGCGGACCTCGCGGTTAGCCAAGAACAGGCACGGTGTCTCTGTACGCCTGAGCCATGATTTAGGTGCGCGGCCTTTTGAATTCATGTGGTCGTTTCAGGCCGCCGGAGAGGCGCTCTCGCGCCGTGTGATGCGGGATAGATCCATTCTTCGTTGTTGGGTTGTCCGTCGGACGTGGAGTGTCCGTGGACTAGGGACAGCTCACTCTGAGGTTAGGCGTGCGAACTGACCACCGGTCGGTGGTCAGGCACGACTCTCTCAGGTCTACATCCACTGGTCCACCAGACGCTGCCCTAATAGGCCAAGGTCCCCAGAGACCCCCTCTTCTACGGCTCGGTTGGACACAATGTCTTCGAGCAAGTAGCTTCTCCCGGGCCTGCGTACGTTCACGTGAAACGTTGGGACCGTATTCAGGGCGAGTATGTTTCACGTGAAACATACAAGTGGCCCCATGGAGCAAGTTCCTCCGGAAGGCAAACTATCTTGAACTACTCGAATACGCACCGGTCCTCCGCCTGGGTGCCGTCCGCAATGATAACCGCGGCACAGAGAGAACTTAGCCTTTCGTGTGGTCAGAGACCTTGATCTGTCTGCCTTCTGAGGCCGCGGAGATTTGTCTCCAAGGCTCGCCACGATAGCGGTCGCGTTAGTGGTTCCGTGCTTGCGCCTAACCCGGCGTATATCCAGCGCGCAGTATCACGTGAAACAGCGGTAGGTAGCTGATGCCGCAAGAACATGACGGTGCTTGAATTCAGGCGTGGAGTGGGCTGCCCTTCGCTCACCATACGTGCTTGGTGCGGACCGATTCACCACTTTCCGTCGATCGAAGGCGCAATCCCCGCGAAGAGCAGCTGTAACAATGTTTTGTGGGTCGTCCAGCGCTTCGAGCGTTGTGCGTCTAACCCAAGCGCACAGTGCATTCGAATATCGCCTCTGGTCGATGGCATCTTTCTGAGGTTCCATGGACGTCAAGTCGTGGGCTTCGGTTGGACCGCCGACGTCATTCTCTACATAGCTGACTAATGGAACCGGAAGAACAGAGCATGGCGGGCAACTCCGCGCAGCGGGCAACGCGAAACGGTTCAGCATTTGTCTCGACTACCCAAGATGCTGCTACCTCCGGGGTCCGATGCGCTGAGAGTGCTTCGCAAGATGTTTCACGTGAAACTTTGCGCTTGTTTGCCTAAGTTGGATCGAGGCCCCTCAGTTCGCCACGATTTCCATTGTCGGTTCCGGGGCTGCAAGATCGAACTGATCACCGCGATGTTCGTTCCACAGTGGCGCTGAAGATCCCCACACGGAGGGCGACGTGCTCAATTGTGTGGCTTTGAATGTTCAACCACGCAGGCACAGCCCCGACGCACCGATTCATAGTTTGTCATCAGGCGTTCTCACCCTGCGGGAGAATAGGGTCCAGGGACTGCGCAGGTGCTTGGCAGAATGCGCCGCTTGAGCCCAACCACCCCCTGACCTACTGACGAACCGGCCGCGGTTTCCCGTGATTCTGTTGCGGGACGGCAGAATGGCAAGCATGTGAGGGTGAGCGCCCCAACAACAACGATTCTAGGGGGGCGTGGAGTAGCCGCCCGTCGGGCCGCCAATGTGTCTCCGGGCGTGATTGGTCTTACCGTGGAGCCGGCGTCGGGCTAGGTTGCGCGGTAATTGAATAGAAGTGCATTCAACCGCCCGGTCGCTGCCCGGACACGGCTTGGCGCCATCCCGAGCGAGCTGTGCGCTCCGCGCCCGGTGGGCCGGGGACCAGATGCGGCCCCGACAGTTCAGTTCAGGAAGAAGTACTTAGGGACATTAAAATGCCGTGCACGGAGCGCGGACGATAGAGCCCGATCCAGCGGCGGTCTGATTAAGCGATCGCCTTGTGTTTCACGTGAAACACAAGGTTCTGGGCAAAGAAGCACTTACTTCCCTGCTCCGGGTGCAGTTCGGCGGGAGAGACCTGCGACCGTTGCTTCCATCTAATTCCGTCATGGGGCGAAGGGCTTGCCGAGGATGGCATCCCGGCCGACTAGCGGGCAGGGGAAAGAGGCTACCGTCTCCCCTGCCTCGCTACGGCGTCGATGCACCCTACGACGTGGGCCTCATGAACCGCACCGCATGAACGGGGACCTAGATCCGGGATCGTCAGCGCTGCAGCCAGCGCTGGGCCCTACCCCAAGCTAATGAAAGCACGAGCGAGCATGATGAGGCCAAACCAGCGCTTCCTGGACCATTCACGATTCGAAAGAATACGCTAACGGTTTCATTCGCGTGAAAAACAGAAGAGCCGATGGCTGGAGACACCCGGAGGTTTCCCTAGCCATCGGCTCTTACCTAGCAGTGATTCCTGCGGTTAGAACCAGATGCGTTGTTACGACAGTACGTCCGCAAATTCCTTCTCGAAGTACTGCTTCGGCCGGGCACCGATGACCGTGTTCTTTACTTCGCCGCCGCTGAACAGGTACACGGCAGGGATGGACGTGATGCCGTATTCGGCTGCGATGGCCGGGTTGTCATCGACATTGACCTTGACGACTTCGATCTTCCCGCTGTACTCGACGGAAATCTCATCGAGGATGGGACCGAGTTTGCGGCACGGCCCGCACCACTCTGCCCAGAAGTCCACGATCACCGGCTTTTCAGAAGCCAGGACATCGGTGCTGAAGCTAGCGTCGGTTACGTCTTTTGCGTTGCTCATAACTTTTCCTTTCGAACGGTGGTGTGGGCAGCTTAGGAGTTCAGGTTGGCGAGGAAATGCTCGACGTCGAGCGCGGCAACGCAGCCAGAACCGGAAGCTGTAATGGCTTGCCGGTAGGTGGGGTCAATGACATCCCCTGCTGCGAAGACACCTGGGATGTCTGTTCGTGAGCTTCGGCCGTCAACAGCGATGGTTCCTTCAGGAGTCAGCGCCACCTTCCCCCGGACCAGATCAGTGCGGGGATCGTTGCCGATAGCAACAAACACCCCGGTTACCGGGAGCTCCCTCTCGGTGCCATCAACGAGGTTCTTCAATCTCAGGCCCGTGACCTTGTCACCACCCAGAACGTCTTCGACGGCGGAGTTCCACGCGAACGTGATCTTCTCGTGCGCCTTGGCTCGGTCGGCCATGATCTTGGAAGCCTTGAGGGTATCGCGCCGGTGGACCACCGTGACTGACTTGGCAAACTTGGTCAGGAAGAGGGCTTCTTCCATGGCCGAGTCACCGCCACCAACCACCGCGATGTCCTGGTCCTTGAAGAAGAAACCGTCGCAGGTTGCGCACCAACTAACACCGTGGCCGGAAAGGCGCTTCTCGTTGACCAACCCGAGCTCACGGTAGGCAGAACCGGTGGACAAAATAATCGCCCGAGCCTGGAAGGTCTCCCCCGTGCCGATCGTCACCGTCTTGATGTCGCCGTCGAGCTCCAAGTTGGTGACGTCTTCGAACAAGATCTCAGTGCCGAAACGGGCAGCCTGCTTCTCGAAGTTCTCCATCAGGTCCGGGCCCATGATTCCCTCAGGGAAACCAGGGTAGTTTTCGACGTCGGTGGTATTCATCAATTCGCCACCAGCAGTGACGGAACCGGCAATGAGCAGAGGCTTCATGTTGGCACGGGCGGTGTAGACGGCGGCTGTGTAACCGGCGGGGCCTGAACCTACGATGATGACGTCGCGCACCTGCGAGGCGTTGTTTTCTGCACTGCTCACTTGGCGTGAACCTCTTCCTTAGTCGATGCTGCGGCTTTCGGGGCAGCCACCTGACTCAACCCCTGATGGGCCCCAAATATTCCGATTTGCTTTGGGGACCCAAAAAGCCACCACCATTCAGGTTACCGTCTGTGGGCTAACCGCCCCGCAGCGGGACTCCCTATGACCGAGGTGGAACCGAGTGAAGCAGTTAGTGGACTTGTACCTCGGCCAGGCGCAAGCCATAACCGTAACGGGTCTTGGGCACGGCCAATTTGGGAAGGGTCTTGATGTCCACGATCACGTACTGGGTCTGAGTCGGTGCGGAAAGAGGCATCGTCAGTTCCGGCGACGTAAAGCTATTGGTACCGACGAGCTTCGCCCCATCCATCGCTGGGCGATCGTTGGTGAAGACACTGATGCTTCCACCAGAGCCCCCCAGCTGGTCCAAGACCACGGAGCTGACGGAAGTGGGTTCCTTGAGCTTGATAACCAGCGGCACGTCTCCGGACAGCCCACCCCAGTCAGCGGTGGCGAACTCCATGTCCGACCAGTAGCTGGCAGCATTGCCGTCAAAGGCCTTCACAAGGTCCTTGTCGAACGTGGCCGCGAAGGGGAAATCGCCAAGCCGGGTGATTCCGTCTATCGCAGGCGGCGCTGGCGGAGCAGTTGGTGCCGCTGACGGCGGTTGGCTCGCCGTACCTGCTCCTGTGGGTTGCGGCGCCGCCGTTTGTGTCGGCGCCGGGGCAGCCGCATGGGGCATCAGGCTTCCCAGATTGGTAACTGCGAGAATGAGACCAACGATCAAAACAGCCGCCAGCAGGCCCCCGACCAACCAGCGCATGGAACGAGGTTCCTTCTGCGGACGGTCATACTCGTAGGTCTCGTCCTCTTGGTAGTCGGTCTGCACCGCAGCCGACGCCGGAAAGTTGCTTGCTTTCCGGTCGTACCCGGAATGTGCGGGGCCGTTGCCCGGGGCGGTGCCAAGCGCGGCGGATGCACCTGCAGCGCCGACGACACCTGCGGCACTGGCACCCCCTGCCGGCGCAGCAGCAGAGTCTTCACCAGCGAAGCCGTAGTCCTCCTCGGACCACAGTGAGACCTTGGGCTGCGTGGCAGGCTTGGCGACAGGTTGGGGCCGCACTGGAGGGGCTGCCTCGGTGGGCGGAGCCACAGGGGCAACAGCCTGGGTGGGCGCTGCTTGAGCGGGCGCCTGAATCGGAGCCGCCTCGGTGGGAGGCTGTACCGGCGCCGGAGGTGCCGGATTCTGGACTTGAGGTTCTGCGGTGGCGGACGGCGCGGCAGCCACAGGTGAAATGTCATTGGCACTTGATGCCGCGGCCGTAGTTTCCGCGGCAGTACCGGCGTCGTGATTCTTGGAACCGGCGTTCTTCAGTACAGCGGCGGCAGCGGCACCCGCAGCACCGGCACCGGCAGCGGCTGCGGCCAGCTTGCCGGCGAACCCGCCCTTGGGGGCCGGGTTGGCGGCGGGCATGGGTGGCACGTTGCCCGAAGGACCCGACGACGCACCTTCAGACGTGGGCTGCCGATCAAGCTGCGACTGGATGGGGTAACCGTTTTCGTCGTACTGGATGTACTCGGCTTCGTGCTCGTCGTCCTCGTAGAGGCCGTCGTACGTCTCGGGTTCATAGGTACGCGGCTCGCCGAAGATTTCGCTGCCGAGTGTCTCGGTGAAGAACGGTTCGATGTACGGCGGGTTGGTGGCAACCACCAAGTCCAACAGGTCAGGAGCGCTGCTGTGGTTCGTGATCAGGTATGTGGTGTTCTCACTGATACCGAGGTCCAGGATCTGGACGTGGCCCGGGCGCTCCCCCGTGGCTACTTCGCGGGCACTCTGTGCAACTTGCTCGGCATTTCCGGGGCCTGCAACGAGGATGCTCACGGGACGGTTGAGGACCTGGTCCACGCCGTCGAGCACCTGATCTTGGTCATGCGAGGTCAACACATTGGCTGTGACCTTGTAGCGGCCGCCAAGTACTGATCCGACGTCGATCGGGTGGGACACGTGTTCCTCCTAGGCTGTCCGGGAGCTGCGGGTCCTGCACGCGGCTGGCCCGGCCGAGCCGGTTCAACCGTTTTTGCAACTACCTATATTCGTTTCTAGCCTAGCCGATTGCGGCCCGCGGCCTGTGTTGGCGGCACGGCTCATTCACCGGAGTCGTTGCGCGAAGAAAAATAGGGATTCTGTCCGGCATGACCTTGGTAGGTGTGCCGGCCCGGGAGTGGAACCTGGGGATGGAACCTACTGGCCCGAGCCGTGCTGGGTTCGTTCTCCTCGGGAAGGTACTCGGTGGGAACCTCGACGCTTTCATGATGTGAAGTGCGCGGTTGGTGGTCGGGGCGTTGCGGCTGCACTGCGGGTCCTGCCCTGAAAGAGGCGGCGTCGAACTCGCCCGAGATGCGCGGGATCAACCCGGTGTCATCGGAGACCGTGGCGCGTGTCGCCGTCGTGGGTTCAGCAGAGGTCCCGGCGGGGACCGGGACGCCGCGGCCCAAACGTCCCAGCAAAGGACGCAGGAGGTCACGGAGTTCAGTGACGTGGAAGACCCGGAGCAACACGAGGTAGGCAAGCAGCATGACGGGCCCGACGACGACCACGGTCACCAGGGCGGCCGGGCGGCTGCTCCATGCGAAACCGTCGGCACGGTAGCTACCCAACAGCCACAGTGCCAGCGCACCAGAGACGGCCGATCCCAGGCCGGCATAGCCCATCCTGATGTACGCATTCGCGATTCGGGGACCGTCCAGATGGCCCAGCATCCGCCGCAGGAACACCACGCTGATCACAACGGAAAGGATGTTGCCGAGGGTGTAGAGGATGGCGATCGCGTAGATGATCTGGCCCACCGGAAGGAATTGAATGATGAAAGCGCCCACTACGTACACCACAGCGAGAAGCAGCTGGACGTAAAGGGGTGTTCGGGCGTCCTCGTTGGCGTAGAACACGCGGGACATCATGAAGTTGGCGCTCATGAACGGAGTGCTCAAGGCCAGGATGGTCAAGGTCTGGGCCAGCATGACGCCGTCTTGCGGTTTGCCGCCGGAGAAGAACATGCCCAACGGGCCGGCCAGCGCGAAGAGGGCCAACGCCCCGAAAACCGTCGCAACCGCCATGGTGCGCAGACCATGGGACAGGGCGTCACGCAGTTCGGCTTTGTTGCCGTCCTGCGAGGCCCTCGTCATGCGGTTGAAGAGGACCGTTGCCAGCGACAACGCAATAATCGAATGCGGCAGCAGGTACAGCTGGCTGGCAACTTCCAGGACTGCGTTGCCGGGCAGCGTCGATGCGGCGGTGGTCTCCCCCGCATCATTGAGGCGCAGCCGCTCAGCACCAGGAATCGTGGCAATTTTCATGACGTACAGAAATGCCAACTGCCCGACGGCGGCAGTCGCCAACGTCCACGCGCTGAGCTTGGCCGCCTGGCCCAGTCCCACGCCGCGCCAACCGAACCGGGGACGCAAACCCAGCCGCAGCCGAAAAACAGGAACCAGCAGGATAGCCGTTTGGGCGAGGACGCCGAACGTGGAGAACCCGGCCACCAGGAGGGTTTGGGTGGGCCCCCAGTTATCCAGTGTGTGGGGATTGGTGACGTTGGCGCCCAGGATCCAAATGAACATTCCGAGGCCGGCGATGGCCACGACGTTATTGAGGATCGGTGCCCACATGGCGGGTCCGAATGCTCCGTGTGCGTTCAAGATCTGGGTGAGTAGCGCGTACAGCCCGTAGAAGAAGATTTGCGGCAGGCACCAGAAAGCGAACGTGACAGCTAAGGCCTTTTGCTGCTCTGAATACCCCTGCGTGGTCAGGTCAATGACGCCGGGAGCGGCGATGGTCACCAGCGTTGTCAGCCCCAAAAGTACCAAAACAGCCAAGGTCAGCAGGCGGCTGATGTAGTCCGCGCCGCGGTCCGGGGCGTTGCTGGCCTTGATGATCTGCGGGACGAGGACGGCATTGAAGACGCCGCCGGCCACCAGGAGGAAGATCAGGTTCGGCAGGTTGTTCGCATTAATGAACGTGTCATTGACCGTTGAGCCCAAGCCCAAGGCTGCACCGAGCATCCATGTTTTGGCGAAGCCAAGGAACCGGGAAACGAGCGTCCCTGCAGCCATGATGGCGCTGGAACGTGCTTCTCCGGACTGAACCGAGGGGGTTTGTTTGACTACAGACATCGTCTATATCGTCCCATGCGTCCGGCTCAGAGGTGTTCTGGCAGCACTTCCCGCGCCAAATCGGCGATGCGGCGTTCGTTCGGGAAGGACAGTTTTCGGGCCAATTCCTGAAGGGGAACCCAGGCAGCGTCCACGGCTTCGTGGTCGGGATCGTTCTCGATGGTCAGCTCTCCGCCTGTTGCCTGCAACAGGAAATGGTGCACGGTTTTGTGGACCCGGTGGCCGCTGACGGTAAACCAGTAGTCGATGCTCCCCAGCGGTGCCAGGATGTTGCCCTCAATGCCCGTCTCCTCCGCAATCTCGCGGACGGCGGCTTGCTCGTTGTTCTCGCGGCCTTCCGGGTGGCCCTTGGGAAGGCACCACTCAAGCCGGCCACCCCTATTAACGCGGGCAATGATCGCAACCCGGAGGTCGTCGTCGGACGTGTCAACAACAACGCCACCGGCCGAGACCTCCTCGACGGTGGGAAGGGAGGCCTGTGCCGGGTGCTGAGGAACAGGCGCGACATGCGCTCCAATTGCCGACGGCAACGGTGCGTTTGTCCTCCTGCCGGGAGCGCTCGGAATCGGATTGGCCATGAGGTCCACTCTAACGACTCTTGCCCTCCAGTGATGACCGGGACATGGCCACGGGGTGGACTGCAGGAGACCGCCGCCGCGCCGCATCCGGATTTCACATTGAACAGTGGCCCAACGCGGCGCAAAAATCTGCCAAGCTTAAGGAACTATGGCGCACGTACTGCACAGCTCTTCTGTTAACTTCACCATTGACCCGGTGGTGCTCGACCTCGGGCAGCGGTTCGTCGACGCCGGATTCGAGCTGTCACTGGTGGGCGGCCCAGTGCGCGACCTCTTCCTCGGGCGCACGTCCCCGGACCTGGATTTCACCACGGACGCGACGCCGGACCAGACCATTGCAGTCATCAGGAAATGGGCAGACAACTTCTGGGAGATCGGCCGCGCTTTCGGCACGATCGGCATGAAGAAGAGCGGCTTCCAGATCGAAGTCACAACGTATCGCGCTGAGGCATACGATCCCGATTCCCGGAAGCCCGTGGTGGCCTTCGGCGACTCCCTGACCGATGACCTGCTGCGCCGGGACTTCACCATCAATGCCATGGCGTTGCGCTTGCCGGGACTGGAACTGGTTGATCCCTTTGGTGGCGTCCGCGACCTGCACGCTTCCGAGCTCGCCACACCCGGCGCACCTGAGGCTTCCTTCTCCGATGATCCCCTCCGGATGATGCGCGCGGCACGTTTCGCGTCACAGCTCGGCGTTTCCGTTCACGACGACGTCCGCCTCGCCATGTCCCAGATGGCGGACCGGATCAAGATCATCTCGGCAGAACGTATTCGGGAAGAACTGGTCAAGCTCATCAACGGAGCCCACCCCAGAGAAGGCATTGACCTCCTGGTGGACACTGGTTTGGCTGATTTCGTGCTTCCGGAGGTCTCAGCCCTGCGCTTGGAAGCCGACGAGCACCACCGGCATAAGGACGTCTACCAGCACTCGCTCCAAGTCCTCGAACAGGCAGCAGCACTGGAAACGGGACCTGATGGGCCGGTTCCCGGGCCCGACTTTGTGCTGCGGTTCGCCGCGCTCATGCACGATGTCGGCAAGCCCGCCACGCGTCGCTTCGAACCAGGCGGTGCGGTGAGCTTCCGGCACCACGACGCCGTGGGTGCGAAGCTGACCGCTAAACGGATGAAAGCACTGCGCTTCGACAACGACTCCATCAAGGCTGTTGCCCGCCTGGTCGAATTGCACATGAGGTTTTACGGCTACGGCGACGCCGGGTGGACGGATTCAGCCGTGCGCCGATACGTTACCGACGCCGGTCCCCTGCTGGAACGCCTGCACCGGCTCACCCGATCGGACGTAACCACACGGAACCAGCGCAAAGCCGATCGATTGTCGTTCGCCTACGACGACCTGGAGCACCGCATCACGGCGCTTCTGGAGCAGGAATCATTGGCAGCCGTTCGGCCCGACCTCGACGGCGCACAGATCATGGCGCTTCTGGGACTCAAACCCGGCCCGGTGGTGGGACGAGCCTACAAGTTCCTCTTGGAGCAACGCATGGAACACGGGCCGCTCGACCCGGACGAAGCCGAGCGGAAGCTCCTGTCCTGGTGGGAAGCGCAACCTGAGTCCGCCGTCGTCGAGCCTTTGGACGAGACTGAACTGTCCACAGCATCCACAGTGGCGGACCGCGAAGAAACAGAGGAGCCCTCATGAACCCTTCGACCTCACCACGCCCGCAGCTCTGGATCCTCCGCCACGGTGAGACGGAATGGTCCAAGAGCGGCCAATACACGGGCCTGACCGATCTTCCCCTCACAGTGGAGGGCGAGCAGCAGGCCGTAGAGGCCCGGAAAGTGCTGGAAGGCATTGACTTCGATCTCGTCCTGACCTCGCCGCTGCGCCGCGCCCGCCGCACCGCGGAGCTCGCCGGATATCCCGACGCCGTCCACGAGCCACTCGCCGTGGAATGGAACTACGGCGACTACGAAGGCATCAGCTCAGACCTCATCCGCAAGGACAACCCCGAGTACCTCATCTGGACCGATGGAGTACCCAATGGTGAGACGCTCGACGAGGTTGCTGCCCGGGCCGACAAAATCATCGGACGGGTGCTGGAGTCCGGAATGGATAATGTGCTGGTGGTTGCCCACGGGCATTTCTCCAGGATCCTGACGGCCCGATGGCTCGAAATGGATGCCCGCGAGGGGCGCCACTTTGTCTTGGGAACCGCGAAGGTGTGCACTTTGGGATGGGATAAGAGAACGCCTGCGATTGTCCGTTGGGGCCTCTAGAAAACAATTCAGAAAAACTTGTGGCAAATTAGCGAATTGTGCTGGTCAAGGTCCGCGGGCATGAGGTAGCTTATATCTTGTTCCCAGAGCGGCTCGCCGGGAACAAGGCGCGCATTCTCCGGATTTGTCGATCGATTGAATGCCACAGCAGGCTGTTACGGCCGGAAGGAGGTTGGGAAATGATTACTTTGACTAGCGGACGGACGTTGACCGTCAATGCTGCTCCCACCTCTGCTGCTGATCGGCGCCGTTTTTCTCTCTGACAGATTCCTGGTTCACTAAGGCTCCTGGCCCACTAAGCCGGCCCCTGCCGCCAGTGATTGTGTTCGCCATCTTGAATGGCTGGCGTCCTGAGTAGTTGGTTGCAAGGCACGCAGACTACGTCACGAATCAATATCCGCCGCATGCGGAATACCCGTCATTATCGTCCCCGAACTATTCCCTTTTGGCATTTTCTCTACAGATTAATGCCTCAAATTGTTGCGTCCAAACGCAGGCTATTCCACCGAAAGGAGGTGAGCTATGCGAAAGCGCCCTGAAGACATGCGTTTCTTCAAGACCGTCACAGCTCGTAAGGAACGCACCCTATTCAATGACAAATTACTCGACCAGCGCCGTGAAGACGTCTACGTTGCCTTGCACCAGTTGGGACTCATCCGCTGATGCCGGGTTACGTGACGGTAAGCTCGACCCATGCAGGAGACCAAGCCGCGCAGCCAACCTCAACGTGCCCGCTTTGTGGTTCCCAGTCGCAGCGACCCCCTGCTCCGCAATTTCACGGAGCTTGTGGGTGGTCCCCTGGGGAGGCACGCGTCGCCTGGCAGGATCTCCCCCGGCCTGTTCCGCATCGAGTTGGTCCTTATCATTCTGACGGTGATCGCCGCCCTCGTGGCGGTATTGACCAAGGACTATTGCCGGGTAAACGGTTGGCACACCCCGGATCAGTTCTACGCCACCTGCTATTCGGACTTCCCTGAGCTCTTCCGTAACCGTGGCCTCGGCGACGGCGTTTTTCCCTTCTTCACCCAGGGTGGTCAGTTCGAATACCCGGTCCTGATGGGAATTGTTGCCGGGGTCACGGCGCTCCTGGTTCCGGGCCACGGTACCGGCGATGAACGAGTCCTTGGTTACTTCGATGTCAACGCAACGTTGATCGTCGCGGTGTGGATTGTCACGGTACTTCTCACTGCCCGGATCAATAGGCACCGTCCGTGGGATGCGGCGATGGTAGCTCTGGCACCTGGAATAGTCTTGGCCGGTTTCATCAACTGGGACATGTGGGCCGTGGGACTCCTGGCTCTGGGGATGTACTTTTTCGCACGCGACAAAGTCGTTTTGGCCGGCGTTTGTTTTGGCCTTGGGGCTGCCACCAAGCTGTACCCGCTCTTGATCCTTGGCGCCATTCTCGTTCTAGCGCTCCGGACCGGCAAGCTGCGGACGTTCCTGGTCACCGCCGGTGCAACGCTGGCCGCGTGGCTGGCCGTGAACCTCCCCATTGCCGCCATTAATCCCTCCGGTTGGGGTTATTTCTTCACGTTCACGCGCGACCGCCCGGCCGGTTACAGCTCACCGTGGTTCGCTTACAACCTCGTTGCGGATCGGCTTCATGGCGGACAGATCGATGCGGGGACCATCAACGTGTTGGCGCTGTCCTTGTTCCTGCTGGCCTGCGCCTTCATTGGAGCCTTGGCCTTGGCCGCGCCGCGCCGTCCCCGGTTGGCCCAACTGGTTTTCCTGATTGTGGCCGCCTTGATCCTGACCAACAAGGTCTATTCGCCACAGTTCGTTATCTGGCTGATTCCGCTCCTCGCACTGGCCCGCCCACGCTGGCGTGACTTCCTGATCTGGCAGGCGGCAGAGGGACTCCACTGGGCGGCCATCTGGATGTACCTCGGCCAAGCCACCAGCGGCGGTGCGGCGCAGCACAATATCGACATGTCCTATTACGTGTTGGCCGTGGTTCTGCACATGGTTGCCACCGCTTATCTCATGGCGCGCGTGGCGTGGGAAATCTGGATCCCATCCAATGACCCGATCAGGGCCAGCGGCCAGGATGACCCCCACGGCGGTCCCTTCGACGGCGCTGACGACCGGTTCGTGATCGGTCGGTTCGTGATCCGCGGCCGCCGCTCAAGCACCCCAGCAACGGAGGCTAGCAGCAATGGTTGATGTCGCCGTCGTCGGAGCCGGTCCTAATGGGCTTGCCGCAGCACTCGTCATGGCACGCGCGGGGCTTGACGTGCATGTCTACGAGGCCGGGGCAACCATTGGAGGAGGTACCCGGACCACGGAACTCATCGAGCCCGGGCATCTCCATGACATTTGTTCGGCCGTTCACCCAATGGCCTTGGCATCGCCGTTCTTCCGCTCTTTCGACCTTGCCGACCGCGTCGAGCTGCGTGTGCCCGAGGTTCAGCACGGCGCGCCTTTGGATGTGGGTGGAGCGGCGCTGGCATTTCAATCGCTGGAGAGAACAGCGGCGGAACTTGGAGCAGACGGTCCGGCGTATAAGCGGTTGATGGGCCCTATCCTGGAGCATGTGGAGGGCGTGGTGGACCTGACGTCCAACCAACTGCTCCGAGTACCCCGGGATCCCTTGGGCGCTATCCGATTCGGGCTTGCCACCTTCGATCAAGGCACACCACTTTGGAACCGCCGTTTTTGCGAAGAGGCAGCACCGGCCCTGATCACTGGAGTCATGGCCCACGCCGTCTCAGCACTGCCTTCCCTCAGCGCAACCGGGGCAGGTCTCCTCCTGGGAGTCCTCGCGCACTCGGGTGGCTGGGCAGTACCTGTTGGCGGCTCGGCGTCCATCACGAATGCGATGGCGGAGGACCTCATGGCCCACGGCGGCACCATCCATACGGACCAGCGCGTGGACTCCCTTGACCAAGTCCGTCCGGCGCGGGCAATCCTCTTGGACGTGGCCCCGCCAACGCTTGCTCGCTTGGGCGGAGCGGAAATCCCTGGCAGGTACAGGAAGGCACTCGAAACATTCCGTTTCGGGAATGCAGCGTGCAAGGTGGACTTCATCCTGTCCGGGCCGGTCCCCTGGAAAGCAGCCGGGCTTGCCAAGGCAGGCACCGTGCACGTGGGGGGTTCCCGCGCTTCCATCGCCGAGGCAGAAAATCAGGTGGCCTCCGGCAAGCACCCTGCCAATCCCTACGTTTTGGTCTCCCAGCCGTCCGTGGTTGATCCGACCCGCGCCCCTGCCGGACACCAGATTCTCTGGACCTATTGCCACGTACCGGCGGGGTCCGACGTCGACATGGCTGAGGCAGTTACCGCCCGTATAGAGAATTACGCCCCCGGCTTCCGCGATGTTGTTGTTGCATCGAAAACCACGACGGCGGCGGACCTGTCGGCGTACAACGAGAACTACGTGGGTGGAGACTTCAGTGCCGGGCGGGTTGACGTGCGCGGTTTGCTCAAGCGGCCAGTGGTGTCCACCGTTCCTTGGCGCACTCCGGTCAAGGGCGTGTACTTGTGTTCGTCGTCCACGCCGCCCGGCCCCGGCGTCACGGGGATGCCCGGGTACCATGCCGCGAAACATGCCCTCAAAGACATATTCCAGAAGCAAGTACCCGGGCTAGGCCTCAGGCTCTAGTTTGCCGCGGTGAAGCGGGCACGCCGGTGCGCGGGGCTCTCGATCTCATCAAGCATGGCTACGGCATAGTCCTGGGTGGAGATGCTGCTCCCCGCTGGAGAGTCTTTGGCGATGTTGTAGGAGCCGGTGCGCTCACCGGGCTGGATGACCGGCGCCGGAGCAAGGACAGTCCAATCGAGCGTCTCGGGGCTCTGCTTCACTGCTTCAAGGGCCTTGGCGGCGGTTGTGGCCTCTGCTTTGTAAGCCTCCGGGAAATCGGGAGAGTCGAGCAAGCGGACGCCGTCGATTTCCAGCGTGCCAGCACCGCCGACGATCATGAGGCGGGTGCCTTCAGCATTGCTGAACGCAGTGGCCATCGCGTCGAGCCATTCTCCATGGTCCCCGCCGGTGCGGCTCGGGCCCGTGGCCAGCACGACGACGTCGTGGTCCTTTGCTATGGACGCGAATGTCTCCCCGTTGGCTTGGTCCGCGGCCTGAGCTGTAGCTCCAGGAATCTCCGCACCCTTGCGGGAGATGGCCGTGACCTCGTGGCCGCGAGTGATGGATTCGTTGACGATCTGGCTGCCGACCATGCCCGTTGCGCCGTAAACTGCGATTTTCATTGCTCTCCTAGCGGTTGGTATGCTTGCAATACGACAACAGTATCTATTCGATACTGATAGCTTCAAAGAAACTGAGTTACCTTATGGATACCAGCACCCTTCCTGCCAACGTGATGGACCCGAACTGCCCGTCGCGCGTGATCTTCCAGCGCATTGGCGATAAGTGGGCGTCCTTGGTGATCCAAGTTCTCGGCGACGGGCCGGTGCGGTTCTCCGAACTCCGCAAGATGGTCAACGTAGTGACACCGAAGGTCTTGACTCAAACGTTGCGGACGTTGGAGCGCGACGGGCTGATCACGCGTACCGTCCATGCCCAAGTGCCGCCGCGGGTGGATTACGAGCTGACGGCCGTAGGTAAGTCCCTTCTGGAGCCCTTGTCCATGCTGCGCGAATGGGCGGAAAGCCACGTCCCTGCCATTTTGGAGGCCCGCGACGCTTATGACGACGCGCAGGACCAATCCCTCATCGGTTCCCCCAAGTAGCTGGCATGAGCGGTTGCTCCCGGTGTCCCTGACAAACACTCATGCGCGCTAGTTAGGCCGTGGCGCCGGGACGTGCGCGCGGCTGACCCGTCCGTCCCGCATGGTCGCGACGGTATCGGTCACAGGTAGGAATTCGGTGTCGTGGGTGACCATGACGGTAGCAGTCGAAAATTCGTCCGTGACCCGTCGCAGCAGTTGCACGATCGACCCGCTGCGTTCGTGATCGAGCGCTGCCGTCGGTTCATCCACTAACAGCACTGTCGGTCTGCCCATGAGTGCCCGCGCGATGTTCACCCGCTGGCGCTGACCGCCGGAGAGTTGATGCGGCCGTTTGTGGACGGCAGCGGAAAGCCCGACGACGTCGAGCAGCTCCAACGCTTTGGCGCGGGATTCCCGCAGCCGGTTAGAGCGCAAGTGTTCCCGGATCAGCAACTGTTCGACGGCGGTCAGTGCGGGCAACAGGTTCGGTTGCTGGAAGATGATGCCCACCTTGTCCCGGCGCAAGGATGTTCGTTCGGTTTCAGTCAGAGCGGAGACGTCCTGCCCATCGACGAAGACCAACCCGGAAGTGGGCCTGATAAGGGTCGCTGCCACGGCAAGGAGGGAGGACTTTCCCGATCCTGAGGGGCCCACTAGGGACAGGAACTCCCCTTGGTTCACCGTGAGGTTGACGGCGTCCAAGGCCTTGAGGGTGGTGCCGCCGTCAGGATAGTCGAGGGAGACGTTGACGATGTTCAATGGAGTGTTCACAATATATGCCTTTCGGAGGATGTACTAGTTGCCGCCAAGGGCAAGCAGGGGATCAACCCGCGTTACTGTCCTGACGGCGAGGACGGCACCCCCGAGTCCGAGGATGATGATTCCAGCTACTGGGAGCAGGGTGGTTACGGGCGTGATGAGGAATGGTGCTGCTTGGGCGGCCAACAGTCCCCCGGCCAAGCCGGCGACTCCCCCCACCGCGGCGCCGGCCACGAGCACCAAGGCTGCCTGGGCCAATGCGTCGCGGAGGATGTAGCCCGAAGAGCCACCGAGCGCTTTGAGCACGGCAATGTCGCGGGTGCGCTGCACTGTCCACACGGTCAAGAACGCGATGATCACCAGAGCCGATATCCCATAGAGGAACGCCTGCATGAGCATCAGTGAGCCGTTTTCACTTTTGTACGAGGCCAAGGCCTGGAACGAACCCACAGGATCAGTGCTGACGGTTCCCGCTGCCGCATTGGCGGCGTCGAAGTTCACGGAGGGCCCGGCGTCGTGCGTTACTTCCAGGACGGTCGCCGTGCCCGGCGCGGCATGCGCGATGGATCGCCAGGTCGCCAGGGTTGTCCAGACAACTCCTGTGTGGGAGTACCACTGGTCCTCCACCACGGCCGTGATGGTGAGGTCGACACCGCCAACGCGGACCCGGCTGCCCGTGTCCAATGCCAAATCCTTAGCGAGAGTTTTGCCCACGATCACGTTCCCGTCTGCGGCGTTCCCGTCCGCCAGCGGCGTCGGCGCGGCGGATCCGCCGAACACCGCAACGTTTGCCGTCCCGCTGGGGAGTCCGCCAGCACCCAAGGACTGAATCCGGGTCTGGCTGATTCCGAGTGCCCGCGCTGAAGTGATGCCCGGCTGTTCCCGCCAGGCCTCGAGCTGGGCTGTGGAAATCTCCGATTCGGTGTAGGACGCTTTGGGCCTACCGCCGGCAGGTGCTCCGAAGACAATCTGCTGTGCCGGCAGGGCTTCGATGGCGGAGGTGGACTGGTTGCCCAAACCGGCCGTCAGCCCAGACAACATGACCAGCAGCAGGGTAATCAGGGCGACGACGCTCCCCATGAGCGCGAAGCGGCCCTTGGCAAAACGGATGTCGCGAATGGCGAGAAACATCGGATTCCTTTGTTTGGATGCGGGCTTGGTCCCGGCACATCCAACATTTCCGTCAATGCGGCCCGATGGAATCGGGAAGAAGATGGATTCGCGCTATCCGTTGGTTTGGTTGGTAGATCATCCGATTGGTTGATTCAGGCGTTGGCTCTTGGAATATGGACCGCTGGGACGGTGGCCGAGGATACGCTGGTGGGATGCAGTCACCTCCGGGCACGGCCACCATTTTGCGCGTGCTGCGTGTGAGCCTGCACGTAGGCTTCGCGGTCCTGCTGTTGGTCGCTGTGGTCCGCCTGCTGGCTGGAGTGGGAACTGCGCCATCGCCTGTGGCCCTTTCTGCCGGCTTGGGACTTTCTGCGCTGCTGGCTGTGGTTTATCTCGCCGGCACGGCCTTGGAGAAGCGTCACGCCGGTGATGCAGTCCGCTTCAATCCAGCGCCCTACGCCCGTTGGTGGTTGGCCCTGGTGATGTTGCTGTGGCTGCTGCTCCTGCTCGTCAGCAGTGACTTCGCCTGGGTGGCCTTCCCCCTGTTTTTCCTGCAACTTCACCTGCTCCCCCAGCGTTGGGCCCTGCCGGCGATTGCCGCCAGCACGGCGCTGCTGGTGGGCGCCCTGTGGTTCCATAACCGCGGAGCGGCCGACGGCGGCCTGCAGCTTCCGATGGTCTTGGGCCCCCTCTTTGGGGCGGGCTTCGCCGTGGTCACCGGCTTGGCGTACCGCGCGCTGTTCCTCGAAGCCGAAAACCAGCGCATAGTGGCCCATGACCTCCGCCGCACCCGGGCTGAGCTTGCGCAGACCCAACACGACGCCGGGATGCTGGCCGAGCGCGAACGCCTGGCACGCGAGATCCACGACACCCTTGCGCAAGGCTTCTCCAGCATCGTCCTGATGGGCAGGTCCGCCGAAAAGGCATTGGACGGCGGTGATACCCAAACCGCTAAGGAGCGACTCAGGATCGTGCAGGACACCGCCTCGGCAAACCTGGCGGAGGCCCGCAGCTTTGTGCGCGGCCTGCGTTCACCAACCCTTGAGGAATCAGGACTCGTGGAAACGCTCCACAGGCTGTGCGCGAAGACCGAGGCGGAGGCGGCCGCCCGAGGGACGGACCTTGAGTGCCGTTTCGAGTCGGCTGGAATGCCGGTGGGACTGCCCAGCGCCTACCAGACCACCCTTCTCCGGGCTGCCCAGGCCTCCCTGGCGAACGTCTGGGCACACGCCCACGCGCGGACGGCGGTAGTGACTTTGAGTTTCCTCGATGCCGGCGTGGCACTGGATGTTTTCGATGACGGTGTGGGTTTCGAGCCGTCGACGGCGGCCGGTTCAGCCCGTGGCGACGGCACCGGCGTCGGGCTTATGAGCATTCGCGAACGGGTTGCTTCGCTGCGGGGCAGTTTCGACGTCGAATCGGCGCCCGGAGAGGGGACGGTGGTGGCCATACGGTTGCCGCTGCCTACTGAGGAAGGAACGGCGTGAGCGGTATTCGGATACTGCTGGTGGATGACCATCCGGTGGTCCGGGCAGGTTTACGGGCCATGTTGGCGGACTTCCCGGGCGTCAAAGTGGTGGCTGAAGCAGCGGACGGAGACGCCGCCTTGGCTGAATTGGGCAGGCTTCACACCCTCGGTGAGCCCGTGGAGTTGGTGCTCATGGACCTGCAGATGGGCGCGGGCATGGATGGCGTGACGGCAACCAGGAAGATCAAGGCGGGCGAGGCCGGAACTCCCTCTCCCCCGGTGCTGATTTTGACCACGTACGACACGGACGCAGACATCCTTGCCGCTGTGGAGGCCGGCGCGAGCGGTTATATGCTCAAGGACGCTCCGCCCGAGCAGATCCGGCAGGCCGTGATGTCAGCCGCAGCCGGGCAAACCGCGCTGGCACCGGAAGTGGCGGCCAGGCTCATGGGCAGGATCCGGAACCCGTCGCCGGCCTTGAGTGGCAGGGAGGTGGAGCTCTTGGAACTGCTGGCCACCGGCCTGGGTAACCGGGCCATGGCCAAGCAGCTCTTTATCTCCGAGGCCACCGTGAAGACGCACTTGGTGCACATCTACTCCAAGCTCGGCGTGGACAATCGCACCGCGGCGATTGCCGTGGCAACGCAGCGCAGGATCATCCGCGGGCACTGAACACCGACTCCCGTCCGTCCACTGGGCATCACAAGAAACTGTTGTAGGAACCGGGCATAATGTGGGAAATGGGGATGATGGGGAAAACGGCGCATGTCGGCAAAATACAGAAGAAGCTGGTCCTTGGCCTTGTAGCCCTTTCGGTGGCAGGATCGCTCTCTGCTTGCGATGACGCGCGTGCTGGCGCGGACGCGGCGGCCAAACAGCTCGCTTCCTCTTTGGCAGCGCTCGACGTCGGGCAGTTGGCTGTGGATGGCAAGGATGTGTCCGCCGCCAATGATCAACTCAAGGCCGTGTTCCAAGGTTTGGGAACCAAGCCGTCCGTGACGTCCGGTGATGTAAAGCTCGACGGCGACACCGCCACCTTCCCGCTGAAGTACACGTGGACCATCGGCTCGGCCGCATGGGAGTACAGTTCCCAGGCCAGCCTCAAGAAAACGGGCGGCAAGTGGGCTGTGCAGTGGAACCCGGCCATGCTGGC
Organism: Arthrobacter sp. efr-133-TYG-104; assembly: GCF_030208915.1. Taxonomy (NCBI): domain Bacteria; kingdom Bacillati; phylum Actinomycetota; class Actinomycetes; order Micrococcales; family Micrococcaceae; genus Arthrobacter; species Arthrobacter sp. efr-133-TYG-104. The sequence goes on from NZ_JARVTA010000023.1 coordinate 125,683, forward strand.
GCCGCAACTGGCCGAGGGGGAGACGTTGTCTGTCACCATGGTGCCCGCACAGCGCGGCCAGATCCTGGGTGCCGGCGACGCTCCAATCGTGCAGGACCGCCCGGTTTTCCGGGTAGGGATCGACAAGACCAAGGTGGGCGCGGACCAAGTCGGCTCCTCGGCGCGTGCCATGGCTGCCCTTCTGGGACTCGACGTTGAAGAATACGCCAAACAAGTGGCAGCGGCCGGTCCCCAGGCCTTTGTTGAGGGCTTGGTTCTCCGTGCCTACACCGCCGACATCAACGAAGCCAAGATTGTTGCGATACCGGGCGGCGTAAGCATCCTCGATTCCTTGTCCCTGGCACCGACACGCACGTTCGCGCGTGCTGTTCTGGGTAGTGTGGGCCAGGCCAGCGCCGAGCAAATCCAGAAGTCAAACGGTGCCCTCCGTGCCGGGGAGACCACGGGCACCGGCGGGCTGGAGCAGAAGTACGATTCCGCCCTGCGCGGGAAGGACGGCGTGGAGGTGGTGGGCAAGCCCGCGACCACCACCGTTGGGCAGGCTCCGGCGGCCAAGGTGTTCTTCTCGGTACCTCCCACTGCCGGAACCGCCGTCAAGACCACCCTGGATCTTAAGCTGCAGCAGCTGGCGGAGGACACTTTGACAGGGGTCGGGCCGGCCTCCGCCATTGTTGCCATAAAGCCGTCCTCGGGCGCAGTCCTGGCGGCAGCTTCCGGTCCGGGTAGTAATGGCTACAACACGGCGATGTTAGGCCAGTACGCTCCCGGATCCACTTTCAAGATTGTCGACTCCCTCGCGTTATTCCGTAAAGGGGCCACCCCGGACACCAAGGTGCAGTGCACTCCGACGCTGACGGTGGATGGCCGGACCTTCAAGAACTCCGAGGGGTACCCCGAAACCTCCCTTGGATCCATAGAGCTTCGCGATGCCTTCGCACACTCGTGCAACACGGCTTTCATCAGTGAACGCGACACCGTGAGCCAGGAGCAGTTGGCGTCTGCGGCACAGGCTTTGGGTGTGGCCGTGGACGCTCCAAAGCTGGGCGCCGATGCATTCTTGGGATCTGTACCGGCGGCTGCCGAAGGCACGGAACACGCGGCATCGATGATCGGGCAGGGCAAGGTGCTCTTGTCCCCGCTCGCCGGTGCTGTCATGGCTGCCTCCGTGGCCAACGGCGCTCCCGTCTCGCCGCAACTCGTGGTGAATGCGAACGCTTTGGCCACCCAGGCGCAAAACACACAAAGCCCCGGCGCGTCTTCAACAGCCCCGGCCACTGCAACAGCCTCGCCCACTGCAAGACCCTCGCCGGCATCCACCCAGCCGATCATCAAGGCGGAGGCCGCCGGCTTGGCTGACATGATGAAGGCGGTTGTCACCTCCGGCCACGCAGGGTTCCTGGCCAAGGTGCCGGGCCTGCCAGTAGGAGCGAAGACCGGAACTGCGGAATTCGGCAATGACAACCCACCCAAGACACATGCTTGGATCGTTGCTACGCATGGTGACTTGGCGGTGGCGGTCTTCGTGGAAGACGGTGGCTTGGGTGCCACCACCAGCGGCCCGTTGCTGAAGTCGTTCCTTACTGCTGCTGGCTGATTCAGCTACTGTTCGGCGGGTATCAAATACGTCGCCGTGGGAGGATGGGGCAGTGGCCCATATAGACGTTTCCGGCATCGACTACTTCCTCTCCGACGGCACCCAGCTGCTCAACGGTGTGACATTCAAGGTCCCCGACGGTACTAAAACCGCGCTGATCGGGCCCAACGGAACAGGGAAGACCACGCTGTTCAAAATCATTTCCGGTGACCTCACCCCCGACGAGGGGGCCGTGGGCAGGTCAGGCAACATGGGCATCATGAGGCAGTTCGTTGGCCAGGTTCGAGACGAATCGACCGTGCGAGACCTTCTGGTCTCTACTGCCCAAGCGGGCCTCGCGGCCGCTGCCAAGGCGGTGGAGGACGCTGAGCTGGCCATGATGGAGCACGACGACGAACCCACCCAGATGAAATACGCCCAAGCGATCGTGGACTGGGGAGACGCCGGGGGGTACGACGTCGAGACCGTGTGGGATGAGGTCTGCATGGCCGCACTCGGCATCCCATTCGACAAAGCCCAGTTCCGGCGTGCCTCGACGTTGTCAGGTGGAGAGCAAAAGAGGCTGGTCCTCGAGGCCCTGTTCGCCGGCCCCGATGAGCTTCTGCTCCTTGACGAGCCGGACAACTACCTGGACGTTCCCGGCAAGCGCTGGCTCGAGTCCAAGCTCAATGAGTCAAAAAAGACCGTGTTGTTCATTAGCCACGACCGGGAGCTGCTCAACAATGCTGCCGGTCGCATCGTGACCCTTGAGCCGGGAATCAATGGCGCCGGCGCGTGGATCCATGGCGGCGGGTTTGGTTCCTATGTTGAAGCCCGGGCGGATCGCAACGCGCGCTTCGAGGAACTCCGGAAGCGTTGGGACGAGGAACACGTCAAGCTCAAGGAACTCGTCAACATGTACAAGAACAAGGCTGCGTTCCGCTCGGACATGGCCAACAGGTACCAGGCGGCGCAGACGCGGCTGGCCAAGTTCCTGGAAGCAGGGCCGCCTGAGGCCTTGCCCATAGAACAAAACGTCAAGATGCGCCTCAAGGGCGGCAGAACGGCAAAGCGTGCTGTCGTGGCGGAGAAACTGGAACTTACCGGCCTGATGAAGCCGTTCTCCACGGAGATTTGGTTCGGAGACCGTGTAGGAGTGCTGGGCTCCAACGGTTCCGGGAAGAGCCACTTCCTCCGGCTGCTCGCCACCGGAGGCACCGATCCGGAGCGCGAGCACCTACCGGTATCCGACGTCGTCATCGCTGAGGTCCCGCACGAAGGGACCGTGAAGCTCGGCGCCCGCATCCGGCCGGGTTTCTTTGCGCAGACACATGTCCGGCCCGACTTGCTGGGACGCACGTTGTTGGAAATCCTGCACCGGGGCGACGAGCACCGTTCCGGCCTCCCCCGCGAGTCTGCTGCCGGCGCCCTTGACTCCTACGGCCTCGCCGGGCAGTCCGAGCAGAAGTACGACTCCCTGTCCGGTGGCCAGCAGGCACGTTTCCAGATCCTTTTGCTCCAGCTCTCGGGTGCCACGCTCCTTCTGCTGGACGAACCCACTGACAACCTGGACCTGCACTCCGGTGAAGCCTTGGAGCGGGCGATCGACGCCTTCGAGGGGACCGTCCTCGCAGTGACGCACGATCGCTGGTTTGCGAGGTCCTTCGACCGCTTCCTGATCTTCGGCTCCGATGGCAAGGTCTACGAGTCCGAAGAACCAGTGTGGGACGAGAAGCGCGTGGAGCGTGCCTGCTGATGACCATCAGTTCAAGAAGCACCGCCAGCCTGAACGCCGCTGCGGTAGCGACATTCCTGATCTTTGGCCTCAACGGCCTCGTCTTCGCGAGTTGGGCTGCCCGGATCCCCGCTGTTGCGGACGCGCTCAACCTCACGTCCGGACAGATGGGAACCTTGCTGCTCTGCACCGCCGTTGGTTCCCTCGTGGCGCTACCTTCGGCCGGATGGGTGGTGGGCAAACTGGGCCCCGCCAACACCGTTCGCCTGGCTGGGGTTGTGGTCGGCGTTGCCGGGGCGTCCATCGCCGTCTCGCTGATGGCGGTATCGATTCCGGGCACGGCAGTGGCCCTGTTTTTCTTCGGCATCGGCATAGGCCTTTGGGACGTGGCCCAGAATATCGAAGGCACCGATGTTGAGCACGGCCTGAAGCGCACCGTCATGCCGCAGTTCCATGCTGCGTTCAGCGGAGGCGCCTTTCTTGGCGCCCTGATCGGAGCCGGCCTCTCGCAGGCAGGCATCGGCCTGCCCGAGCACCTGATCGTTATTGCGGCAGTCGCAGTTGTCCTGGCCCTGACAGCACCGAAGTACTTCCTCCCGTGGGTCCCTGCCCCCATGGAGACGCACGACGCCGGTGCCCCCGTAAGGCGGGGACCTTCTGCTTGGCGGGACTCCAGGACGCTGCTCATCGGCGTCGTAGTCCTCGGTGCGACACTCACCGAAGGTGCCGGCAATGACTGGATCGCCAAGGCAGCTGTGGATGGCCTGAACGTCTCAGAATCCACGGGTGCCCTGATGTTTGCGCTCTTTGTTGCCGCGATGACGGGAATGAGGTTCTTTGGCGGTAGGGCAATCGATCGGTTTGGCCGGGTGGCTGTCCTTCGTGCCAGCATGGCCGCGGCCGCTTTGGGTCTGTCCTTATTTGTATTTGCCGACAACGTGGTGCTGGGCAGTGCAGGTGCGGCGCTGTGGGGTATCGGCGCGGCATTGGCCTTTCCGGTGGGGATGTCGGCCGCCGCGGATGATCCCAACCACGCTGCTGCACGCGTTTCAGTAGTGTCCACTATCGGCTACGTCGCCTTCCTGGCGGGTCCGCCGTTGCTGGGCTACCTCGGCGACCACACCGGAATCCACTTGGCACTGATCGTGATCGTGGCCCCCATGCTGGTTGCCCTCGCATTGGCCGGTGCTGCCAAACCGTTGCGGGTGATGTCCAAGCGTTAGGGTAAGGGCATGCGAGGCTTCTTGGGCATGGGCCCACAACAGGTTGCAACTTTTGACCAGTTCCTGGTCCGGGCGGTGTCCCGCCAGCCCCAGGGCAGCCACGATGTTTTCTTCCGCAGGCTTTCCTCGTCCGCGACCAAGAGCAAGCTGTGGTTCGGCATAGCAGGCGCGATGGCAACCATCCCCGGCAAGCCCAGGAGGGCTGCCGTGCACGGCCTGCTTTCCTTGGCTGTTGCTTCCGGGGTGACCAACCTCGTGTTCAAGACGCTGTTGCCGCGTCGGCGTCCCCATCCGGACATTCTTCCGGCCTTTCGTTTCGTCAATCCACAGCCATCGAGCTCCTCCATGCCGTCCGGCCACTCGGCATCAGCTGTGGCGTTCGCCGTTGGTGCTGGCATGGTCTCTCCAGCGTTAGGAGCGGCCCTGGTGCCCGTGGCTGCGGGGGTCGCGTACTCGCGAGTGCATACTGGCGCGCACTGGCCCACGGATGTTGTCCTGGGGTCGGCGATCGGAGTGGGCGCGGCGCTCCTAACGCGTAGCTGGTGGCCGGCCCGGCCTGCTGAACCCAGTCCGCGGCGTACTCCTGCCGAAGCACCAGCCATTGCCGACGGCGAGGGACTGGCCATCGCCGTCAACGTGCTGGGCGGCTCCTACACGCCCGAAACCAGTGAGCTGCTCCTCAAAATATTCCCCAAGGCGTATATTCACGAGATCGGTGAAGATAAGGACGTCGCTGCGGAAATGGATGCCGCGGCTACCCGGACCGGGACCGTGGCGCTTGGCGTGTGGGGCGGCGACGGAACGGTGGGTGCTGCCGCTGCTGCCGCCGTCGAGCATTCACTCCCGCTCCTTGTCCTCCCGGGCGGAACCCTCAACCATTTTGCCCGTGACCTTGGCACCAGTTCCATCGATGACGCCATCGACGCTGTCACCCATGGCCATGCTGCGTCCGTCGACCTGGGACATGTAGTGGTTCAACGCGGGCTCCCCGATTCGCCCGAGACGCTTGAGCTGGCGATGCTGAACACGGCCAGCATCGGTTTGTATCCCAACCTTGTGCGCCGGCGGGAGCGGCTTGAACTGGCTTTGGGTAAACCGCTCGCCGGAGTACTTGCATCCCTGCGGACCTTCGCCACGAGTTCGCCCACGACCCTCCTGGTTGACGGTGTGAAGCACACGCTCTGGATTCTTTACATGGGCCGCGGCCGGTTCTACCCGAGCGATCACGCTCCCCTGCGGCGTCCGGTACTCGACGACGGCGTCTTCGACCTGCGCATGATTACCGCAGATGAGCCGTTTGCCCGTGCACGGCTCCTGTGGTCCGTCCTGACGGGCACCGTCGCGTCGTCGAAAGTCACGCACCTCACGGAAGCAACCAGGGTGGTTGTGGAAGCGATCGGCGAACCACTGGTTTTGGCGGTCGACGGCGAGCCCAAGCCCGGCGTCCGGAGCGCGGAGTTCATCGTTAGGCCACAGCAGCTCACGGTGTATTCGGCCCTTCCGGTCGCCGGGTAGGAACCACCGGGTAGAAACCAAGAGTAGGAACCTACCCCCTCAGGTCATCCATGAGGACTACCCTGGGCGGCCCATGAATCATCCCTGGGACAGGCGATTTCCGGGCTCCTCGTGACTAGCGTGGTGAGTACAGTCAAAACTCATTTGCACGCACTTGTGCTCCGAGGAGGGAACGCTTCCATGATCGAAGCAAAGGGCCTATCAAAGGTCTATGGCGCGAAGACCGCCGTCGACGGTGTCAGTTTCACCGTCCAAGCCGGGCGGGTGACGGGCTTCCTGGGCCCGAACGGCGCGGGTAAATCCACTACGATGCGCATGATCATGGGCTTGGACCGGCCTACCTCGGGGGATGTGAAGGTCAACGGCCGGCACTATTCCGAGCACAGGGATCCCCTGCACCAGGTAGGTGCCCTGCTCGATGCCAAGGCAGTCCACACGGGCCGCAGTGCCTACAACCACCTGCTCGCCATGGCTGCGACGCACAGCATACCTACCTCACGGGTGCACGAGGTCATCGAAATGACCGGCCTCGGCGCCGTCGCAAAGAAGAAGGCCGGCGGATTTTCACTGGGTATGGGACAGCGGCTCGGCATCGCAGCTGCATTGCTGGGAGACCCCCAGACGTTGATCCTGGATGAGCCCGTCAACGGGCTGGATCCTGAAGGCGTCCTCTGGGTCCGCAACTTGGTCCGCTACCTCGCCAGCCAAGGTAAGACCGTCTTCCTGTCGTCGCACCTGATGAGCGAAATGTCGCAAACCGCCGATCACCTGATTGTCATCGGTCGCGGCAGAATCATCGCGGACGCGCCGGTCAAGGACATCATCGCCGGTGCGCAGCAGGCGAAGGTCCTGGTGCGGACGTCCGCGACGAGCCACCTGTCGTCGCTGCTGGTAGGCGACGGCGTCCGGGTGGACCAAAGCGAGACTGAAACCCTCGAGGTTACCGGGTTGCAGGCGCGCCAGATTGCGCAGATTGCGCTCGAAAACCAGGTCTTGGTCTATGAACTGACGCCTCAGGTGTCGTCCCTTGAGGACGCATACTTCAATCTCACCAAAGACGAAGTCGAGTACCACTCGCATGTGTCCGGTGAACCCGCACTCGCCGCTGCACCGGAAGGAAAGTAAGCACCATGAGCACCACTACTGAGAACCGTGCAGGCGTGCCAACACGCTCTTCCGCAGGCACCGGCGGGGTGACCTTTGGCGGCGTCGTAAAGTCCGAGTGGATCAAGCTCCGCTCGCTGACATCCACGCAGATCCTCCTTATTCTGACGCTCGTGGCCACCGTGGGAATCGGGGCGCTGGCCGTCCTGATCCGTTACTCCTTCATCAACCAGATAGCGCAACGTGCCAAGGAGGCGGGCCAGACCGTCACTCCGGAGCTGTTGACGAGTGCATTCCCCAAGGGTTCCGGGTTTGAGCTCTACAACCTGCCTAATGCGGGCCTGCAGATCGGCACCTTGGTGTTGGGATCCCTTGCCGTGCTGTTTATCTCCTCGGAGTACGCCACCGGCATGATCCGTTCCACCATGAATGCGGTTCCCAAAAGGATTCCGGCATTTTTGGCGAAGGCACTGCTCCTGGTGGTGGTTTCCTACGTCATCACCACCATTGCGGCATTCCTGACTTTCCTCATTGCCATGCCGGTCTTCCGTGGCTACAACCTGGACCTGACATGGTCCACCGACGGCGTGATGTACAGCATTTTCACCGGCGGCCTCTACGTTGCCGGAGTTGCCTTGATCGGACTCTCACTCGGTGCTTTGCTGCGCAACAGCGCGGGTGGCGTGACAGTGCTGGTCGCGCTGTTCTTTGTTCTGTCGATCGCTTCCGGATTCCTTTCATTGGTCCCGGGGGATTTCTGGAAGTACGTTCCCCAGTACATCCCCAGCGAGGCCGGCGGCCGGTTCCTGGCCATTGGACACGTGGACGGTGTCATTGACCCCTGGCAGGGAGGCCTCATCTTCCTTGGCTACGTCCTCCTGTTCCTGATTCCGGCTTTGCTGGTTATCAAGAAGCGGGACGTCTAGGCAGGGCAGCCCGTCTAGGCTCGTTCCATGAGTGAAGCTCCACTGCAGAAGGACGCGGCGGCCATGACGGTCGACGCGTCCTTCGCTGAAATTACCCAACGCCGCAGGGGCCGGATCCGGCGGTACTTTTACCAGCACCCCCGCGCCATGAACGCCGTCGTGGTCCTTTGCTACCTGCTTTTGGCCTTGCCCACCATCATCGCTTCGATTGGCGAAGGCAAGTGGTTGGTGGTTGCGTTGCTCCTGCTGATTGCTACAGCGTTGGTCTTCCGGCGAGAGCTCCCCGTCCAGGTGGTGCTGGCCGTCGCGCTTTTGGAAGTGGCCGCGACGATCCTCAACCCATGGGGCTCCAACGTTTCGGCAGGACTGTGGTTTGCCCTCTATGCGATGGCGGCCACCAAGCCCAGGGCCTCGGCGCTGGCAATTTTTATCGGTGCGAGCCTGCCGCTAAGCCTCCTGTACCTGTTCATGTGGACAAGCCCGTCCAACGCCGGGACACTTCAGGATGTCCCGGAAAATTTTCACCTGATCAACAACATCGCCACCGCGGTGACCATCATGCTCTCGAACCTACTGGCAACGGGCATCGGGATCTCTGTACGGCAGCGCAGGGAGCATGAGTCCGAAATCGCCGCCTGGGCCGCCAGGACCACGCAGCTCGGCAAGGTCACCGAACGGAACCGGATAGCGCGGGAAATGCACGACGTCGTGGCCCACTCGCTCACTGTGATGATCAGTCTTTCCGACGGCGCCGCAGTAGTGGTCAAGAAAGACCCGGACCGTGCGGGACTGGTTCTGGGCGAGTTGTCCCGGACAGGCAGGGCAGCCTTGGCGGACATGCGCCGGGTCCTCGGGGTGTTGCGCGACGATACCGGCAAACCCGCGCCCCTGACCCCGCTCGCTTCGGGACTGGACCTGGCCAAGCTCCTGGAGGGATTCCGTACGGCGGGCCTTCCGCTGCACTATGCACACATGGGCCCGGCCCTCCCAGCGGACCCCGCATTGGAGCTGACCGTCTACAGGATCGTGCAGGAGTCCCTGACCAATGTGCTGCGGTACGGCCGGTCCCTGGGCCGAGTGGATGTACACGTTACCCGCGACGGCGATTTGGTCACCATAGACGTGCTCGATGACGGCCGGGGCACCCGGGATGCGTCCGCCGATACCGCAGGCGGCATGGCTGGCCTCGGCGGCCTGGGTTCGGGGCAGGGGATCGCGGGGATGCGGGAACGCGCTGGAATCTATGCCGGAACGGTTACTGCCGGGCCGGGTAAACGGGGAGGCTGGGCGGTCCACGCTGAGCTGCTCTGGAATGGTGAAAAGGGGGAATCGTGATCGAAAGCAGGATCAAGGTGTTGTTGGTGGATGACCAACCGCTGCTACGCATGGGGTTTCGCCTCATCCTTGAGGGCGAGGAAGACCTCACCGTGGTTGGGGAAGCCTCGGACGGAGCCGAAGCTGCCCGCCAAGTAGAGGCGCTTCAGCCCGACGTCGTACTGATGGACGTCCGGATGCCAACGATGGACGGCATTGAGGCCACGCGCCGAATTGCGGATTTGTCCTCGGAAGCACGGGTCATCATCCTCACCACGTTCGACCTTGACGAATACGCATTCAGCGGCCTGCAGGCCGGCGCGTCCGCCTTCCTGCTCAAGGACGTTGCGCCCGCCGAACTCGTGCAGGCGGTGCGGGTGGTGGCCAGTGGCGACGCCGTCGTGGCCCCTCGCGTGACCCAACGGCTCTTGGAGACGTATGTCCGGGGCGCTTCAGTGCCGGGTGGCCCGCAGACGCCGCCCAGGGATCCGCTGCTTGATGGCCTGACGCCGAGGGAGACGGAGATCCTTACGACCATCGCTGAAGGCCTGTCCAATGCGGAAATCGCGCACAAGTTCTTCCTCTCCGAGGCCACTGTGAAGACCCATGTCCGCCGGATTCTGAGCAAATTGCAACTGCGCGATAGGGTCCAAGTCGTGGTGTACGCCTACGAAACAGGCCTTGTGGTGCCCAGTAATCCGGACTACTGACGATAGGTCCGGCTCCGGGTAGGTACAAGGTGTAATCGTGTGCAACATATGCATTAATAAATGTCTTTAATGACCACGGGCGAGAACTTTGTGTTACCTTCGTCACTACAGACGCCCTTTTAGGCAGCCACACCCCGGATGTCCCAGGCGTACCGTCAGCATCTGTCACACAACGGAGACATCACATGGATTCTTCAGCCTCGTCAGCCCCTTCAGCCCCTTTGGAACTGCAACATGAACCTGACCCCCTAGCAACCCACGTGGCGCCGGCACCCGTAACGGGCCTTCGCCGGTCAATGGGTGCCCGCCACCTCGTGATGATCGCGATGGGCGGGGTGATCGGCTCCGGATTGTTCCTGAGCTCCGGATACACCATTTCCCAGGCCGGCCCCTTGGGTGCGGTCATTGCCTACCTCATCGGGGCGTTCGTGGTCTATCTGGTGATGGCGTGCCTCGGGGAGCTGGCCATTGCCTACCCAGTGTCCGGAGCATTCCATATCTACGCGTCACGTTCCATTGGACCCGCAACCGGTTTCGCCACTGCATGGCTCTACTGGCTGTGCTGGGCCGTGGCAATCGGCTCCGAATTCACGGCCTCCGGATTGCTCATGCAACGCTGGTTTCCGGGCGTGGACGTCTGGGTTTGGTGTGCCGTGTTTGCTGTGGTTCTCTTCGGCCTCAACGCGGTGTCGTCACGGTTTTTCGGTGAGTCGGAGTTCTGGTTCTCGATTGTCAAGGTCGGTGCAATTATTGCCCTCATCGTGTTCGGCGGAGCGGCTGTCCTGGGCTTCCACCCGCTGTCGGAATCGGACCATCACCCGTTCCTTTTCGAAAACTTCAACACGTCGGGCGGGTTGTTCCCCAACGGCCTTAGCGGCGTCCTCGTAACAACCCTCGCTGTCTTCTATGCCTTCTCCGGATCAGAGCTCATCGGTGTCGCAGCCGGCGAAACGGCAGACCCTGCACGGAACATTCCCAAAGCCATGCGCAGCACCGTTGTTCGGCTTCTCATCTTCTTCGTCGGCGCAATTGCAGTGATCGCAGCTACGGTGCCTTTCGACCAGGTGGGTCTGGACGAGAGTCCCTTCGTGACGGTCTTCTCCTCGGTGGGGATACCTTTCGCAGGGGACATCATGAACTTCGTCATCATCACCGCGCTCCTGTCCGCGGGCAATAGCGGCCTGTTCTCCTGTGCGCGCATGCTCTACTCCTTGGCCGATGAGGGCCAAGCGCCCAAAGCCCTCAAAAAGCTGACACGCCGCGGAATACCCCTGGCTGCGCTCTCCGTGAGCATGCTCGGCGGGTTGGCTTCCTTGATCAGCAGCATTGTTGCCCCGGAAACCGTGTACCTGGCCCTCGTCTCCGTTGCAGGTTTCGCAGTGGTGGGGGTTTGGATGTCGATCACCGCATCGCACTTTTTCCATCGCCGTCAGTTCGTCCGCAACGGCGGTCGGGTCAGCGACCTTGCCTACAAGGCCCCACTCTTTCCGCTGGTACCGATTCTTGCATTCGCCTTGTGCTTCATCTCCCTCATAGGCATTGCCATGGACCCAAACCAGGTAGCTGCTTTGTACTTTGGGGTACCGTTCGTTGGCGCGTGCTATGCGTTCTTCCACTTCCGCTATGGCCGCAGGGCGCAGGTTGGCTGAACATTCGTAGGTTGCCTGGGCACCCGTAGGTTTGGCGGCATGTCAGAATGGCCGAAGCGCTTTTCGGAAGGAGCCGTTTCTTGGAGGGATCACCCGAGGCGTCCTCGTTGGCTCAAGGCCTTCGCCTCGTTCGCATGGTAACGGACCGCGAAAAGCAGGGACGCCAGCTTTTAGGTGTTTCCCAGCTGGCGGCGGAGCTGGACATGGAGCAGAGCCGCGTTTCGCGGTTGGCGCAGGAGCTTTGCGATCTGGGACTGCTGGAACGCGTGGAGCGAGGTCCTTTCCGGGCGGGCCCCCGGTTCTTCAGTTTGGCCGCCTCGCTCAATGTCGGCTGGGTCCGGGAATCAGCGGCCGAGATGGAGGCGCTGGTATCTACCTTCGGCCTCAGATCACGGCTCTCTGTTCGCGAGGGTGTCCGGGTCCTCCTGCTGCGCTCTTCCACCAACAATTCAGTACTGGGCGGGTTCGCCAAACCGGGCATGGTCACGCCGGTTTGGTGCACCGGCTCGGGGCGTGCGCTCTTGTGGGACCACTCCCGGGCCCAGCTCGACTCCCTGCTCAGGGACGTCAACTTCATCGGCGTCGGCGGTCCTGCGGCGGCCCACTCAGTCACTGAGGTCAGTGACCTTATGGACCGGGATCGGCCGAGGGGACTCGTTCTGGCGGCGGAAGAATTCGAGCATGACGTATGGGAAGCCGCCGTCCCGATTCGGAATCCCGCCGGCAGCGTCATGGCTGCCATCAGCGTTTTGGGTGGGCGGACCAGTATTGAGAAAGCCGAAGGGGACATCGCCGGTGCCCTGCACGCAGCCGCCCTACGGCTGGGTGCAGGGTAGCGTTCGGGAACCTACTGCCTCCCGGCGTCATCCGTCCCGGGCCCAGCAGAAGGCGTCGCCGACATTCCGGCCACGCGTTCGATCATTGCGAGACCCGCGGGGGTGCCGGGCCAGTGCTTCTCCATTGGTCCGGCACCCGCTTTGCGGATGACCGAGCGCAGCACGAGGGCCACGATGACGACGTCGTCGGCGTATCCGAGTACGGGCAGGAAATCCGGAACCAAGTCAATCGGTGAGGCGAGATAGACCAGCAGTAGGACCAAGCGGATGCGGATGCCGCGTGGCAGTGTCCTATCAGCAGCCAACCGGCGCAACAGGATGAGGAGGTCCGGAAGCAACCGGAGTGCTTCCCTCATGCCTACTGTCTCCGGGTGCCGCCGGGCGTAAACGGCCAGCAGGATCAGTAGGACCCCGTAGATCAGCGCAACGCCACCGATGATAGCGATCACCGGTTCCCACCAGTTCATGCCGTCGCTTCCCCGGGCGCCCCGGGTTCAGGCTTCAAAGCGTGCATAGCCTCGCGAACGGCGTAGTATACGATGACCAGCCCAGCCAGCGGGTCCGCCCACCACCACCCGAACAATGCGTTGAGGACCAACCCGATGAGGACCGCGCCGGATAGGCAGGCATCGATCAGGGTGATCTTGCCTTCCGCTCTCAGCACCGGGTTGCCCATGACACGGCCCGTGCGGATCTTTCCCCAAGCCAAGCCCAGCATCACTACGAGTGTCAGCGCCGTCCATCCAATGCCCAAGGCCGAGCCGGAAGGCCGGACACCACTGGCGATCACAATGACCAACTGGACCACTAAGTATGCAGCCAGAACCGCGAACGCCACTCCGATCAACCGCATGGCCCGCGCCTCACGGTCAGCATGGACACCCTTAAGCTGCCACACCACAACTACGGAGGCGAAGACCTCGATCAGGGAATCCAGGCCGAATCCGGCCAGGGCCGGCGAGGAGGCACCGACGGCGGCCACGGCCAGGATGCCCAACCCGATCACGTTCCAGCCGAGGGTGGCATATTCAAGGGCCAACCCGCGACGCAACAAGCGGTTGCTCTCCAAGGCGGCACCCTTTCCGTCAGTCATCACCACAAATCCCTCTTTCCCTACCGTAGGTTATGACATCTTGCTTCATGGCAAAGGGCAAAGATTCACGTGGGCGACTCCTGTCATTCAGCTCATCCCAATAGCCTCGTCCCGGTATCGGACAACGATGAGGAGAGTTTCATGCGTTCAATGACTAGAGTCGCCATAGCAACGGTCGGGGCCGCGCTACTGTCCGCGACGCTGCTGGCCCCGCCCGCCCTTGCAGCCAACGACGGCGGCCCGTCGGGACAGCCGAACGGGAACGGACACCAAGGCAACACGGATGGGTTCAGCTTCGGAGTGATCGGGGACGTGCCGTATGGTGCCGCCGAAATCCAAGCGTTCCCTTCCTACATCCAGGATCTCAACGCGCACAAGGAACTGAGCTTCGTCGCCCACGTAGGTGACATCAAGAACGGGTCTTCCCAGTGCACAGACCAGTACTTCGACGCCATCAAAAGCAACTTTGACAGCTTCACGGCCCCGCTTGTCTACACTCCGGGGGACAACGAATGGACAGATTGCCATCGCCCGAACAACGGAGCCTACAACCCCCTAGAAAGGCTGGCCAAGGTCCGGGAAACCTTCTTTCCCAAGCCCGGCGTCACGCTTGGCGCACCGATGCAGGTGAAGTCGCAAGCCAAGGAGGGCTTCCCCGAGAACGTCAGCTTCCGCAAGCACGAGGTTGCCTTCACAGCCGTCAATATCCCCGGCAGCGACAACTCGATGTTGCCTTGGACGGGCCTTGGCCAAACCCAGCCCACCGCCGCCCAAGTGAGCGAGGTTCAGACGCGGACCCGGGCCGACATCGAGGAGTTGAAGGACACCTTCCGCACCGCACGAAACAACGGTGACCGTGCCGTCGTCGTGATGACTCAGGCGGATATGTTCGACCCTACGGTCGCTGCCCCGAGCCAGGCGGACTTTGGCGCTTTCAAGCCCCTGGTGCAGACTCTGATCGAGGAATCGAACTCCTTCGGAGGGCCGGTCTACCTAATCAATGGAGACAGCCACGTCTATAACCAGGACCACCCTTTGGCGGCCGGCTCGTCGTGGTTGTCCTTTTATGGCCAAGCCACGGCAGCGAAGAACCTGACCCGGGTCACGGTGGACGGCTCCAACAATGCCAAGGACTGGCTGAAAGTCACCGTGGATCCCGGTGACTCATCAAACGTCATTTCGTTCGATCGCGTTCCGTTCACGCACCCGGCTTCCTAGAAAGCAACTTCCCAGAAGCAAAATGAGCGGGTAGGTCCGGCGCCTTCACCGGTGCCGGACCTGCCGCGAAGCTCAACTCCCGAAAATATCCGGACTGGTATCTGCTGGTCCCCCAACAGTTGATTCGAGCCAATCCCGCCAGGAGTTCAGTACGACGGCGTGGCTCTCCCTCAGTGGCTCCATGCGGGACTTAGGGCCGACGATCTGTATCGCGGCGGCAACCTCGCCCTTGAAATCCCGGATGGGAGCGGCGAGGGAATACAGGCCGGGTTCGGCTTCCTCGTCAACTATGGAGTAGCCACGGGCGCGGGAGGTCCTGAGGCGGTCCAGGAAGTCATCCACGGAGCGGGGGGTGTTGGGTCCATGCTTCAGGAACTCCACGGATTCGAAGACTTTGCGGACCTCGTGGTCGGGCGTATCCCATAGCAGGGCCTGGCCGGCGTCGCTGCAGTAGGCAGGGTAGGGGCGTCCCAGCCAGGAACCCACGAGGTTGGCACTCGCGGGAACATGCTCAGCGATGGTCACGGTGCTGTTTCCGCTGAGCACTCCCAAAAAGCAGGCCTCGTTGGTTTCGGTGGCCAAGCCCTCCAGCGCGGTGAGGCCGTCGGTCCGGAGCCGTTGCTCCGTAACGAGCTGGGCGTCCGTCAGGATGGACCAATCCAAGCTGTAGTTCCGCTGGTCATTACGGGCCAGGAAGCCCTCCAGCTGGGCACCCTTGAGGCTCCTTGACACTTGGCTGCGGTCTTTATCCAGCTGGGCCGCGATGTCGGCGACCGAACCGCCGTCGTACCCTTGCGCATGACGGGCCCCGAGGGCGAGGATGGCCATCATCCCGCGGCCCATGCTGGAGGTCTTTGACATGGCTCGATTCTAGCCACACCCATCCCGCGTCAGTGGATCGCGAAGACCCTGGCCGGAAAGCCGCTGCCTCCCAACGGTTTGGCCCACGTGGCGATGATGATCGCGCCTGCCTCTGGAACACCGTCCAGATTAGCCAGGAGTTCGATCTGCCACTTTCCTTGGGCGAGCACGTAGGTTTCCAGGCTGAAGTCCTGCCGGGAGGTCGCGATGCCGGGATCGGTATCGGTCTGCTCATGACCCACGGCGGAAACGTGCCGGGTTTCGATCAAGTACTTGAGAACCTCGTGCGACCAGCCAGGAGTATGGCTGATACCCGCTGCATCCTTGTTTGCCATCGCCTCGGGGTCCGGCCACCGCCGGCTCCATCCTGTGCGAAGTGCCACGAACGAACCCTCGGGGATGTCCCCGTTCCGGGCTTCCCAACCCTGCACGTCCGCAAGGGTGGGCGTCGCGTCAGGATTGGCGTCCACGCGTTGGCTGATATCGATGACTACCAACGGCAGCAGCATCTGTTCGACAGGAATCTTGTCCAGGGTCAAGCCGCCCCGGATGAAGTGCGACGGCGGATCGACGTGGGTGCCCCACTGACCCACGATCGAGTACCGATGGGCTGTGAAGCCATCCCCCTTCTCTATGTCGAAGAGGGCTTCGCGGGTTTCATCGGGGAATGCCGCGAACCGTGGCTGGCCCGGGTGGAACGCATGGGTAAGGTCCGTGTAGGTACGGCCCTTCAAGAGCGCCGCCAAGTCGGCCCACAACCCTGGAGACGTGCCCTGCATCAGGCCACCTGGCTTTCGACAGTCGGCATGCCAACAACCGGCATGCCGAAAGCCGGTGCCTCAACGCTGGTGGAGACGCTGATGGGTGCGGAAATTTCGATAACCGGAACTTCCCATGGATGAATGCGGACAATCTGTTGGATCATGTCCTGGACCTCTGCCTCGCTCATGGCGTAGTCAAAGTACGTTGTGAAAACGAACGTTGGCGAAATGGTTCGTTGCCCCACCAGCCCCAAGGTGGGGTTGGCGCCTTCGGCCACGGTGAAGCCTTCGAACCCGGCGGAGGACTCGAAAACATGGTGGTAGTTGCCGAACCCGCCCAACTCGGGGATGTCCGCGAGAGTCTGCAGCAGCAAAGCGATACCGGCGTCAGCTTCCAACGCCGTGAGGTTGCCACGGGCCAGCTGCGTCATCGTTCCAACCTCGATGGGCCAATGGATGCGGAGTTTGCGGACTTGTTTCAGTTCAATGTTCATGAGGAGCCTTCCGAGATGAGCTGCTGGCGCTATCGTGGCACATTGTGATGAGCATTACAAGCATATGAAAATGTTCATTGTGCACATTCATGGCGATGGAGGTGCCTTAGACCATGCGCGGCTAGACTCGGTGAATGTCTTCGAATGCCTCCGCAGCAGATGCCCACATCCAGGACCTCGGCGCGTATGTGGCGGCGTCGCCGTCGAGCTTCCACGCTGTGCACGAAGCCGCCCGCAGGCTGAATGCCGCCGGATTCACACGCTTGGATGAGTTGGAACCGTGGGCCGGCGGGGCCGGCAAGTTCTACATCGTCCGGGACGGTGCGTTGATCGCGTGGCTGACCCCCGAGGGCGCAGGGCCTACCACCGGTTTCAACATTTTGGGTGCCCACACCGATTCACCCTCCTTCAAACTCAAGCCCAAACCCACCACTGCCAAGTTCGGCTGGCTTCAGGCCGGCGTCGAAGTCTATGGCGGACCACTCCTGAACTCGTGGCTGGACAGGGAGCTCCAGCTTGCCGGCCGCCTGGTCCTGCTTGACGGCACCGAACACCTCACCGCCACCGGACCGCTCCTCCGCTTCCCGCAGCTGGCCATCCACTTGGACCGTGGAGTCAATGACAACGGATTGCTGCTGTCAAAGCAGCAACACATGAACCCCATCTTCGGCCAGGCCGGGGATGAGGGTGCCGATGGGGCGGATCTGCTGGCGGTGCTCGCCGATCGTGTTCAAGGCGCCACTGTGGATCCGGCCCGGATCGCCGGGTACGACGTCGTAGTGGCAGACACGCAGGCACCCGCGGTTTTCGGGGCCAACAGTGAGTTCTTTGCGTCCGGGCGCCTGGACAACCTCTCCTCGACCCATGCCGGGCTGGTTGCCCTGATCGCGCATGCCGCAGCCGAACCAACCAGCGGGCCCATCGCTGTACTGGCAGCTTTCGACCACGAGGAGCTCGGCTCGAATTCCCGCTCCGGCGCCTGCGGGCCTATTCTCGAGGACATTTTGACGCGCGTCTCGGACGGCCTTGGTGCATCCGTGAGCGAGCGGCGGCGGGCCCTTGCGGCGTCGTTCTGCGTGTCAGCGGATGCCGGTCATGCTGTCCATCCGAACTATGCCGAGAGGCACGATCCCGTGAACCGCCCGGTCCTCAACGGCGGGCCGTTGCTGAAGATCAACGCCAACCAGCGCTACGCCACTGATGCCCCGGGCGCGGCAGTTTGGGCGAAGCTTTGCGAAGCGGCCGGCGTGCCGTACCAAGAGTTCGTCTCAAATAACGATCTGCCCTGCGGCTCCACGATTGGGCCGCTGACCGCCACCCGTTTGGGTATTCGAACAGTGGACGTCGGCGTTCCGCTCCTGTCGATGCATTCGGCGCGCGAACTTTGCGGAGTTCGGGATCCACGGTTCCTGACCGACGTCGTTGAGGTGTTCTTCCGCGCAGGCGCCTGACGCAAAGCATCAAGCACTCGCTTCAGGGCGGGCATGTGGATTCCCCTGATGAAACACTTGTTTCCTAAAATCATACTTTTTGTGCGGGCGTGCCAATTGGAGCACAGGCAAAATGTTTGGTCGCACAGTACCCGCCCAGTCCCGGCACGTTAGCGTGATCTAGTCATGTGGCCCGTGGCACACCACTGTGGCCTACCTCGAACCTAAAGGACGGCGCCAATCCATGCACGCTGACCAACAGCTTTCCAAGTCCCTGAAGCCACGGCACCTCTCCATGATCGCCATCGCCGGCGTGATCGGTGCAGGGCTTTTCGTTGGCTCCGGCGCTGCCATCCAGCAGGCCGGCCCGGGGATCCTCGTTGCCTATCTCGCTGCCGGCCTGGTTGTCATCCTCGTGATGCGCATGCTGGGCGAGATGGCTGCCGCCAACCCGGAAACCGGCTCATTCTCCACCTACGCAGACAAGGCCCTGGGGCGCTGGGCCGGTTTTAGTATCGGCTGGCTCTATGCCTGGTTCTGGATCATTGTTCTCGGCATCGAGGCCACCGCGGGTGCGGCCATCATGCACCGCTGGGTTCCCGGCGTGGATCAGTGGGTTTGGGCGCTGCTGCTCATGGTCCTCCTGACGCTGACCAACCTTGGATCCGTGAAATCCTACGGCGAGTTCGAGTTCTGGTTCGCCTCCATCAAGGTCACGGCAATCGTCATCTTCCTCCTCGCCGGGATCGCGGCCATCCTCGGGCTCATCCCGGGCGTTCCGGCGCCCGGCGTCAGCAACCTCCTGGATAAGGGCGGCTTCATGCCCAGCGGTCCGGGAGCGGTGCTCGCCGGCATCCTCGTGGTGGTTTTCTCCTTCTTCGGCGCGGAAATTGCCACCATCGCGGCCGGTGAATCGGAGAACCCCGTGGACGCGGTCAAGAAGGCCGTGAAGTCCACTGTTTGGCGCATCCTGATCTTCTACATCGGTTCGATCGCCATTGTGGTGACGCTACTGCCGTGGAACAGCGCTTCCGTTGCTAAGAGCCCGTATGTGGCCGTCATTGAGCTCTACGGAATTCCGGGAGCCGGCACCATCATGGACATCGTTGTCCTGACCTCGGTGCTCTCCTGCCTGAACTCGGGTCTTTACACTGCCAGCCGCATGCTGTTCTCCCTCTCCCAGCGCGGTGACGCACCCAAGTCGTGGATGAAGATCTCCAAGCGCGGCGTTCCGGCTGCAGCAGTGCTGGCTTCCACCGTGGTTGGGTTCATCACCGTGGGCCTGAATTACATTGCGCCGGACACAGTGTTCTTGTTCCTGGTAAACACCTCCGGTGCCATTGCGCTCTTCGTGTGGCTCGTCATCGCCGTCTCCCAGCTCATCCTCCGCAGGCGCATGGGAGCCGCTGCCGAGCAACTTGAACTCAGGATGTGGCTCTTCCCCTACCTCACCTGGATCTCCATCGGCAGCATCGTGGCGCTCATCATCGGAATGATCATTATTGAATCCACGCGGGAATCCCTGTTCCTCTCGCTGGCGCTGGCTGCCGTGGTGGTTGTCATCGGCATCGTGCGGTATCGCCGCCGGAACGGCCGCTTGGACACCGGTGTGGGCAGCACCGAAACCGAGCGCGCAGGGGTTGGCGCAGGACGGACGTCGTAATCCTTGGCACCAACCGCTGGGTTTTTGGTTGTCAGTGGACGTGCGGGATGGCTACTGCGCCAGTCCGATGACCAAGTTGATGGTGACGGCGAGGATTACCGTGCCGAAGAGGTAGGAGAGCAAGCCATGCTTCATGGCTTCGGCTCGGATCCGATGATTTTCCAAGTTGGTGTCCGACACCTGGTAGGTCATGCCCAGGCTGGTGGCCAAGTAGGCGAAATCGGTGTACTGCGGTGGCCGGTCCTGGTTGAAACTGATGCCGCCTGGCTTCCCGCCGGTGCCTTTATTCGAACTGTAGTAAAGCTCGGCGTATCGGAGCGTGAAAAGCGTCTGGACGAGCATCCAGGAAAGGGCTACACACGCCAAAGCCAGAACGGCCGCGTACACGCGGCTGTTCGAGCCGTCGATGTGTGAATTGACGATCACGGCGGCGGCCGCGGCAATGCTGGCAAGGTTAGCTGCGAGTATCAGCAGGTCCGTAGCTGCGCGCGAAGGATCCTCGGAGGTCGCGTGGAGGCGGGTTTCGTCAGGGTCCATGCGCGCGATGACGAGCCACACCCACACTACGTAGATCAGCGCCGCCACCGCCCAACCTACTGCGGGGGCGTCCACCCACCCCCACAGCACTCCGGCGGCAACGAAGGCTGCCGCTCCGGCCACCAACATAATGACTAACCGCAACCGGCTGCGTCTCTCTCTGACGTTGTTCATTTATTCACCCTAACCATTTCGGGGTGGTAGGGACGCGCGCCTCGCGCTGCCCACACCATGCCCATCCCCGGGCGCCCCAACTCCCGAATCTGTGGATTGCCGCTCTTCGTGTTAGTGTCTTTGCTGCTGTCGAGGAGAAAATGAAACACGCTTCTCCTGACCACCTGCGCGGGTGGCGGAATGGCAGACGCGCTAGCTTGAGGTGCTAGTCCTCGAAAGGGGGTGGGGGTTCAAGTCCCCCTCCGCGCACAGTGTGAAACCCCCGGAAGATCCGCAATCTTCCGGGGGTTTCGTCGTGTTCGGACAACGTACCGGTGTGAGGATTAACTGCCAGTGCGGGGCGCGAACATGATCACGGCCACTCCGACCATGCAGACCAGGGCGCCAATGACGTCCCAGCGGTCCGGTCGAAAACCATCCACCAGCATTCCCCAAGCGAGAGACCCGGCGATGAACACCCCGCCGTAAGCTGCGAGAACGCGGCCAAAGTGGGCCTCAGGCTGGAAGGCAGCGAAGAACCCGTAGATTCCCAGCGCAACCACGCCCAAGCCAGCCCACCACCAGGCCTTGCCCTCCCTGATGGCCTGCCAGATGAGCCACGCCCCGCCGATTTCCGCCGCCGCAGCAAGGATGAAGAGGGTGATGGACTTCAAGACGGTCATGGTCCAAGTATCACGGGTGGCACGTACGGTTATCCACATAGACAACTCGTGCGCTTCCACGGCCCAATCCTGCCGAATAGCTTTGAGTGCAGGAGATGCACTAAGATGTTGAAGTCTGTGTTACGCCCTCTGCCGGTCTTTCGGTGGGGGCGTGTGCGCAGCATCGCAAATGAACCTCCTGTTACGGAAATGCCGTAACCGCTTAGCCCAAAGGAGGTGGGTTCACATATGCGTCCTTACGAATTGATGGTAATCATCGACCCCGAGGTCGAAGAGCGTACCGTAGAGCCGTCGCTTCAGAAGTTCCTGAATGTCATCACCACCGATGGTGGAACCATCGAAAAGGTTGACATCTGGGGCCGCCGTCGCCTCGCTTACGACATCAAGAAGAAGTCCGAAGGTATCTACGCCGTGGTGAACTTCACCGCCAAGCCTGAAACCGCCAAGGAACTTGACCGCCAGCTGAGTCTCAACGAGACCATCATGCGCACCAAGATCACCCGCCCCGAAGAGCAGAAGGTTGTAGCTGAGTAATTTCAGCTCCCGGCTTTCAATCTTTACCCCGCAGGAACGAACAAGGAGGCAGTAGATGGCAGGCGAAACCACTATTACGGTCATCGGTAATCTCACCAATGACCCCGAACTGCGGTTCACACCGTCAGGTTCGGCGGTAGCGAACTTCACCATTGCGTCTACTCCCCGGACCTTCGATCGTCAGTCCAATGAGTGGAAGGATGGGGAAACCCTGTTCCTCCGCGCATCGGTGTGGCGTGAGGCAGCTGAGAACGTGGCCGAGTCCCTCACAAAGGGCATGCGCGTCATTGTTTCAGGCCGTTTGAAGAGCCGTTCCTACGAAACAAAAGAAGGCGAAAAGCGCACTGTTATCGAGCTGGAGGTCGACGAAATCGGCCCCAGCCTGCGTTACGCAAACGCCAAGGTCAACCGTACCCAGCGCTCCGGCGGGGGTCAGGGTGGCTTCGGTGGCGGTAACGCCGGTAATTCCGGTGGCTTTGGAGGCGGCGCTCCTGGTGGAAACCAGGGTGGCGGCAACTCCGGAGGAACCTGGGGCGGCAACCAGCCCGCACAGCAGGAAGACCCTTGGGCTACGCCCGGTGTCAGCAATGCAGGCGGCTGGGGCAACGGCCCGGATTCAGAACCTCCCTTCTAAACACCAAGAAATCGTCCGACGCCGGATGCCGCCAGTTTGCCGAAAGGCACCCGGGCGGGGAAGGCCGTCGAACACCACCATCCCGTGGATCAATATCCACGGGCTCCATAGAATAGGAGCTCCACGATGGCTAAGGCTGAACTCCGTAAGCCCAAACCAAAGTCCAACCCCTTGAAGGCCGCTGACATCACTGTCATCGACTACAAGGACGTAGCATTGCTGCGCAAGTTCATCTCCGATCGCGGAAAGATCCGCGCTCGTCGCGTAACTGGTGTTACCGTTCAGGAACAGCGCAAGATCGCCCAGGCAATCAAGAACGCCCGCGAAGTTGCACTGCTGCCTTACTCCGGCGCTGGCCGCGGCTAAGGGAAAGGGTAACTAACATGGCAAAGCTCATTCTGACCCACGAAGTAACCGGTCTCGGTGCTGCTGGCGACGTCGTCGAGGTCAAGGACGGTTACGCACGTAACTTCCTGGTGCCCCGCGGCTTCGCTCTGACTTGGAGCAAGGGTGGCGAGAAGCAGGTCGAGTCCATCACGGCAGCCCGTGCTGCTCGTGCGCACGCTTCGGTTGAAGCTGCACAGGCTCAGGCTTCCGCGCTGTCCTCCAAGAAAGTCAAGCTCGAGGTGAAGGCCGGCGAGTCCGGTCGTCTCTTCGGCACGGTCAAGCCGGCTGACGTCGCTGCTGCTGTTGAGGCCGCTGGCCTCGGCGCAATCGACAAGCGCAATGTTGAACTGCCGAACCACATCAAGTCTGTCGGTTCGTACCAGGCCAATGTTCGCCTGCACGAGGACGTCTCCGCCGTGATCGACCTTGAGGTCGTAGCAGGGAAGTAGTCCCAGACTGCAAGAAGGACCCCCGCCGCCGGATTCCGGAGGTGGGGGTCCTTTGCTTTCGTCACCTGCAACCGCGCCGGGTCCAGCCCGCCGATGGTAGCCTGCAGCAGTGACCCCAGAATCCGCACGTATCCGCCCGTTCCACCAAGTCGATGTCTTCTCAGAAGTGCCATACCTCGGCAACCCGCTGGCCGTCGTCGTCGACGCCGAGGGGCTGAGCGCCGCAACGATGCAGCACTTTGCCAACTGGACCAACCTTTCAGAAACGACGTTCCTGCTGCCGCCCACAGACCCCACCGCGGACTACAAGGTGCGGATCTTCACCGGGAGCGAGGAGTTCCCGTTCGCAGGCCACCCCACACTGGGTTCGGCGCACACCTGGCTCCAAGCAGGCGGTACGCCCAGGGCCGACGGGGTGGTGGTCCAGGAATGCGCCGCCGGCTTGGTGCGGATCAAGCACGACGCCGGGCGCCTGGCGTTTGCAGCGCCCCCACTGACACGTTTTGAGGCAGTAAGCGACGCGCTGCGGGACAGGTTGGCTGCAAGTCTGCGGATTCCTGCAAAATCCGTGCTCGACGCTGCCTGGTTAGTCAACGGACCCGAGTGGATCGGAGTACTCCTGGGTTCAGCTGAAGAAGTGCTCGCCATCGACCCGGACCTTGCGCAGATGGGTGAGCTGAAAGTAGGCGTGATCGGGCCGCATCGGGCTGGAACCGGCGTCGATTTTGAGGTCCGGACGTTCATCCCCGGTGATGCCATGACGGAGGACCCCGTGACCGGCAGCTTCAATGCCGGGGCGGCACAGTGGTTGACCGGCAGTGGCCGTGCGCCTCAAGAGTACGTTGCGGCGCAGGGCACGGTGCTGGGCCGGGCAGGCCGGATTCATGTCCAGGCCGTGGATGGTGTGGTGTGGGTCGGCGGAGCGTCGAGCACGTGCATCGAGGGCACCGTCATGCTCTGATGCAGTACTGCTCTGGAAAGGACTAAACCCCGCCCTGGCTACGGCGCGGACGTGAGAGAACAACCACCAGGAAAATACCCGCGCTGAACACCGCCTGCACCGCCATGACCGGCAACGGGACACGTCCCAAGTACAGGGAGAAGACCACGGGAATCATCGCCAGGATGGTCACATCCAGTCCCCGCATTACTGATGTGAGTTGAGCCCGGGGAACCGGGCCGAAAGGCGTTTCAATCGGCGGTATCGACCAATCCGCCCCTGGTCTCGTGGCCGCGCGGAGCGTCCCGGCGCCCATTCCTACACCTGCCAGGGCTCCCACGAGGACGAGGGCAGGATCTGCGGCGCCGAGCAGCACCAATATTCCGCTGAGAACGGCCATCCAAAGGGCCATGCCAGCTGCAGGCATCAGTATCCTGCTGGTTCGGACCACTGCTCCGTTCAACGGCAGCAATGCATCAAGTTCCGGTACCAGTGCGGCACGTCGGGCAATGCTGCCCATCCCTGCGGCGGTGGCGCAACCGGCAACGACGATGATTGCCAGCTGTACGAATTCCGGCAGCCCCCCTTCCACCAGCAGCGAAGCCACGCACGCTCCGAGCCAAACGAAGGGCGGAAGCAGGGGTGGGTGCAAACGCAGGAAGGCCACTATGTCGGCACGAATCAGGGCCGCGGCCGGCCCGCGGACAGGCTTGCCGTAGAACGCAGCCGCCCGACCGCCGTCGTTCTTGGACGGCAGTTTCTCACTGCCCAGCGCGCGCAACGCCTCATTGGAGTCCATTGCGAACAGCGACGCACTGGCCTGGCTGGCCAGCGCTCCTCCCCGCGTCAGCTCTTCTCCGCTCACCAGCCCGGCTCTGGGTGCGACGAGTATCAAGAGCCCGACGGCGGCCACGCAGAGCGCCGCTGCGGGCAGAGGCCCGGGCGCAAGGGCAGGCACAACAGCACTCACGAGCAGTACCAGTGCGGCCACGAATCGTCCGAGCCGTCCTCGGATGATGCCGAGCTGTTGCGTTGCTGCCAAAAGCACTGCAATCATGCCGGCCGCACCAAACGCAACCGATGCGATGAGGTGCTCCCCGGGGCTGCGGCCGAGGGAAGTCATCACGCTGAACAAGAGATAAGCCAGTGCTGAGCCCACGGCGGTAAGGGCTACTTTCCGGAGGAACCGGGGACCAACCATCGGACGCCGGTCGAGGGGGAGCGGAAGCCACCACGTGCTTTCGGGCCCGGTAACGGTGATCGGTCCCAGCTTGCGGGACAGGTTGCTCATGGCGGCGAGGACCGCCAAGCCCAGAAGGGTCCAGAGCACAGGCTGCGGCAGCACGAACCACTGCTTCCGAACGATGCTCGACACCGCGGTCCGCAGGGCAATCTCGTTCCGCATGGCGAAGACGAAGGAACCGGCCATGGCCAGTGCGACGCCGAGTCCGAGCACGTTGTTGTAGACGTCGATGAAGCGGTCGCTCCAAGAGATCTGCCGGCGTTCATACCGACGCGCTGAACGATGCGTGAAGCGGACGATTTCTGCGGACAGTACGCGGCTGGACTCCTGTTTCCCGGAGGCGGGGGCTTTAAGAGCCGGCAATGATGGACGCTCCCTTGTCCGGCTTGAATTCCTGCACTTCCTCGTCGATCACCAAACACCTGGACGCGGTGGCGAGCAACAACTGGGGATCATGGGTTATCAAGACAACTGCACCTCCCGACCGCGCGTGGTGAGCAATGCGGCCGCCAATGGCCACGCGCATTTGGGGATCAAGGCGCTGTTCGGGTTCGTCAAGGATAAGGAGCGACGACGGACGAATCAGCCCGGCCGCCAGAAGCAACCGGCGACGTTGGCCCGAGGAGAGGGCATCTGGTACTGCGTGCGCGCGTCCCGCGAGCCCAAAGAACGCCAGTTCCTCCTCAACCCGCGCTTCGGGTTGGTCCAACGAGTGACCACGGGCGATCAGAAGCAGGTGCTCGCGCACGGTTAAGGACGGGAAGAAGAGATCCTCGTCGAAGACCGCTGCGACCTCGCGACGAAACGGCACGGCGTCGGGGTCTATGAGGAGTCCGTGGACCTTGACATGCCCGGACAAGGGAGCCTGCCGGCCAGCGATGGTGCGCGCCACAGTGGACTTGCCGGCACCGTTGATCCCGACAACTCCCAAGACCTCGCCGGCCCTCACTGATACGGACACTTCACCGCACACCGGCGACCCGGCGTAGCCCACAACCAGTCTGTCGGCCTCAAGAACTGTAGCCATGGGTCAACAGTAACTGTCGCGGGTTAGGGGAGGTGTCGCTCAATTAGAGGAGGGAGCGCTCCTCCAAGTCTTCCATCGCCCAGGCGAGAATCTTCATGTCGAAGGGATCGCGGCGTTCGAGGCCGAAAAGGTAGGCGTCAAAGTCGACGGGCTCTGCGCTTCCCCCGTTTGCCCAATACCAAGCCCATAAGTCATCAAAGGATATGTCGTGCTTTTGCACCCGCGTTCTTGCAGTCTGCAGTGGATCTGATTCCATGGACTTTCCCCGCCGCTGGGGGCGTCCGAAGCGTCCGCCAGCTCATTGTCCCTGAGGTCCCCACTTCTGAAGACGCAATTTCATGCTTTCATGTCCCGAGCCCAGGCGGAACCCCGTTCGGACCCTCCCTTTCGGACCGCCTTATGCGAGGGGCACTGTTGCTTTGCGAATAGGATGGGAGCTTCCGAGGGAAACAGCCGCCTGTAAGGTACCTCGCAATGAACCAGGAGCACATCATGGATTCTGCCCGGACCTTTGAATCGATCGTCATCATTTTCAATCCCAACAGCACGGGGGACGCGCCTGAGCTCGCGCAGCAGTTGCATGACAAGCTGCAAGACCTCATCAGCTACGCGCCGGAGATCGTTCTCCGGCCCACGGAACACGCTGGCCACGCCGTCGATCTTGCCCGAGACGCCGCCACGGGGGACCGCAGTGTCCTGGTGGTATCTGTCAGTGGGGATGGTGGATACAACGAGGTAGTCAATGGGGTGATGCAGGCGGGGAACCCCAAGGCCGTCTGCGCGGTGCTTGCTGCCGGGAACGCCAACGATCACAGCCGGATCACAGGAACCAAGCCGCTCGAGGACGCCATTGTGGAAGGCCGGGTGCGGAACATCGATCTCCTCCGTATCCATACCGGCCAAAACGATGACGAGCCACTGGAGTACGCGCATTCGTACATCGGATTCGGCCTTAGTCCCGTGGTTGCGACGGAGCTTGAAAAGGGCAGTAAAGGTGCCTTGAAGGAAATGGTGACTGTCATCAAGACCTTCTCCAAGTTCAAGCCGTTCTCCATCCGGCAGTCCGACGGAAAGCGCCGCAAGTTCGATAGCCTGGTCTTCGCCAATATCCGCGAAATGGCCAAGTACGCCACGCTTAGCGAAGCTGAGACCATACCGTCGGACGGGAAGTTCGAGGTGATCGTCTTTCCGCACATGCCCAAGTGGCGAGTTTTGCTGACTGCGTTGCGGGCCACCACGCAGGGATTGGGCGAACAGCCGAGCGTCAGCAGTTACGAGTTCACCACCGTCAAGCCCCTCCCTTACCAGGTGGACGGAGAAGTCAGGACCGTCGACGCCGAGGTCAAGGTGAGGGTGGAAAGCGCTCCGGGCGTCCTGCCAACCATCGGTTAGACGGAGACCCAGCGGGGATACCGAGGTTGGATCACGCAACTGTTGTGGGGTGCCCCCGGTTCTTCTAGATTTGATCCATGGTGGCCGAGGATTGGGCAGATGATTTTGAGCGGTTGGTTGATCTCATCGGCGCCACGGAGGATGTTAAGACGTTCTTGGAGGGCATGACCGGCTTCGGCGCCGGGATGATGACCAGGGTCACCAATACGCGGATCGAATGCGCAGTGACATTGCGTCGACGCAAACGGACGGCGACCATTGGCGGCAGCAGCGAACGGGCAATCGTGCTGGACCGCATTGAACAGACCTTGGGGCAGGGTCCGTGTGTGGACGCGCTCGATAGTGGGGTCCCCGTTCTTTTGGGCGACGTGCATTCGGATCCGCGGTGGCCGAAATACTCGGACGCGTTGCTTCACGCCGGAATCGACAGCGCCTTGGGCGTCCCTATGACGTTGGGCGATGACTCGCAGGCGGTATTGAATTTCTTTGCTCCCGAGGCGGGCCTGTACACCGAGGGTGTGGTCGCTGACGCTGTGTTGTTCGCTGACATGTCCAGTAAGGCCCTGCGTTTGGCACTGAGGATTGCTGCTTCTGACCAGCGCGGGGATGACCTCAAGGCCGCCATGGAGAGCCGAACGGTGATCGACTTGGCGTGCGGAATGATCATGGCCCAGAACCGCTGCAGCCAGGCCGAGGCGTTCGACGTCCTCCGGAGAGCATCGAGCGATCGCAACCAAAAACTGTATGCAATCGCGATGGACATGGTCGCCCGTGTGTCAGGACAGCAGCGGGCGGAGGCCCATTTCGAAGATTGATCTCCCGCTGCTGGCAGACAATCAGTAAGCATGCTTAGCTTAAGGCTATGCCGTTGCTTGATGGCGTGTAGAAAGGATCCACATGTCCACTGTGACCCAGGTCTTTGATTCACCGCCGGCCCACGTCTGGAAGGTGATCGCCGATGGGTGGCTCTACTCCGGTTGGGTTGTGGGTGCTTCGCGGATCCGCGACGTGGACGAGGAGTGGCCGGAGGTCGGCTCCCAGCTCCATCACTCGGTGGGTTCCTGGCCGCTGTTGATCAATGACAGCACCCGCGTCACCGCTGCGCAGCCGGGGGTGTCCCTCGAGCTGCTCGCCCGGGGGTGGCCCATTGGCGAAGCCAAGGTCCGCATCTCTCTCGAAGGCCTCGACGACGGTAAATGTCGGGTTTCCATCGCCGAGGACGCTGTTCGCGGGCCCGGCAAACTGGTTCCCAAAGCGTTACGAGACCCTTTGATCGACCTGCGTAACCGGGAAACCTTGAAGCGCTTGGAGCTCATGGCCGCCGGTGGGGCCGGACGTAAGAACCAAGAGGCCCAAGGGGACGCGGCGCCAAACCAGGTCGAAGGCTGAGGCTGTTTGCATCAGATGGCGCTGGTGCATAGCGCTTTTCGCCTCCTTTGAGTCGGCAAGAGCCGTTAGCTGATTGGCATCGACTCTGGCGCCAGCACGGTCTGGGCGTACTGGAGGAGCCACTGTTCTTCTTCGTCGGCTGTGATGGCGCCGGTGAGGACGTCGATCCCATAGCCGTCCTCCAGGGCCACGAAGCTCCGGGCCAGGATTTTCACGGGCATGAGGAGCCGGAACTCGCCGGTGCGTTGGCACTCTTCGAGTACGCGTTCGTACAGGGCGGCCTGCCGGGAGATGAAGGATTTGTGTTGGGCTGCTGCTGCTTCATTGCGCAGCACCACCGGGGTGAGCTCATATAGGATGCGGCTTGCCTCCTCGGCTGGACCGGTCCGGGGTATCCCCGAGCGGATGCAGGCATGGAGGCGTTCAAGCGGCGTGGTTTCCCGAGCGACGTGCGCCTCGCGCTCTTCGCAGTATTGAACGCTTCCCTTCTCAAATACTGCGGTGAAGAGCTCCTGGACGTCCGGGTAGTAGTAGAGGACGGAGGCGGAAGCCAGTCCGGCTTCTTCGGCTATGTCCGCCAGGCGCATCTCAGTTGATCCATGCAGCAGGACGGCGTTTGCGGTTGCCGCAATGAGCTGCTCACGCCGCTTCTTCTGGTCTTTTGGTCGGGCCATTAACCGATGATGGCATACCCAGGACAGTCGGAACCCTTGACAGCCCCGAGTTAATTAATTAAATTTTATTTAATTAATTCATTGTGGCGTGGACCACACCCTCCAGAATGGTAGTGATATGAGCAGACCCCTTCCTCTTGCCCTCGTTCAGGCGGCTGGCGTGCCGGGAAGCGATGTTTCGGCCTTCAGCGCCTCCTTGGAGCTTTTGACCCGTATGCACTCGCGGACAAAGTTGTTCGTTTATCCGGAACTCCATCTCAACCACCTTGGTGACGCCCCCGCCGAGGACGTTCCGGCAATGATCGAGGCCATGGCCGAACCCCTCGATGGGCCAACAGGCCGTGTTCTGGCGCAGCTCGCGGGCGACTTGAACATCTGGCTCGTTCCGGGGAGTTTCTATGAGCGTGGCGCCGACGGCAAGATCTATAACACCTCCGTGGCCTACTCGCCACAAGGAAAGCGTGTGGCGTCGTACCGCAAGATCTTCCCGTGGCGCCCCTATGAGCGCGTTGCTGCCGGGTCCGAATTCGTGGTCTTCGACATGGCCGGGATAGGCAGGGTGGGTCTCTCCATCTGCTACGACGCGTGGTTCCCCGAAAGCAGCCGGCACCTGGCCTGGATGGGGGCTGATCTCATCCTCAACGTCGTGCAAACTCCCACGTCCGACCGGGCGCAGGAAGTCATCATCGCCAAAGCCAACGCCATCGTGAATCAGGTCTTCGTCGCCAGCGTCAACGCCGCTGGGCCTGAAGGGCTGGGCAGAAGCCTGCTCGTTGACCCACAGGGGCGGGTCCGGGTCGAATCCGAAACGGCTGAGTCTCGCGTCCTGACAGATGTCATCGACCTCGACGACGTCAGCAATGCCCGCGAATACGGCACCGCCGGGGTGACCAGGCCCTGGCAACAGTTCGACGAATTCCAGGACAGCCTGGACCTGCCCTTGTACTCCGGGCGCCTTGACCCCACCCGCTGGAGCCCGATAACCGAGAAACCAGGCCTGGAGGAATCAGGCCTGGAGGAATCAGGCGTAGAGGAATCCGAAGGGGACGCCGCAACGGCCGGCAAAGGGTCCGACTCATGACTTCCGCACCCCAACTCACCGCCAAACTGTCCCTGGCCTCCGTGGTCATGTTCGGCGTCGCGTACATGTCACCGGCCATCGTCATGCTCACCTTCGGTGTCATCGCCTCCAGCAGCGGCGGGGCAACCCCGGCGGCCTACATCCTTGCAACCCTGGCCATGTCATTGACCGCGTTCAGCTACGGCAAGATGTCCCGCATCTTCCCGGCGTCCGGTTCCGCCTACACCTACGCCCGGAAGATGATTGGCCCCCGTGTGGGCTTCCTGGTGGGATGGGCCATCCTGCTGGACTACTTCTTCCTGCCGATGGTCGCCTGGCTGATCCAATCCGTGTACCTCAACGCCCAGTTCCCTGCAGTTCCCGTCTGGATCTGGCTGCTGATAAACGTCCTGGCCACCACCGTGGTCAACGTCTTGGGCATCGTCCTGGCCGACCGGGTCAATAAGACCCTCATGACACTGACCATGGTCGGCATAGCGGCGTTCGTGATCATGTGCGTCAGGCACCTGACTACCGCCACCGACGTCGTCGGCACCACACCGCTTTGGAACCCCACAACCTCCATAGCAGCTGTCTCGGCAGGTGCCGCCATCGCCGCATACTCATTCCTGGGCTTTGACGCTGTCAGCACCTTGAGCGAAGAGACAATCAACCCCAAGCGAAACATCCCCCGGGGCATTCTGCTCACGGTGTTGGTAGCCATCCAGGCCAGCACGAGCCGGTTGATGTACGTCATGGGCCGCGACGGCGTGCTCCCGCGCCGCTTCTTCGGGCGTTTGCATCCGAAACTGAAAACGCCCGTGCTGAACCTCGTCCTCGTGGGTGCCGCCGCGATGCTGGCCATCAACCTCTCCCTGGACACGGCCACTTCCTTCATCAACTTTGGCGCATTCTTGACCTTCGCCATGGTCAACGTCTGTGTCATCGTCCACTTCGTCCGTCAGTGGAAGCTGAAGACCAGGCCCTCGATCCTCGGATTCCTCGTGATGCCCGTTTTGGGAGCCCTCGTTGACCTCTACCTCCTGACCCAACTCGGACCTGTGGCGATCTATCTCGGGCTGGGATGGCTCGCCCTGGGAATCGTCTACCTGGCGATCCTCACCAAGGGATTCAGAAAGACCCCACCCGAAATGAACACGGAGGCAGACCCGAAGGATAACCAAGGTACGGCGGAGGCCCTGCTGGGAGCCTGAAGGACTACACAGCCAACAACACCCCACGACGGCGGGTGCTCGCCCCCGCGGCGAGCACCCGCCGTCGTCGCGCAGCATTTACTACCGGCTAGCCGGAACAGCGGGAATAGCATCAGCCCACGCACTGTTCATTGATTTAGATGCAAATGCATGTAAAGTAAGTGAACGAGCAACAGGAGAATGTCATGGAAACCCGCCGCATCACCGTCCTTTCCGCCGGGCTTGGCGTCCCGTCGTCGAGCCGTTTGCTTGCCGACCAGCTCGCCGCCTCTACCGACAGGCAGCTCCGTGCGGCCGGCTACGACGTGCGGATCGACGTGGTGGAACTGCGGGATCTCGCCGTGGATATCGCCAACAACTTCGTCACTGGATATGCCGCGTCTCGGTTGGCCGAGGTCATTGCCGGCGTCGAAGATTCCGATGGCATCATCGCCGTAAGCCCCATCTTCAGCGCTTCCTATAGCGGATTGTTCAAGTCCTTCATCGACGTCTTGGATCCCAAGTCGCTGGACGGCAAGGCCGTGCTGCTGGGCGCAACAGGTGGCACCGACCGTCACCAGATGGTCCTCGACTACGCCATGCGGCCCCTGTTCAGCTACCTCCGCACCAGGATCGCCGCCACCGGCGTTTTTGCCGGGCCGCAGGATTGGGGCAACACCGACGACGGCGGTTCGCCGCTTTCTGCCCGCGTGGACCGCGCAGCGGGTGAACTCGTCCAGTTGCTGAGCGGCCCGCAGCCGGGCCGCAAGAACGCCACGCTGGACTCGCTTCCTTTTGAGCAGCTGCTTGCCGGGATCTCCGGCGGCGGCAGGTAAGCCTGCGTGTGCAGCTAACCCCTAGGTAACTAGTCGTCCATGAGCTCCACGAATTCGCGCGCTTGCTTGATGTTGATGTCCGAGTGGCGCGTCAGGGCAAGGGCTGCACCTTCGGTATCCCCGCTCTTGGCCAGGGTTCGGATCCTGCCGTAGATCTCGTCATTGAGCATGTTGCTGCTGACTTCACGCGTGACATCGCCTTTGCTGACGATTGCCCGGTACCGGTACGGGAAACGCTCCGGCTCGTCGTCGTCCTCGTCGGCAAGGGGGCTTTGTGCGGGCTCCTCCTGGGTGAACGGTTGAGGATGGGCGGCCAGCGCGCCGACGGCGTCGCGTGAGGCGCGCAGGCCCTCACCGGTAGCTTGAAGGTAAAGCTTGATGGCGGCCATGCCCTGCCCCTGCGCGATCAGCGAGTAGAGCCGGCGATGCTGCTCCTGGTTTAGCTTGGCAGCCGACTCCCGCGCTAGTTCCGCCGGCTCCTTCGGAGTACTGGCGGCCGCGGCACTCTCCTTCGCCTCTTGGGAGTGCTTGGACGCGGCCCGGGTCAGAAGGAGTACCCCCGCTACGACCGCAATGAGTATCAGGAGCGGAATGAGGATGGATTCCATGCGGTTCAGAGCCGATCTACGTAGTTCTTGGCGGTGAGAAGATCCGAATGGGTTGCCTGGCGCAGGACTTTAATGGCCTGGATCCGCTGCCCGTTGCGGACAAGGCTCTGCAGCTGGACGGCGAGCTGGGGGTTGAGCTCGCCATTGGGCATCACGGCCGGATGGGACGAAGATTGTCCCGTGCTCTGGGTTCGTGCGGCCTGTGCCTGGATGGCAATCCTGTTTTGGTCCGATTGCTGGGTCTGTTGCGCTGCATTCTGGCTGGGCTGCGTAGTTGCCTCGATGCGCGCCCTCAGAGCAAGGGCCGCTTGCACTTGGGAAGCTTGGTGCGCAGCTGAGCGCGCGGCCAGTTCGCGCTGGTATCTTTCAGCGTCTGAAAGGCCGGTATCGCGTGGTTTAAAGGCCGAGGTAAGTGCCCAAAGAAGGCCGACGAGGACTACCAGCGGAAGGGCAAGCATCACCACGTCACCAATGTTCATCCCCATGCTTAGAGCTTATGCCAGAACTCGGTTATCCACAGCACATTCCTGTTCCGGAATAGGGTCCGTTAGAGCGTGCTATCACATCTTGCCTGAAGAGTAAGATGCATCACATTTCGGGCATGCTTAGCACGTTTCCGGCCGGTCCTCCGACACGCGGGGCCGCCACGCCTGTGGATGGTTTTCCACCAAATCTTTATTTGTTCCACAGGTTCATTTCAGCGTTTCCGCAGGTCAGGCCATGATTTCCGACAAAAGAAATTCTTTATCCACAACTGAACGCACAGTCTGTGCACAACGTGGGGCACGTATTCCACAGGAATCACCGGTTATCCACATGCGGGTGTTGACAACGAGTTAGACGTGGTGCCCATGCGCGACTAGCGTGGCTGGGGTACCTGACCTAGGTACCAATGTGATTGGTTTGATTGCTATCCGCTTCGTAGCCAGCCCTCAAGTGAAGCCGCCCCGGCGGACTTGTGGACAAACTTGTGGATACTTTCCTCATGCTGCATGACCTCTTCGCGGGCGACTGAAGTTTCAATGTCTGTGCCTCGATGTAGAACCGGATCAGCTAATAAATGCGGTACACACATGGAGGACGGCTTTGTCAGTAACCCACTTGGACTCAATCGAGGGCACGAGGTCATCCGAATCGAGCCGAAAGCCTCCCCAAGACATTCCCGCGGAGCAGTCGGTATTGGGCGGCATGATGCTTTCCAAGGACGCGATTGCTGACGTCGTGGAGATCGTTCGCGGCCACGACTTCTACCGGCCGGCCCACGAGACGATCTATGAGTCCATCATTGATCTGTACGGGCGGGGTGAACCGGCTGACGCCGTCACGGTCTCCGACGAGCTGACCAAGCGCGGGGAGATCAACCGGATCGGCGGACCGGCCTATCTTCACGAACTGATTCAAACCGTCCCCACCGCGGCCAATGCAGGCTACTACGCCGAGATCGTCGCTGAACGTGCGGTACTCCGGCGGCTCGTCAACGCCGGCACCAAAATTGTCCAGATGGGGTACGGCCAGGATGGCGAGGTAGAAGACCTCGTCAACCAAGCACAGGCCGAGGTGTACGCGGTTGCGGAGAAGCGCACCGCCGAGGACTACGTGGCGTTGAAGGACGTCATGGAAGCCACGGTGGATGAGATCGAGGCATCGGGTCACCGCGGCGAGGGCATGACCGGTGTGCCAACAGGCTTCTACGAGCTCGATGACCTCACGCATGGCCTCCACCCGGGGCAGATGATCGTCATCGCCGCGCGTCCCGCCGTCGGTAAGTCAACCTTCGCGTTGGACTTTGCCCGCTCCGCAGCTATAAAGAACAATCTGGCAACCGTGATGTTCTCCCTGGAAATGGGGCGGAACGAGATCGCCATGCGCCTGCTCTCGGCTGAGGCGACGATCGGCCTGCAGGACCTTCGCAAGGGCACCATCAAGGACGAGCAATGGTCCAAGATCGCCACCACCATGGGGCGAATGAACGATGCCCCGTTGTTCATCGATGACAGCCCCAACATGTCGCTCATGGAAATCCGTGCCAAGTGCCGTCGCCTCAAACAGCAGCACGACCTCAAACTGGTGATCCTCGACTACCTCCAGCTGATGAGCTCCGGCAAGAAAGTGGAGTCACGCCAGCAGGAAGTCTCCGAGTTTTCCCGGGCACTCAAGCTGCTCGCCAAGGAACTCCAAGTTCCCGTCATTGCACTGTCGCAGCTGAACCGTGGATCCGAGCAGCGCCAGGACAAGCGCCCCATGGTGTCCGACCTCCGTGAATCAGGCTCCATCGAGCAGGACGCGGACATGGTGATCCTGCTTCACCGCGAGGACGTCTACGACAAAGAATCGCCGCGCGCCGGTGAGGCCGACATCCTCATTGCCAAGCACCGTAACGGCCCCACCAAGGACATCGTTGTTGCGTTCCAAGGTCACTACTCGCGCTTTGCCAACATGGCCGGGGACACTGCTGGTGGCGGCGGCTTCTAGGAGACCCCAGCCGTTGTGATGGGGAGGGCCGCATGGCCCCCCGCCGCCCTCAGGCGAGGCGTCCGCGGTGGTTCGGTC
The DNA here is from genome assembly GCF_030208915.1 of Arthrobacter sp. efr-133-TYG-104. NCBI lineage: Bacteria > Bacillati > Actinomycetota > Actinomycetes > Micrococcales > Micrococcaceae > Arthrobacter > Arthrobacter sp. efr-133-TYG-104. Next base: position 162,077 of record NZ_JARVTA010000023.1, read on the forward strand.
CGCCGTCGTTCCAGTGCTTCGAAGGCCGAAGCCAGGCTGAGCAGGAGCGTGTCGTCATAGGCCCTTCCGGCAAATGTCAGACCCACGGGCATGGCCGTATCGGCCATGGTGCCCATGGGAACCGTGACGGTTGGGATGCCCAGATGGCGCGGCACGAGGTTGCCGTTTGCCACCCAAACTCCGTTGCGCCAGCCCAGGTCTGCCGAGTCGGGGTTAAGGTCCATATCGGACGGCCCGACGTCGGCCACCGCGGGAAATAGTACGGCGTCCAGGGCGTTGAGATCCATCCAGTCCTCAAGGTCCGTTGTCCTCGTCTGTTCGAGGCCGCGAAGGCCTTGTTCAAGGGATGGAATGTCAGCCCAGGAAGTCACCGCTCCGGTGCGGATGAGCTCGGGATAGGCCGCGATGTCGTCGTCGAAACCTGTATACCGGTCAGGAAGGGCACCTTCGGGGTGGGGGAAAATGGATGCGCCGTCCACGTCCCTCAGGGAACAAAGTTCAGGGTCTCCGTTGGCGCTCAGGAAGTCTTCCCACGCCCAGGCACTGAGCTCCATGACTTCCTGCTGGAGGTACGACGGCGGAACGAGGCCATGCGTCCACACCGTGGGGGACCCGGGGCGGTCGCCTTCATAGTTGGAGACCACCGGAAAGTCGACCAGTACAACTTCTGCCCCGGCTGCCTCGAGTGCCTTCCGGGCGTCGTCCCACAGTTTGAGCACCGACGGCCGGGTGTGGATGCGCTGGCCGGTTGGCCCGCCGATCCCGGGGTGCTCGCCAGTTCCGGCATCAGGGTCTGCGTTGATGTACATCTTGGGGACGCCGAACCTCTTGCCCCTCAAGGATTCCGCTGCCGCTCCCGCGTCACTTGGCGCCAAGGGCGCGTAGGAGGCGGGCCGGACGTCCGACACCCTGGGAAGGGGAATCCACGGCTGCATCCGCCACAGGTCGCCGCGGCTGTCGGTGTCCTCCGCAACAATGACGTCGAGAACCTGGAGCATGTCCGCCATGGTCCTGGTGTGGGGCACCACCACATCCAAGCTGGGCACCAACGGCCAGTTGCCCCGCACGGAAATGACTCCCCTCGAAGGGGTATACGCACATAGCGCGTTGTTCGACGCCGGCGCCCGGCCGCTGGACCACGTCTCTTCGCCCAAGCCAAAAGCGGCAAAGCTGGCCGCAGTGGCCGTGCCGGAGCCGTTGGATGAGCCGGAGCCAAAGGCTGATGTAAGAAACTCGCTGTTGTATGGGCTTTCCGCCCTGCCATAGACCCCGCGCTGCATCCCACCGTTGGCCATGGGGGGCATATTCGTCAGGCCGATCAGGACTGCCCCGCCTGCGCGCAACCGCTCGATGGTGAACGCGTCTTTCTGCGCGACGAGTTCCTTGAAAGCCGGTGAGCCGGCTGCGGCGGTGAGCCCTTTCACGAGGAAGCTGTCCTTGGCCGTGTACGGGACCCCGTCCAAAGGGCCGAGCAGCAGCCCCCGGGCCCGGCGTTCATCCGAGGCCCGCGCATCCGCCAGGACATCCGGGTTGAAAACAACAACCGAGTTCAAACGGATACCAGAGTGGTCATATTCGGCGATGCGGTCCAAGTACAGCTTGACCAGGTCCTCGCTGCTGATGTCTCCGGCATCCAAGGCTGCCCGTATTTCGCTAATCGATGCTTCGACGACATCAAAAGGCATGATCGTCATTTCCCTTCGGGCTGGGTGGAAGGCTGTTGCTGGGTGATGCAGTGGATGCCGCCGCCCCGGGCGAGGATCGGGCGGGCGTCGATGGTGACCACTTTGCGGCCGGGATAGGCATCGGCGAGGATCTCGGCGGCGATGGCGTCCGCCTTCTCTTCACCGTAGCCACAGGCAATGACTCCTCCGTTGACAACGAGGTGGTTGACGTAGCTCCAGTCCACCCATCCCTCGTCGTCGCGCACGGCTTGGGGAGCGGGAAGGTCGATGATGTCGAACTTTTCTCCGGTGGCGTCTGTCTGGGTCTCAAGGAAGGACCTGAGGCTGCGGGACACCTCGAAATCCGGGTGCTCCGGGTTGGATTGCACGTGCAGCAGGACTTTTCCGGGTGCAGGCATGGTGGCAACCATGTCCACGTGTCCGCGCGTCCCAAAATCCTCATAATCCCTGGTCAGCCCGCGCGGTAGCCAAACAGTCTTTTGTGCCCCGATGGTCCTGGCGAATTCGGATTCGACGGCGGCTTTGTCGGCGAAGGGGTTCCGGGCCGGATCCAGCTGAACAGTCTCGGTGGCGAGAACCGTGCCACGTCCATCAACGTGGATCGCCCCGCCTTCATTGACAAGGAGGGAGCTAACCAGTTCAGCACCTGCTTCCTCAGCTATGAAACGTCCAAGCTGTGCACTCTTTTGCCACTCAGCCCATGCGGGGGCGCCCCAGCCGTTGAATATCCAGTCGACAGCTCCGAGCACGCCCGGCCGGGACTCGTCGATCACGAAAGTCGGACCCACATCCCGCATCCAAAACTCGTCCAACGGTGCCTCACGTTGCTCGATGTCCCGTCCCAACCTGTTCGCTGCGCGCTCACGCTCGCTGGGATCCACCACCATTGTTACCGGCTCGAACTCAGCGATCGCCAAGGCGACCGTAGACCATGCGTCGTACGCCTCATTGGCCGAGGCCTCATCAGTGCCGAGGGTTTGTCCAGCGCGGGGGAATGCCATCCAGGTTCGGTCATGGCGTGCGGTTTCGGAGGGCATTGACCACGTCATCGTTGGTCCTTCTTTCAAGTACTTGGGTGTTTCAGCAGGGAACCGATGTGCGTTGTTGATCATATGATCAATTAGCAAAATTCTATTTTACACTTGGAAGTGATGTCAAACACTCCGAGAAAACCGAGCAGCCGCAAGGCACCCCACGAGCGTGCGCAGGAGATCACCGACGCAGCCCGGGCCATCGCCTTGGAAGAGGGGTTGGGTGCCATCACCTTGAGGGGAGTAGCGGCTCGGATCGGAGTGGCGTCCGGACTTATCGCCCACTACGAGCCAAGCGTGGAGGCACTGGTTGCCCGCATCTTCGGCTCGATCGTCTCAGAGGAGATCGCAGAGGTCCGTTCGACCCTCGAAGTGATCGCCGGTCCCGGCGCGCGCTTGGGCTATCTGGTGGAAACCATGCTTGAAGCGAAGCGTTTGGACGTGACGGCAGTGTGGGTGGACGCATGGACCCTCGGGCGTCGCAGTGAGCTGTTAGCGGCCACCGTGCGGAGCCAAATGGATGCTTGGCAGGACGTCATCCGGGTGGTTCTCGATGAGGGCCAAGCAGCAGGAGAATTTTCCATGCCGGACGCCCAAGCGGTGGCTTGGCAGATATTGGGAATGGTAGACGGGCTCAACGCCCAAGCCTTGGTGCGCTGGGAGGGGGTCCCTGACCGTGGAACGCATCTGGCGCGGGCAGTGGAGGTAATGGTGGGGGCCGCGGACGGACTTTTGGCCGTGGACTAGGTGCTTTAGGCTTTGCTGGTCCAGTTGTCTGCATCATCCCTTCAGGAGCGCCCGTGCCCAAGAGTCCGCGTGACGAGTTGGACGGCCAGATCCTGTCCGAACTTCGGCGCAATGCCCGCATCAACCTGGCGCAGTTGGGGGAGAAGGTACTGCTCTCACGGAACGCGGTACGGCAACGCATCGAGCGCCTCGAACGTGATGGTTACATCAACGGGTACACCATCAAGGAATCAGCCGGCGAAGGCAGGCCTACCGTTAATGCGGTTCTGCTGGTTCAGCGTCACGACAGGATGCGGGGCAGCGACGTGATCGCCGGTTTGCGCTCCATCCCGGAGATCACCACCTGCGATGTGGTCAGCGGCGAGCTGGATTTGGTGGTTCGGGTGGAGGCTCCCGACGCCGGGCGGATCCAAGAGATCTGGCGGCAAGTTTCCGAGTTTCCCGGCGTCAGGGACATCACTACGGCACTGTCACTGTCGACCGTTATCGACAGGCAGCTGCCTCTCTGAGGCGGCCCACAGGGCCGCCCTCTATGAGGCGATCGCTACTACCTTAGGCTGCGTCATTTCCTCATACGCAAACCGGACTCCCTCCCTCCCCATGCTGCCGTACTTTGAACCCCCAAACGGCATCGCGTCGAGGCGGTAATCGGACGAGTCATTAATCATCACGCCCCCGGCGTCAATGGCTTTGGCCGTGTCGAGTGCCCGACGAAGGTCCGCCGTGAAGATCCCGGCCTGAAGGGCATACTCACTGTCGTTAGCGAGCTCAATCGCTTCCTCTGTTGAATCGAAGGGTTCCACCAGGACCACCGGTGCAAAGAGCTCCTCGCTCCAGGCCTCACACGCCCGCGGTACCCCAGTGAGCACAGCAGGCGTCAAAACAGCGCCTTCCACTGAACCGCCCGTGAGCAAACGCGCGCCGGCGCAGACGGCGTCGTCGATCTTGCGCTTCGCCTCCGCTGCGGCGGCGGCGCTGATCATCGGGCCGACGTCGGTCGCTTCACTTCGCGGGTCACCCGCCTTCAGGCCCGCCGTCCGGGCCACGAAGGATTCGAGGAAGGAATCGAAAACTGCCCGTTGCACCAGGATCCGCTGGGCACCGATGCAGTTCTGGCCCGCTGCCCAGAATGCGCCGGACACGCTGGCTTGAACGGCAGCCGGGATGTCGGCGTCGTCGAAAACGATCACCGGTGCGTTTCCGCCCAGCTCCATGGACAACCGCTTAATACCCGCATTGGCGGCGATCGCCCGGCCAGTGGCGAAGCCGCCCGTGAACGACACCATGCGGACCAGCTTGGAGGAGATGATGGCTTGCGCCACCCGCCGGTCGCCGAGGACCACTACGATGCAGTCCGCCGGAAGTCCTGATTCGACCAGGAGGTCAACGAGGAACAGGGCCGTCAGGGGGGTAAGTTGCGAGGGTTTGAGGATGACCGTGTTGCCGCCGGCAATCGCCGGTCCGATCTTGTGTGCCACGAGGTTCAGCGCATCGTTGTACGGGGTGATGGCGGCAATGAGCCCCAAGGGCTCCCGGGTGAACCAGCCTTGCCGGTTTTCGGAACCGGCGAATGAGTCGAACGGAACAACTTCGCCTACATTCCGGCGTGTTTCTGCGGCCGAGAGCTTGAGGGTGTTGACGGCTCGGGAGACCTCTTTCCGGGCTTGGGTGAAGGTCTTGCCCGCCTCCGCCACTATCAGCTCGGCAGCTGTTTCGGCCCGTTCTTCCAGCAGCCCGGCGGCGGCATCGAGGATCCGCCCACGCTCATGCCGGGGCATGGACGCGGCGATCGGCCCGGCGGCAAATGCCCGTCGTAGCTCCCGTTCAACCCCCGACGGCGTGCATTGCGGCAGCGTGGCCAAGACGGCCCCATCGAACTTGTTGAACACCACCAGGTCAGGTTGGGACGGGGCGCTGGCGAGGGTCGGTGCTGCTGCCTGCGCGGAAGCGGGTGTGAAGGCCGGCTTAAGCATTGACGCCTGCCTTGATGAACTCGTCGACGGCGATGATGTCCGAGATCAGCGCATAAGCCGTCTCCACCCGCCCGGCGCCAGGGCCTGAAACGGTGACAGGGCCGAGCAAGTCAGTAGTGAAGGACAGGGCGTTGGTGGCACCGGAGATGCCTGCGAGCGGGTGCTCGGGGGACAGCTTCATGGGCCTGACAGATGCCAGGACCTGCCCGTCATCCGCGCGCCGGGCCTCGCCGACGAGTTTCCACCGGAGGCCCTCGGCCCGGGCTCGGGCCACGTCGTCGCTGGTGATGTCTTGGATTCCGGTGGTATCGACGTCGCCCGGCCGGATGTTGCCACCCAGCAGCTCGTTGGCCAGGATCGCCACCTTCAACCGAACGTCTGATCCGCCAATATCGGCGGTGGGATCTGCCTCCGCATAACCAAGGCCTTGGGCTTCGGCAATCGCTTGATCCAGCCCCAAGCCCGCTTCCATGCGGCCCAGCACATAATTGCTGGTTCCGTTCAGGATGCCTTGGACTGAGGTGAGCTCGAGCCCACCGAGCATCTTGTGCGCCATTCGGATGACCGGTGTCCCGCTCATCACCGCACCCTCGTACTCGAAGCGGACACCGTTGGCGGCGGCCAGGCTTCGCAATTCCTGTCCGCACAAGGCCACGGGTCCCTTGTTGGTGGTCACCACATGCTTGCCGGATTCCAAGGCCCACTTGGCATGGGAGATGGCCGGTTCCCCGGTCAGGGGGTTGGTGAACGTAGCTTCCACAACGATGTCCGCCGGGCAGTTCTTGATGAGTTCCTCGTTCCGGGGGACAACACTGCCACCGGGGAGTTTCTCGAAGCTGGATCCGCGGGGCATCGCGAGGACCGCGGCCAAGTCAATACCCTCACTCTGCACGAGTGACCCGAAGGCCAGATCAGTGATCGCGACGACGCGGAGCTCAAATCCGAGGGAGGCAAAGCGCTCGGGTTCGTCCCGGATGAGCTCCGCCAAAGCACGGTTGACGCCGCCGAAACCGATCAGGGCGAGGTTGTAAGTGGTCACGTTGTCTCCTTGGCTGGACTGTGTTGCTGCTGGACTGTGTTGCTGTCCTTCAAGCCTCGGTCCCTGGAGTGTCAGTCCACTAGGAGCAAACCGCTCGCGAGTACTGACGAAACGTCCAAAATCAGCCGGTTAGGCGGCCCATCTGTCGGGCCCCGTGCGCCTGCCCCCGTGCCGGCCACGTGCCCCGTGCTCCGCACGCACTAGCTGCCGGATGCCTGCAGCAGGTGGTCCGGGAGGCGGTTTCCCGGAGCCCGGCCGCGAATCTCCAAGAGCTCCCGAGCATGGGCGTGGAGCTTCCTGTCTTCCGCGGAGACAGGAACCCACGGTGGAATCGGGACGGCCGTTCCGGTGTCATCCCGCGCCACCATCACCGTAAGGCAGTACGTGGTCAGGTTCATCTCGCCGGTCTTCGGATCACCGGACCGGACATGAACGGCGATGTGCATGCCCTTGGCGCCGGTGTAAACCAGCCGCGCCTCAACTTCAACCAGATGCCCGATCAGCAACGGCCGGTAGAAGCGGACGCCGCCGGAGAACACGGCCACTGTGTCCTTGCCCGAGTAGCGCGAAGCGCAAACGTAGGCTGCCTCGTCGATCCACTTCATCACGATGCCGCCGTGGACCTTCCCGCCCCAGTTCACATCCGTGGGGGACGCCAGGAACCGCAAGACGACGCGTTCGGCCGTACCGGCGTCGGTATATTCCTGTGCGTTCATGGCCTTGACGATCTGCTCGCGGACGTCGATACGGGCGAGGGCGTGGTCGCGTTGTTCGACCTCGCGGGGCGTGGAGGGTTCGAAATGGGGTACGGGCACCGGCTTCCCTTCGGGCCCGACCGCCACAAAAATCACCATGCATTGACTGTGCATGGTCGCCGGTCCGCCCTTCGGATCATGGGAACTGACCACGGTGTGGATGTGCATGGAGGACTTGCCGGTGTAGACGATGGTGGAGGTGACCTCCACCATGTCACCGCTGTTTACGGGATCGGCGAAGTGAATGTTGCCCACATACGCCGTGACGCAGTACGTCTTCGCCCAGCCCACCGCTGCCGCATACGCTGCCTTATCCACCCACTCAAGGACCGTGCCGGCGTCGACCGATCCGCTATGGCCCACGTCCGTGGGTGCTGCCAAAAAGCGGAGGGTCACGGAATTGGAAGCAGCGTCGCTCATGCTGGAAGTTTACTGGGGCTTGGTTTTATGACGTCAGTGTGTCCGGGACCCCGACTACGCTTGTCGGGTGTCCCGAACCACCATCAGCACCCGTTCCAACGCCCACGAGATCCTGAGACTGGCGGTTCCCGCCTTCGGCGCGCTCATCGCAGAACCGCTGTTCCTGCTTGCGGACTCAGCCATCGTCGGCCACCTCGGCGTCGACCAACTCGCCGGCGTGGGGTTGGCCTCCACCCTCCTCTACACCGCGGTCGGACTCATGGTCTTTTTGGCGTACTCGACGACGCCGGCAGTGGCCCGCGCGATCGGCGACGGAAAGCTGGGGAAGGCCTTGGCATCAGGGCGCGACGGCGTATGGCTGGCGTTGTTGCTTGGTGTGGCGCTCGCGGCTGTCGGTTTTGTTGCTGCCCGGCCGCTCGTTGGGCTCATGGGTGCGGGCGGCGACGTGGGAGGATTCGCCGTCGAATACCTCCGCTGGTCCATGCCGGGCCTCGTGGCCATGTTGTTGATCTTCGCCGGAACCGGCGTGCTCCGAGGCCTTCAGGACACCCGGACGCCGCTGGTGGTTGCTACCGCAGGGTTCGCCGTGAATATCGCACTGAACTGGTTCCTTGTTTATGGGTTGGACTTATCAGTTGCCGGTTCGGCCATCGGCACCAGCATCGCTCAATGGGCCATGGCTGCCGTGTATCTGGTCATGGTGGGACGGAACGCGCGGCGACACGGTGTGTCACTGGGGCCGGATTGGCACGGCATCAGGACCATGACCAAGGTGGGTTCCTGGTTGATGCTGAGGACACTGAGCCTTCGACTCGCCATTCTGGGAACGGTTCTGGTGGTGACCGCCCAAGGTCCCGTGAATTTGGCCGCCCACCAGCTGGCCATGACCATCTTTTCGTTCCTGGCATTCGCATTGGACGCACTCGCCATTGCGGCCCAAGCGCTGATCGGCAAAGAGCTGGGCGCTGGAAACCCTCTCCGGGTTCGTGAGCTGACGCGGACCATGGTGCGTTGGGGGCTCGGCTTTGGGCTGGTCACTGGTGTGCTCCTGGCACTGGTTGCTCCGTGGGCGGGTTACCTTTTCACCCCTGATACGGGTGTCCGATCGGTCCTGACTGTCGCCCTTTGGGTCCTCGCGGCCGGGCAGCCCTTGGCGGGCTACGTCTTCGTGCTGGACGGTGTGCTCATCGGAGCCGGCGACGCGCGCTACTTGGCAGTTGCCGGCGTCGTGAACCTGTTGGTGTACTTGCCGCTATTGGCGGCCGTTCACCTGACCAAGCCCGACGGCGCGGCGGGGCTCCTCTGGTTATGGGCCGCGTTTGCGGTGGGCTACATGCTGGCGCGCGGCGTGACGTTGGGGCTGCGGGCACGCACCGACCGGTGGATGGTGCTGGGTTCACACTAAACTGGTGGGGTGACTCTTCCCTCGACCCCTGCCCAGGCTTCGTCAGCTTTCGTGACGGCGCCCTGGAAACCTGTTCTGTTGCGCGCCGTGATTGCGCTCGTTTTCGGAGCGGTCACCATCTTCTGGACTGCGCCGTCGGTGCATGTCCTTGCATGGGCTGTCGGGCTGTACTTGCTGGCCACCGCAGCGGCAGTGTGGAGGACCCGAGCGCTGCCGATGGCAGTATCCGTGGTGGTAGCCATTGGGGGTCTAGGCGCCGTGGTCATGCAGTCCGACGCCGGGACCGCGCTCTCAGCCATGCTGGCGTTGCTGGTGCTTGGCCTCCTGGAGCTGGTCCATGGCCTGAGGAAGCGCGATTCGTTGGCCCGGGATTGGCTCATCTCCGGTGTCATCGGTGTGGGCACCGCGTTGATCCTGCCGTTCTTTGTCTCCCTGGGTGCCCATGCATTGCTGGGCACAGCCGGTGGGGGAGCGATTCTCACAGGCGTGCTGTGGGTCCTGTCAGCGCTGACGTTGAGGCACGATCTCCGGACGGGCCGGCCCGTGGGCATGCCGCCCGCTGCGCCCAGCGGTTCGCCTGAGGCCGTAAACTAGTAGTTGGACGTTCTACTCCTTGTAGAACTTTTGCAGACCGGCGGGAATGAACCGCCATCATTGGAGGAATGAAAGTGGCAGACCAGACACCAAGAGAGCCGCGCTCGATGCGGACCTCGGTCAAGGGACCGCTCATGTTCTCCGCGTTCTTTGCGGTAATAGCCTTCGTGGCTGTTCTTATCTTCGCTTCGGGCGGCAGCGCGCGGGCTCTTCGGTTCGACCTCGCCTTCACCGGCGCCGGGATCGCGTTTATCGTGAGCCTCGTCGTCGCAGCAATGTTGTCCATGAGCTACAAGGAAAACGCCGAGCACCTGGGTAAGGGCTCGGGCGTCAACCTCAGTTCCAAACGGCCAGGTCACGTTTCGCCGACCGGGCCGGATACGGCCGATTCGCCGGACAGGCCCGACGCCGGCAACTGACTCCCAGCGCTTTCCCGCTTCGGCGGGGGAGCGCTTTTTTGTTGGCAGCCCAAACGACATTCAAAAAAATTAGAGTTTTCCGCCACGATCTTCGACACGATACGGGACGCGTCACTACTTACACCTCAGAAAGCTCCGGGCAGGCGCCTGGTCGTTACTAGCTAGTGAGGTGTCGGTGACATTGAATAAATTCACCACAGCAAGGCATGGGATGCGGGGCGGCTCCCGATGACTACCCGTCTCTTCCAGGGCAAAGCCATGACGGGATCCCGTGCAGCCAAGTTGCTGGCGGCCCTGCTTGCTGCCACGATCTTTGCCCTTGGCCTGGGCGGCGCTCTGCCGTCCCCAGCCATTGCGACCACCCCTGGCACGCCGGGAGTCACTCAGCCGGGCACCCCCGTCTACACCGAAGACTTCTCCAACCAGAATGCCACCTCGTCGGCGATCAACATCCTGAATTACACCGGCGGCAGTGCCGCGGGCAACATGACATACACGGCGGACACCCCCTACACTCCTGCCGGAAATCAATGTGATGGTTGGATACTCAACTCTTCCTCTCCGCAGCCCACATCCGACGCTGGATGCGCAAACAACGCGCCCCAAGGTTGGCAGACGATTCAAAGCATGGCCGTGCAACTCGGACTGGCCCAAGGCCAAACTGCGGCCCAGGCCGCCAGCAACCAAGCGTTGTCGGAGTACACCAACAACACATCCGGTGCCATCGCGGCAGGCACTGAATTCAAAACGGCCAGCGCCAGCGCAATTTCTGCCATCCCAGGGCACTACTACGCGGTCTCGGCCTATTTCGCAGAAATCAACTGCTTCGCAGCCCACGCGAAAGAGACGTTCAGCCTGATTATCAATGGCACCCCTCAGGTGCTCAGTACGGGCCTGGATCCTTGCGGCTCAAGCACCATCGCGGCAACTCAAGTGACCAAGCTGCAGTCGGCGGCGTACCAAATTCCCACCGGCACCACCGCCACACTTGGCCTGTCCCTTTACAACGCGACCACGAGCGGCAGCGGTAACGATGTTGCCTTCGACCTTCCCCAGATTGTGGATGTGACTCCGCAAGTGGACAAGTCCTTCTCCCCGACGCTGATCGCGCCGGGGCAAACGTCGACAGTCACGCTCACGGTAACCAACACGAGCGACTTGATGGCAAAGACCGACTGGACGCTCACTGACACGCTGCCTGCCGGTGTGGTGATAGCTCCGACGCCCGCGCTGGGCGGAACATGTGCCCAGGTGACCGGTGCTGCCTTCATCAAAACAGGGGCGGCAGGAGCGAATGTCTTCTCCGTCACGGGCGGCGATCTGGCCCTGGGACAGTCATCCTGCACCCTTACCTTCAATGTCACGGCCGCCGCTGAGGGAACCTATATCAACGGTCCCGGAAACATCGTGACCAACCTCAACCCGCCGGCAAACGCAACACTTGTGGTCCGCGCTCCCCGTATCGTTCTCAATAAGGTGCTCGGAGCCCCACGCGAGTCGGCGACAGACCAGTTCACAACGCAGATCCGGACCGGTGGCGCGACCGGAACAGTGGTCAACAGCACCACGAACTCAACCACGAGCGGCAGTGGATCGACGGTGACAGCCGGCACGGGTACCACCGGAACCTATGTCGCGAACCCAGGAACCGTTTACACCCTGACTGAAGCGGCTGCCGGGTCAGCCAATCTCGCGAACTATTCCACCACCATCACGTGCACGGACTCTTTCGGCCTGCAGCCGGGGTTGCCCGCGGGCGCTGCCTTTGGTGGGTCTTTGAATATCACGCCGGTAGCGGGGGCAAATATCACGTGCACCCTGTCCAACAGCGCCCAACCCATCATCAATGTCGTCAAGCAGTCCGGAGCCGTGACCGGCCCGGACACCAACGGCAATTACCTGGCCAAGTACACCGTGACGGTCACCAATACCGGCTCGGTTGCCGGTGCCTACGGTGCGCTCTCAGACACTCCTGCGTTTGCCGCGAATCTGGCCGCAACCGCTGCCTCTTGGACTACGTCGGGGACAGGCGCTCCGGCCGGTGCCACGTCCTCGAGCGGAGGCCCTTACGCGCTCGCGCCAGCAGGGAGCACCATCGGAGCGGGTATCACGCAGACCTTCAACCTTGCGGTGACTTTCCATTACACAAACGCCGCGCCCGCGACGACATGTTCTGGCTCGGGAACAGGTCTCTTCAACTCGGTTGCCCTTCCTGCGGGCCAGGAACAGGGTCCAACAACTGACAACTCCGCGTGTGACACCCCGCCTGTTTCCAACCTGACCGCTTCAAAGAGCGTCAATCCTTCCTCCGGAACCATGGTTCAAGCCGGTCAGGTACTTACCTACACGCTGACTTTTGATAACAGCACCGGTGCCGCCCCCGCCGTCGTCGGATACACCGACTGGCTGGGAAGCGTCCTGGATGATGCCACTTTCGTTGGTACGTCGATCACCAGCACGACGACGAACGGTACTCCCCTCGTGGTGGTCGACAACTCGGGAGCGACGCAAAAGACCCTGGCAGTCACAGGCGCTGTTGCCGCCGGCGCTAAGAGCGCGGTGACCTATCAAGTCAAGGTCAACAGCGCGGGCACTTTGGGCAATGCTTCGATCGACAATTACCTGACGCCCTCAACCATCGTTACGCCCCCGACGTCGTGCCCCACTGGAAGCGCAACCTGCACGGTCAATCCCGTGGGTGTGTGGACGTTGGGCAAGACAGCTTCTCCGGCTTCGGGAACGTACGTCAACCCGGGCGATTCCAGCACGAACAGGGTCATCACTTACACAGTGACGGCTACCAACTCCACCGTCAACGCCGTAAGCGGAGTCGTGCTCACCGATGACCTGAGCCAGGTTCTGAACAACGCGACGTTCACCGCCGGATCGGCGAAGTTAACCATCAACGGCGGCACTTCCGTCGCTGTTCCTGATCCCGGGAACGACAACAAGCTCGTCACGTCCTCCTTCACTCTTCCAGGTAATGGCGAGGCGGTCCTGACCTATTCAGTGACGGTCAACTCCAATGCTTGGCTCGTCACCCTGAAGAACGGAGCAACAGGAAACGGCGTCATACCGCCGACGCGTTGCGCCACAGGCAGCCCACTGCCACTGGACCCGGCATGTTCCACCACGAACCCCACCACGGGCCATTTGTTCCTGCAGAAATCCGGACCGGGAACCACTCAAGGTTCCACCGTCCCGCTGAGCGGCTCGACCTTTGAGATCCACAACGATGCCTCAGGACAAATGGGCACTTCACTGATCGGAACGAACGCCGCCGTCTCCGGTTCGCCCGGAATGATTGAGGTCAAGAATTTGCTTCCAGGGACCTACTGGCTCCTTGAGACCAAGGCTCCGAACGGCTACTCGCTCCTGTCCACGCCGGTGAAGTTCACAGTGGCGGCCAACGGCAGCATCTCTGTGGATCCGGCCACAGCCGGTACCTCCGTGACAGCGACCGGACAGACCATCACCATCCTCGATATGGCTGCCGTCAAGCTGCCCACGGCCGGCGGCCCGGGCAGTGGCGCCCTTCTCGGAGTCACCCTCACCGGGGTTCTCCTCCTCATGATTTCGCTCGTACTCATCATCGTTAGGCGAGCGGACAACACCCCAAACACCCAGACCGCTAAGCGCAACTCCGTGCATCTCGCTGGGGACAACAAGAAAGGAAAACGATGAAATCATCGAAGGTGAGGCGCAGGATAATAGCGTCCCTGGCCGCAATTGCCTCCGCAGGGATGCTTGCTCTTGGGGCGGGGGGTGCGCAGGCAGCTACCAACATCGCGAACATCGATTCATCCAAGACCGGCTCGCTGACCATCCACAAGTACCAAACGCCTGCGACGCCGACCAACCTACCCAACAATGGAACCGCGCTGACACCAGCTCAGCTCCAGGGCCTGACGCCCATGGCCGGGGTGACATTCACGATTCAGAAGGTCAACAACATTGACCTGACCACCAACGCCGGATGGACGGCAGCAGCTGCCCTGACACCGGCCCAGGCTGCCGCCCAGGCTGCAGCGGGTGCCACGACCACGACTGATGCCACGGGTACGGCCGCCTTGGCGAACCTTCCGCTGGGTCTCTACCTGGTCACGGAAACCGGCTACCCGGCCGGCGTCACTCCGTCGGCTCCGTTCCTGGTCACGCTGCCCATGACGGACCCGTTGAATGAGAACAACTGGATGTACAACGTCAACGTCTACCCCAAGAACGCAGTAACGGGTGCGACGAAGACAGTCACAGATGCCACCGCCCTCAAGCTCGGCGACAACGTCCAGTGGACCATCACCAGCGACATCCCGAACGTCAATCCGATCGATGGCTACCGGGTAGCCGACCAGCTTGACCCCAAGCTGACCTACACCAACTCGACGGTAGCGCTGTCCAACGGCACCGCTCTGACGTTGAACACGGACTACACCATCGCCTTCAACGCGGCAACGAACACCCTCACGGTTGATTTCACTGCCAGCGGCCGGGCCATCTTGGCAAACAACCCCACCGCCAAGGTCCTGGTGACGGTGAACACCACGGTCAACAAAGTCGGCGAGATCGCGAACACGGCTCTGGTCTACCCGAACGCAGCCAGCTTCAACATCACCCCAGGACAGCCCGGCGGTCCTGTCGTGACTCCGCCTGTTGTTACCAAGTGGGGAGACATTGTCCTTCACAAGCAGGACTCCACGACCTCCGCGAGCCTGGCTGGCGCCACCTTCTCGGTGTACCCGACCCAGGCTGATGCCCAGGCGGGCACCAATGCGATCACCGTCGCTGGTGTTAACTCCTGGACCACGGATGCCTCCGGTAACTTGGTGATTTCCGGACTGCGTTACTCCAACTGGGCCAACGGTGCTGCAGTCAACCCGGGTCAGCCCGGCTACCAGGCCTACTGGTTGGTTGAGACCAAGGCGCCGGCGGGCTACGAACTTCTGGCCCAGCCGGTGCAGACCACGGTCACCAGCGCTGACCCATCGGTGGTGACGGTGACCGTCAACAACGTCCTGCACAACGCTGGATTCCAGCTGCCGTTCACCGGTGGCATGGGAACCGGAGTGCTGACTGCAGGAGGGATCCTCGTGCTGGCCGGTGCCGGACTCTTCATGATCACTGGCCGCCGGAAGCGCAACGAGGCAAAGTAATCAACTTTCGTTGACCTGCATCCCTTGAGGCAGGGTATGGGGCATCCACCACCGTGGATGCCCCATACCGCTCCCCTCCAGCAAAACAAGAGGCCCCCCAATGACTCAAATCCTCGAAGACTTCTTGGAAGGTCCCGAACCCGCCCCACGACGTAAACCACGACGACGCAAAGTCCACGGGAACGCTGCTCCGCCCACAGACGCCAAAGCCCGTGTCGCCGACCGACGGTTTATCGCCATGATGGTCATCGCCGCTATAGGCCTCGGCTTGGTCCTTTACCCCCAGGCGGCAGACTGGTTCAGCTCGTTGTCCCACAACAGCCAGCTTTCCGGCTACGCGCAGGACGTTCAACAGCTTGGCCCCTCAGCCCGAACACTGGCGTTAGACCGCGCGCGCCAATACAATTCCCGTATTCCCGCGGGACAGCTGCGGGACCCCTACTCCTCACAGACTCCAGCTCCGGCCCTCGATGGACAAATGAAGGATTACCAGAGCCAATTGAATGTGGCCAACGACGACGTCATCGGCAGGCTCCGCTATCCCTCGCTTAATATCGATCTGCCGATCTACCACGGAACCAGCGATGACGTTCTGGCCAAGGGAATAGGCCACCTGTATGGCTCCTCCCTTCCAGTGGGAGGTCCAGGCACGCACGCTGTCCTGACATCGCACTCAGGAATTCCCAACGCCGAGCTCTTCACCCCCCTCCACAGTGCCAAAACGGGGGACATCTTCTCCAGCGAGGTCATGGACCACGACTTCTACTACCAGGTGACCAAGATTGAAGTCGTCGAACCAGACGACATCTCGTCTCTCAAAATCACGGCTGGTGAGGATTCCATCACCCTGATCACCTGTACCCCGATTGGCGTGAATTCGCATAGGCTCCTTATCCACGCGACGCGCATCGCTGACATCCCCAAAGATGCACCGGAAAAGAAGACCTTGGCCGGACGCCAAACCAATGTAGGATTCCCGTTCTGGACCGTCTACTTCCTCGGAGGCCTTCTTGCCTTCTATTTTGCTGCTGTCATCATGAACCGCAGACGCAGAGGAACTACTTAGCATCAGGACGACTTGGGTTGTCCAGACTGCGACTGCTTACTCGCCGCCAGCGGCCTTCCGAGCCCGGTACGCTGCCACATGGGCCCGGTTGGCGCAGTTGCCGGTGTCGCAGTAGAGCTTTGAGCGGTTCCGGCTGAGGTCCAGCACCACCGCGTCGCAATCATCTGCGGCACATACGCGCATTCGGGCCATCTCACCACTGCGGATGACGTCAATGATGGCCATCGCGGCTTCGGTGCCCATTCTGTCCGCCAACGGAGCTTCGGGCGTGGTCGCGTGGAGGTGCCAGTCCCAGTGGTCGTGTTTGACCAGCTGGGGAAGTGCGCGGGCATCTGCCAGGAGCTTGTTGACGGATTTCGCGGCAGTGTCCGGGTCACCGCTCCATAGCGCCGCGAGTTCACTGCGCAGGCGCCGGACCGATCGCAGTTCCGCAGTGGACTTGATTCGGGAACCTGTGAACTGTTCGGCGTCCAGGAATGCCTCTAAGTCCTCGACTGTGGTCAGCGAATCCCCACCATTGGCAGCGGTGTTAATGAGGTGAACGATGCTGCGGAGGGCTACCTCGGTGTCAGGCGCAAAAAGCACTTTGACTCCTTACGAGTTCCAAGGGTACTGTCATGACCATAAGCCAACTTTACTCCTGACAGGAGGCTGCTGTGTCAGCTACGACGACGAAGGCTGGTGCACGGGGTTTCCTGGCATCGGGCCTGGGAATCGCTTTGTTCTCTTCCGCGGTTTTCGGAACATCCGGGTCATTTGCAAAGTCAATGCTGGAAACCGGATGGTCACCGGGCGCCGCCGTTGCCGTGCGCCTGACTGGCGCTGCGCTCATCCTGGCCATTCCCGCCGTCGTGGTCCTTCGCGGACGTTGGCACCAAGTCAAGGACAACTGGCTCACCATCCTGCTGTTCGGACTGATCGGCGTCGCCGGGTGCCAGCTCTTTTACTTCAATGCAGTCTCCCGGCTGTCAGTAGGCGTAGCACTGCTGCTGGAATACCTTGCTCCGGTCATGATCGTGCTGTGGCTCTGGATTGCGAGCCGACGCCGTCCCCGGGTGTTGACGGCGGCTGGGGCGCTGTTCTCACTCGGAGGCCTGGTTCTGGTCTTGGACCTTGCCGGGTCCGAGAAGGTCGACTTCGTCGGCGTTCTGTGGGGCATGGCAGCCGCAGTGTGCCTGGTGATCTATTTCTTCATTACCGCTAAGGAAAACGACACTCTTCCGCCACTTGTCCTCGCCTCAGCCGGCTTGATGGTGGGCGCCGTCGTCATTTGGCTGTTCGGCTTGGTGGGACTCCTGCCCATGACCTTCAGCGTCACAAACACCACGCTCGGACCATGGACGACGCCGTGGTGGGTTTCCGTGGGAGGGCTTGTCGTCCTGGCGACTGTGCTCGCCTATGTTTCCGGAATCATGGCAGCCCGCAGCCTGGGCTCGAAGGTCGCATCTTTTGTCTCGCTGACCGAGGTGCTGTTCGCCGTTATCTGGGCATGGCTGCTGCTCGGCGAGTTGCCGGGGCCGATCCAACTGCTCGGCGGCCTGTTCATCCTTGGCGGAGTGGTCTTGGTTCGCCTGGATGAATTGCGCGGCGACAGGCGGCCTGCCCGTGATGCCGCCGACGCGCTCGCCGCACGCGCGCTGAGCCATGCAAACGACGTCGAACCCGTTCCGTCGGGCAACGGCCCGCGCCGCGGCACCGAGTAGAGGCGAGGCCCCGAGTAGCCACGGCACCGACAGCTTTGGGTGCCGTCCCGCCACTCGGGATCCAAACCTGTTCCAACCCGCCATGGGAAGCCTCCTTTAACGCCTGGCCGGTCCTCCCATACGGCGCTGCCCATAGTTAGCATTGGACTATGTGCCGGAATATTCGAACCCTCCACAATTTTGAACCTCGAGCGACGTCGACAGAGGTGGAGGCTGCTGCACTGCAATATGTGCGAAAAATCAGCGGGACCACCAAGCCCTCGAAAGACAACGAGGAGGCATTTGCGGAGGCCGTGCACGAGATCGCGCATATCACCCAGCATCTGCTGGACTCGTTGGTGACCCATGCGCCTGCAAAGAACCGCGAAGAAGAAGCAGCAAAGGCCAGGGCAAGGGCAGCCATCCGATTCGGGACGGCCTAAGGCTCCTGACTGGTTCGCCTGCCGGTTGGTGCCCTACTTCCCGAACGCGCGCAGCCGAAGCGAATTCGCGACGACGAGCACCGAACTCGCTGCCATGGCGCCGCCCGCGATCATGGGATTCAGCAATCCGAGTGCCGCCACAGGGATCCCGATTGCGTTATAGAAAAAAGCCCAAAAGAGGTTCGTCTTGATGGTGGAGAGGGTTCTTCGCGAGAGCTCAATGGCCTGCACAAGCTGACCTAGATCGTTGCCCATGATGGTCAAATCGGACGCCTCAATGGCCACGTCCGTGCCCGATCCCATCGCGATGCCCAGGTCTGACTGCGCCAGGGCGGCGGCATCGTTGACGCCGTCGCCAGCCATGGCGACGATCGCCCCGGATGCCTGCAGCTTACGGACGGCCTCGACCTTGCCTTCGGGGAGCACGCCGGCAAAGACATCCTCCGGCAGGATCCCTACTTCGCCGGCCACGCGGGCAGCAACGGCGGCGTTGTCACCGGTGAGGAGTAGGGGGCGGATGCGCAGGTCCTTAAGGCGTCGGATGGCATCCGCAGAGCCGGGTTTGACGGAGTCACTCAAGCTGAGGATTCCCGCCGGGTAACCGTCGACTGCCACCCAAATGGCGGTAGCCCCGACGGCTTCCCGGTTCTGCAGGTCTTCGCGTTGCTCAGGGGTGAGCACGATGCCATTCTCTTCGAGCCAGCCTGAACGTCCCACCACCACTGTCCGGGTGCCTGTAGGAAGCGACACGACGCCGCGCACTCCACCGCCCGGCGCCGAGGCGAACGCTTCAATGCCTGGAAGCGGGCCGGCGTCGGGCATTTGCTCTTTCGCCGATGCGGCAATTGCGTGGGCAATCGGGTGCTCTGACGCCGATTCCACTGCTCCGGCGAGCATCAAAACCGACTCGGGTGAGTGGCCGTTCAGGGTCAGCGTGTGGCTTACGGCGAGCCTTCCGGTGGTCACCGTACCCGTTTTATCCAAGAGAATCGTGTCCACGTGACGAGTATCCTCAAGTACCTGCGGGCCCTTGATCAGGATGCCCAACTGCGCACCTCGCCCGGTCCCGGTCAGCAGGCCAACGGGAGTGGCCAGACCGAGGGCGCACGGGCAGGCGATCACGAGAACGGCTACGGCGGCGGTGAAAGCGGCGTTGAGGTCTCCGGAGAACACCAGCCACAGTACGAACGTGACGATTGCAATGCCCAGCACAATAGGCACGAAGACCGAGCTGATGCGGTCTGCGAGGCGGGCAATCGGCGCCTTACCGGTCTGCGCTTGGCTGACCAGCCGACCCATGTGGGCAAGCGTAGTATCAGCGCCGACACGCGTGGCACGCACCAGGAGGCGACCCGATGCGTTGATCGTCGCTCCCGTCACCGAACTGCCGGGTGCAACCTCCACGGGGACCGATTCGCCGGTTACCAAGGAAGAGTCGACGGCGGACAAGCCGTCCGTGACGATCCCATCGGTCGCGATCTTTTCGCCCGGCCGTACAACGAAAACGTCACCCACCATGAGCTCACCTGCGGGGATTTTCCCTTCTACGCCATTGAGGAGAAGCGTGGCATCCTTTGCCCCGAGATTCAGCAGGGCCTTCAGGGCATCGCCCGCTTTCGCCTTAGCGCTCGCCTCGAGGTAGCGGCCAAGGAGAAGGAACGTGGTGACAACACTCGCCACCTCAAAATAGAGCTCTCCCGTAGTCATAGTTCCGGCGGATGGTTGTGCCGTCATAGTCGGGTCAGCGAAAAGTTGCCACGCGGAATACGCGTAGGCGGCGATGACGCCGAGGGAAACCAGGGTGTCCATGGTGGATGCGAGATGGCGTGCGTTAACGGCCGCAGCCCTATGGAAGGGCCACGCCGCCCAACTCACCACCGGCAGCGACAGTGCAGCGACCACCCAGCCCCAGTTGGCAAAATGAAACGCCGGTATCATCGAGACGAGAAATACGGGAACGGTCAGGATTGCTGCGGCAATCAACCGCGGACGGAGACTTGACGCTGCCGGCCCATGGTCCATGTGGTTGGCATGGTCCGTATGAATCGCTGAGTTGCCTTCATGAGTGACTGGCGGTTGGTGCTGGCGGAGGGTTGCCTTGTAACCAGTGGCGTTGACGGTATCAACAACTTGCTGGTCCGACACGGTATCGGGGACGGTGACGTGAGCGGACTCCAGGGGCAGGTTGACCGTGGCCTCTACGCCGTCGAGCTTTCGCAATTTCCGCTCGACTCGGTTGACGCACGAGGCGCAGGTCATGCCTTCAATGTCCAACTCGATAACTCGGGTTGCCGCAAGGCTGCCCGGTTCGCGCTCACCCACAAAAGCTCCTAAGCCTGGTTGGCAACTACCAGATAGCCTGCTTCTGCCACGGCCTCACCGATTTCTTCAGGCATCAGCGGTTTTGTTGACGTGATAGTCACAGTGGACAGGCCGCCGGGGTTGAGGTCGACGGCCACTTCCTCGACGCCGTTGAGGGCTTCGAGTTCTTCGCTGACACTCGATACGCAGTGGCCGCAGGTCATGCCGGAAACGTTGACGTTGGTTTGGATGTGCTGGCTCATGGTGTACTCCTGGGCTGGGAAGGCTTGGTGGGGTCTGGGAAGGCTCGTCGAGCAGGGGACTACCGCAGCAGGCGCCCAATTGCGCCCGTGGCTTCTTTTACTTTGGCTTCGATCTGGTCGGCCCGCGCCTCCGGGTCTGCCTCGGAGGCGGCACCGACAACGCAGTGCCCGATGTGCTCCTCCACCAAACCCAGGCTAACCGCGTGAAGGGCCTTGGTGGCCGCGGCGACCTGCGTCAGGATGTCGATGCAGTACTTGTCTTCTTCGACCATCCGCGCAATCCCGCGCACCTGGCCTTCAATGCGCTTCAGGCGCTTTAGGTACGCCTCTTTGTTGCTGGTGTAACCATGATGGGCAGCATGCTCCAGATCCGCTTCAACCACGGGTGCGAGCAGATGGTCCAGTTGCAGGTCCGGCGTGTTCATAGAGACAAAACTATACCCTCCGGGGGTATGATGCAAGTACCCCGGGAGGGTATAGATGGGAGGTTCGCCGAACCGCCGTCGAGCGTTTAGTACTTGCTGAACGTCGTTTGGACCTTACCGTCCTTTATCGTCACGCTCGCGTTCACGTAGAAAGAACTGGTCTCTGTTGCCGGCTTCCAATCGGGTGCACCGAAACCATAGGAGCTGTCTTTCTCGTAGCTGACCGTCGCCTTGCCGGCATTGTCTGTCTGGATGCTCCAACCCGACGCGTCGAACAGGTTCTTGGTAAGGCTTAAGGTCGGCTTGGTGGTCAGTGACCAGTGGAAGTTCCGCGCATAACTCGAGGCGTAGATGCTGAACGGACAATTGGCCGGCTCTGCGTCCGTGGACTTGAGGCACTCCGTAATGTGCGCGTTGACCTGCGCCAAAGCCTCCGTTTTCAATGCATCGCTGGCCTCAACCTTCAGCTGTACCCCCGGCGGGGCTTGGGCTCCTTCCACCACAGTTACCAGAGCCGTGGACTTAGCCGCCGTCAAGTACTTCTCGGAGGCAGGCAATTGCACCGTGTACTCTCCAGGCAAGGCTGGAAGGTGTACGCCCGTGGAAGAGGAAGTGCCGCCACCTAATCCGAGGTTGAGCTCATGGCCGTTGACCAACACAGTCTGCACCATGCTGTCCGCGGAGATGGTCAACTGCCCGATCGGGGCCGCGTCCATCTTCCAGTGATCATCGAGGAGCTCCGGATTCGACTTGCGCAGTGTGTAGGTAGTCTGCTGCTTCCGGCCATCCTGACGCAGTTCCGCTACCACCTTGGCTCCGTCCCCGGAGGTTTGGGTGGACACGATGTCGAAACCGTCGATGCGCTTGCCGGCTTTGGAGTACACCTCGTCGGTCAGCAGCGCTCTTTGATCGTTCGCCACGTTGGGATCCGACAAGGCAATCGCCTTGGATGCCTCGCCGTTCTGAAGGGCCTGCAGATAGTCCTTCACGGGTTTGTCGGGGCCGTTGCCGTCCTTGATCACGTTGACGGTGATGGCCCCGGCGACCAGCAAGACAACTACCAAGCCGATTCCACCCAGCACCAGGCCAAGCTTGCGCTTAGCGCCGGGAGATATCCGCTCCCGGGGAGCGACCGCCGTCGTGTGGCTGTTTTGAGCGTAAGGGTCAGCGTAGCTGGCCGTGCCCGGGTGGCCGGGCTGGCTTTGCTGGGGGTTCGGATCATCCTGAACCGGGCGACGGGTCCTGAGCCTCTCAGCTGCGCGGGCCGGGATGTAATTGCTGAGGATGGGTGCCAGAAAACGTGCTGAGGCCTCGGTTGCAGCGCCCCACAGCAACATGACAAAAGCCGTCCACCCAGCCAGGGCCACGCTGCCGGTGCCCGTCACCAACGTTCCGGCCTCAAAGGAGCCGGTAAGTGAGCTGAGCCAGGTAAGGAGCGTCCCTGCCGCCAGGAATGCGCCGGGAAGGACGACCCAGTCCGTTACTTTTTTGGTGTCGGCCGGGCCGCGCCGGAGATACCAAAATATCGAGGTCGCCACTAGTGCAACGAGTGCCAGAAGCAACAGAAGCCAACCGGCCCACCCGGGGATGTCGAACTGGGTCAACCCGGTTCCAGGGCCAAAGCCGGTTTCAGATCCTGAACTGTTCACGGACGATGAGGCGGACGTGCTGAAATTCCAGGTACGAATGATGGGGCTCAGATGGCCGAGCCCGAGTAGGAAGAAGCCCGCCGTCAGTGCCCAGAGTGGCGCCGAGAACGTTGCTTGCCAGCCAAATTTAATCCCCATAGCCGTGACCGCAACCGGCACGGCGACCACGAGAAAGACACCAAAATGCACGCCTATTGCTGCCCCGGCATCGCGGATGATCGCGCGCACTCCGCTGGGCCGTCCCTGATGCCAAGTTCGCCCAGCCAAGCTCGCGAACGTTCCGACTACGAAGGCGGCTAGGACGGATCCAATGGTCACTGCGACCAGCGGCGCAACCTTCAGCTGCGGAATGGGAAATGAAATGCCGGTGATGGCTCCAATAACGTTGACCAACAACGTGAAGACCAAGCCTGTGGCTGCTGACTCCAGCCACATTCCCGCCGTCGTCGGAGCGGGCTTCCGCTTTGCCACAAACCTTCCGCCGACAAACAGAACCGCAATTGACAACGCCGTCAGCAACAGGGGCGTGGCAAATAGGCCAGCGGTGCCGTGCACATTCCCAAGAAATGGGACGGTCACATCGATTGTTGTGCCAAGTGCGCCAAGCTGGCTCATCACTACCAGCTGAGCAGCAAGCTGCACCATGATGGACCACGGCGACGGCGTCGAACCTTGCGGGAGCATCGAACTGGCTGGCACGTTGGTGTTGCCACCCTGGCTGATGGCGAGCCCTACTATGGCTAATACCAAAAAGGCGCACGCCACTACGTAGAGGGTCACATACGCGATGACACCCAGCAAAGCGGAAGGAATCAGCGAGCTTGCATCAAAACGTTGTGATTTCGCTGGTCCGGGCACCGGATCTTCCGTAGCAACGGGCGCGTTCCCAAGCCCGACAGTCCCGGTGTAAGTTTGGTCAGATCCTCGACCCCCAGGGCCGAAACCCCCAATTTTCTCGTGTCCTGGTTCAGTCACATTTTCCCCCAATGTTTAGTTTTTCACTCAATTGGAAGAATACCGGACAGAAATACGACGACGGCGATCCCCAACGTTGTTGGGCGAATCGTTCACGTAGGTTTCCGTGTGGAGCATTGCGGGATTGGTCCGGGGCCCAGCACCTTCATGTCGAGTGCCGTCGGTGAGCGTCTTGAGCCAATCTTGACGTATTCCCCGGTATCGCTTGAGACGAGTTAGTCATACTCGAATCGTTCGGCAGAAGCCGGGACAAGCTGGGTGGTTGGTCTTGCAGTGGGCTGACTATCTCAGGTTCTCTTCTGTTGCATTCACGGAAAGCCTCTCCACCTCCCCCAGTCCCTCTCTTGACGGGGGCCATCACGCGGGCGCGCGGCCGCCTGCCCATGGTGCCGCTGCCGCCGTCGTGTGCCCCAGGAAAGTTAGTCAACAAGGCAACCGCACCCCGCTCGCCATCATCTATCGGCCGGCCATTTTCATTTTGATTTTCCGTGCCGACGTGCCCCTCGTGGGAGGGTGGAAGTGTCAGGTTATGCTCTAAGAGATGCTTGATCGTGTGTCAGAAACAGCAGAATCCAGCGCTAGTCTGACGCTTTTTGGGTAGGTGCTTGACGTCAGGCTGGGGTGTCATTTAGTCTGACGCGGCCGACCAAGGGTTTCCCGGGGCGGCGGGCATGACCTCCCGCGTTGGCGGCATCAGCGAAAACATCACCGGCATACCCATTAACGGCGGCTCCGGATGGCAGAACATCTGGCTGCAAGGATCATGATGACCACACAACAAACCTCGTAAATAGCGCCTCGCTGAGTTGACCCAGCGCGGTATCACGTGATCATGCAGTCGTTGAGGTTTTGAGCCCGGTGTATTCGTCCCCGCAGTCTGGCCCCATTGGTTGGGCATTGACTGCGGGGACGGATTGCCTTGCGACACGAGGCGCGGACGACGCTTTGTGCTTGCGTTCAAGTAAGGCTGCTCGAGACTTCATGGTTGGCGTTTTCCTGTCCATAAGGCACCAGGTGCGATTTTCGGATTGAATTGAGTTCTTTTGTGGGCTCTTTCGCTTTGCTCTTGAAGTCGTGCGGGAGTCTCCAATAGTCCTGATAGTCCTAAAATCATCCCCGGCGCCGACGAAGGCAATTATCGCAAACAACAATCAGCCATGGCTGAGTTGTTGGTTAATACAGGCTTAGTGTTGGGATCCAATCCCAAAGGCGGGCTTTATGCTCGAGCATAGTGGTCTGGCAACGACAACAACGTGACACTTTTCACATGGTTTATCGATTGGAAAACACGGTTGCGCTTGTCACCGGTGCCGCGCAG
>NZ_JARVTA010000016.1:0-178207 GCF_030208915.1 Arthrobacter sp. efr-133-TYG-104
CACCTGAGAACGATGTCCCGACTCACGTGTGAACTATGTCGTGAAACTACACACCTCATCTGCCACCCAAGAAAAATCCCCGGAACCACTGGTTCCGGGGATTTTTTGTGCTGCGTCGAATTCCGGATTATCGTCGCGTTAGCCTTGGGCTTTTCGGAGCTCGGCGATTTCCTTGCGCAGGGCGGCGATCTCGATGATCAGGTCCGCCAGTTCAGCCCGGACAGGTTCTTCGGCGGCAACCAGCTTTTCTTCCGCCGCCGCTGCAACACCCTCGGCGTTCTCCTCGATCCGCTGAACGAGCCAGGAAGCAATGGCTGCGGTGACGATACCCAGGACGGCGATGCCGCTCATCATGAGGGCGGCAGCGACTATCCGGCCGATGGGCGTTACCGGATAGAGGTCTCCGTAGCCGACGGTAGTGATGGTGGTGATGGCCCACCAGGCGGCATCCCCAAAGTTGAGGATCTTTGCGCCTGGAGCATTTTGCTCCACATCAAGCACCCCTAATGCGCCAATGAGGACCAGCATGGAAGCCGACCCTGCGACGTATGTTGCGACGCGTCCCCTTAGCGACTCGCCGACTGTGCGCTGCAGGACTGAGAGCAGGGTGACCAACCGGAGCAGCCGGAGTGGACGAAAGAAGGGGAGCACCACAATCAGGAGTTCGTGCAGGTTCCGGATGAACCACCGCCAACGGTCCTCGGCAAGCCAGAGGTTGATGAAGTAGTCCAAGGCAAAAATGCCCCATGTAATCCACAGCACAATCTCGAACGGCGTGCCGGCGGGCCCTTCCACCCGGCCGATGACTTGCCACGCATAAGCCGTGAGGAAGATCAGGGCTGTGGCCATCAGGGGCCATTCGACGAGGGCCCGGTATCGCGCTTGGGTCATAGGGGAATTTTAGTCACTGCTCTTTGAAGCGTGACCCCTTGCCCGGTTCAACCCCTTGCCCGGTTCAACCCTGTCACCCGGTCCAACCCTGTCAGCCAGCCCAACCCTGTCAGGCGACGGGAAGCTCCAGCCAATATCCGTCCAAGTGGTGTACCAGCTGGCGCCCCAGCCCACCTTTGAGTTGGATCCAGAGGGTGCTTCGGTCCTCTGTCATGCCGTCGATGGTGCCCTCGATGCGGTTGCCACGCGCGTCGCAGAGCACGATGTCCTGGTGTCGGGCGAGTTCGGGCCACACTTCCGCGTGGCCTCTCTCGGTCTGAAGCGTGCTCAAAGGTCCTCCTTGAATGCCGGCGTATGTCCCAGGATTAATACGAGTTCCAGACATTCTGCACGGAATTTATGAACCGGGGGTAAACGAAGAAAGTTCCGGATCAAGTTACCGACCGGTAACATGACTGCATGCACCTGCTTCTTCGCACCCTCATGTTGTTGTTCACTTCCAGCAAACGGTCCGCGCTGGGCGTGTGGGAACCGTCGTCGTTGGAGTTGAGGGTCCTCCCCACGGACATCGACATCGCCATGCACGTCAATAACGGCATGTATTTCTCCCTCATGGACCTGGGGCGCTTCGATCTCATGGTGCGCAGCGGCATCTGGCGGCGTATGCGCAGGCGCGGCTGGACTCCTGTGGCCGCCGGTGAAACCATCGCGTTCCGGAAGTCCCTGCAGCTATGGCAGAAGTACAGCATCGAAACCCGGATTATCGGGCTGGACACCAAAGCGATCTACTTTGAGCAGCGCATGGTGGTGGAGGGGGAGATTTACGCGCGTGCGCACATTGCCACGCGTTTGGTCAGCAAGGGTAAACCGGTCACCCAAGAAGAGATCATCCAGGAGTTCGGGGCGCCTCCCGCGGATCTGGAACTTCCCGCATGGATTCACGAGTGGCGCGGAAACAACGCCCTCCCCGGGGCGCGTCGCTCCGCGCCTCATGACTGGAGCTAGACGCCCACATCCCGTCGTTTCAGCGCCAGAGCGGCAATAACGATGAGGGCAGCGGAGATCCCCAGCAGTCCGGTCGCGGCTCCCCAATCAGCCCCGTTCGCCACCGGCGAGTTGCCGTATGCCCAGTGATAGGGCGATAGATTGAGGAGCCATCCGACATCGGGGCTCTGCCGCCCCACCGCATTGAAGACATACCCGATAACCGCGACGGCCGCGCCGGCTGCGATGCCATAAACCTTGCGCCCGGTCAGCGCGCCAAAGGACAGCGCCGCCGTACCGCTGAGTAACGCCAAGGAGGCGAACAGCACCGTCGCGCCGAAAAGATGGCCGACGTCGATCTTCAGTTGCGAGGGGCCGTTCAGTCCCAGCACTAAGAGGAAGACTACGGCGGAGAGAACCGCGACGCGGACCAGCAGGGCCAACGCACGTTCCCAGACCACCTGGATCCGGGTCACGCTGTGCGCGAGGGTCAACTCCAACAGCCCCGACTCTTCGTCCCCGCCCACTGCACCTGCGCCCCAGCTGACGGAGGCCATGGACATGAGCAGGAAGCCGATGAGCCCGAAGAGGGTGGCTTGTGTGTAGCCGGGCCCGGTGGCGATCTGGTCATAATTCAGCGCCTTGGTCATTCCTGCGGGCAGGGCATTGATGAGGTCCTGCATCTGGGAGCTGCCGCCAATGGAGGGGAAGATGGGCAGATACAGCATGCAGGCCGCTGTGAGGCCCAGGGCCCAGCCGAGGGTGGAGCGCCAGGAATCGGTCAGCGCTTTGGTAAACAGAGGCAAGTAACTAGGCATGGTGGGCTCCTTCCCGCACGCTGGACGGCCTCGGGGTATTCTCACGGCTCGGAGAGCCCTTTGCGTAGAGGGTCAACACGGCTTCCTCGAGGTCCGGTTCTTCCAGGACCAGTTCGCTGAGATTGAGGTGGGCCAATGCTTGGACGAGTCCTTGAACCTGCCCTGACAGTGTGGCTCTCGCCTCCACCGATTTGCCGGTGTGACCGCTCGGTGGCGATTCCCGCAGCACCACATTGTCCACGCCCGGCACCCGGGCCAGCAGCGTGCCGACGTCGTGCGCATCTGTTCCGGCGGCAGTGAACTTGACCTGCCGCACCGCTGCAGTCCTGAGGGCTTCGACAGTGGAGATGGTGACGATTTCGCCGTCGCGCAGTATCGCTACGGCGTCGGCAGTCAACTGCACTTCACTGAGCACATGCGAGCTGAGGAAGACGGTGGCCCCGCGGTCCATGGCCTCGCCGATCATGGCGTGGAATTGTTGCTGGACCAGCGGATCCAGGCCGCTGGTGGGCTCATCGAGGATCAACAGCTCGGGGCGGTGCATGAATGCCTGCAGGAGGCCAAGCTTCTGTTTGTTGCCCTTGGACAGTTTCCGGGTCTGGCGGTCCAGGTCCAGGCCAAGGCGCTCGGCGAGTTCCTCGACGTACCGGGGATCCACAGGACCGCTGATAGCCGCGAAGTGTTCTACCATGCGGCGCCCCGTGGTCCTGTTCTCCAGGTGCAGTTCACCGGGAAGGTATCCGATTCTGCGGCGCAACGCTATCCCGCCCTGTTGCGGATCCTGCCCGAGGACGGAAATAGTTCCCGCGCTGGGCCGGATGATGTCCAGGAGGCAGCGCATGGTGGTGGTCTTACCCGCGCCGTTGGGGCCGATGACTCCGAACACCGTTCCGGGTTCCACGGCGAAATCCAGCCCGTGCAACACCTCCCGGCGTCCGAACCTCTTGCGTAACCCTTCGACGACGATTGCCTGGGTCACGGGGCATGCTCCCTTCCTTGGGTGGTTGCGTTGTTGTGTTGCAGGGCATCCCGGGCCGCGTCCAGGAAACGCGCATCTGCGTAAAAGCCGTGGGTGTAAATATCCAAGGCCGGGAGGGTCAGTTGTCGCAGCAGGTCCGGGCTGATGCCCCCGGTTTCGCTGGCCTCAGTGCCTGGGCCGGAGTCGGTGCCCAGCGCCCGGGAGAGGTGCCGCCCCAGGACCAGCATCGCGAGGCTGTTGGAGGCAATGATCACCGCTGTAGACCGGACATCTTCGAAGTCCCGAATGGTGCCGGCCTCGATGCCGGCCTCAATGATCCCTTGGGTTTGGTCCACGACGGCGTCGAAGAAAGCGTCTCCGGCGTCGGACTCATCGCCGAGCGAGCGGCGGATATAGGCGATCTCGTCCGCATATTGACCCGGATGGTTCAGGTAGTCCTGGATGAGGTGCCTTGTTGAGGACGGGTCCGCTTTTTCCTTGCCTTGGCTGGCGGTTTGGGCAAGGACGTGCTGGTCGCACGCTTGCCGGAGTCCTTCTTTGCTGCCGAAGTGGTGGATCACCAATCCGGGGCTGACACCTGCGTCAGCGGCCACTGCGCGTACCGTGGCGCGGGAGAAACCATCGCGGCCGAAGAGGGCGATCGCAGCATCCCGGATGCGGGCCCTCGTCGTCAGATCTTCCACCGTTGAACGCATGTTTTATATACTAAACACTTGTTCAATCAGCGGCAAGGGTCAGCGGAAATCGGGTGTGCAGCACTTTTATTCCGCGTGACGCGGGAAGCGAACAACGGGCTCCCGCGTGGGACATCGGCAAGACGGGCGCGTACCGTTGAACCATGGCCACAGTTGACATCACCGGAGAACAGTTCGCATCGACCATCGAGGGCAATGACATTGTCCTGGTGGATTTTTGGGCTGCCTGGTGCGGCCCCTGCCGTCAGTTTGCGCCCACGTACGGCGCGGCGTCGGAGAAGCACGCCGACGTCGTCTTCGCCAAGGTGGATACCGAAGCTGAGCAACAGCTTGCAGCGGAAGCGGGGATCACATCCATTCCCACCCTCATGGCATTCCGTGACAAGGTGCTGGTCTTCTCCCAGCCCGGCGCCCTTAACGGCCAGCAATTGGAGCAAGTCATCGAAGCCGTCAAAGGCTTGGACATGGACGAGGTCCACGCCCACATTGCCAAGAGCCGCGCTGAATCCCAGGAAAGCTAGCGAGTCCCGGTATTGCGGAACCTAGGTACTAGAGACGGACCAGCTGAACCGGTTCGGCCAAGAGGGCGCTGAGCGATTCATTCAGGTCTTGGACGGCGATGCCCTTGGAGTGCTTGTCGAGGAGTTCCTCGGATTCCCAGCGCTCAGTGAGCACCAGCTTCTCTTCAGTGGCCTCGGTCAGTTCGTAGCGGATGCAGCCGGGCTCGTTGACGACCTCGTCGATCGCGATTTCAAGGGCAAGCTTCACGCGGAAGAACTCGCCGTCGTTGGGAATGAACGTGGCCTGCAGGTCAATGGGTGAACTCATGGCATCCACCCTACCTGCGCGACACGGCCGTGATGTCTTGCCGCCTGTTCTGTTGCGGGCCCCGGCTTGGTAGCGTTTCGTCATGTTGTCCTATACCGCCGGAGACACTGACGTCCCGCTGCTCGATGAAACCATTGGCGCCAATTTAGAGCGGATTGCCGCCCAGTTTCCGCTAAGGGACGCGCTGATCGAAGCAGCGGCATCGCCGGGAGGGGACGCCCGCCGCTGGAGTTACCAAAAACTGAACGACGACGTCGATCGCCTCGCCCGAGCGTTACTGGCCCTGGGGGTGGGCAAGGGCGAACGCGTCGGCATTTGGAGTCCCAACTGCGCCGAATGGACCATCCTGCAGTACGCCACTGCCAAGATCGGCGCGATCCTGGTCAACGTCAATCCCGCGTACAGGAGCCACGAACTGGAGTTTGTGGTGAAGCAAAACGGGATGCGGATGTTGGTGACCGCTCCATCGGACAAAAACAACGAGTACGTGGGCATGGCCAGGGAAGTCGCCGGGACCTGCCCGGAGTTGCGCGAGCTGGTCTTCCTCCCCGGCGCACCGGAGCTCGGACTGGTCCAAGGCGTGCCGGAAGCCGGCCACGAACTGACCTACGGCGAGCTCCTGACCCGAGCAGACGGCGTCGGGCTCTCGGCGGTAGGCGAGCGCATGGCGCAACTCGATCCGCACGATCCCATCAACCTGCAATACACCTCCGGCACCACGGGGTTCCCCAAGGGAGCCACCCTGACGCACCACAATATCCTCAACAACGGGCATTCGATCGGGCGGCTGCTGCGCTACACCGAGCACGACCGTGTGGTGATACCTGTGCCGTTCTACCACTGCTTTGGCATGGTGATCGGAAACCTGAACGCACTGAGCTTTGGAGCGGCAACGATTATTCCCAGCCGCGGATTCAGCCCCTCCGCGGCATTGGAAGCGGTGCAGGACTTCGGCGGAACGTCCCTCTACGGCGTGCCCACGATGTTCATCGCCGAGCTCGCCTTGCCGGACTTCGACTCCTATGACCTCTCAACGTTGCGGACCGGCGTCATGGCCGGCTCCTTGTGCCCCATCGAGGTCATGCGCCGGGTGATCGATGAGATGCACATGGTGGATGTGGCCATTTGCTATGGGATGACCGAAACCTCGCCGGTGTCCACCATGACCCGCGACGGCGACACGTTGGAACAACGCACCAGCACCGTGGGCCGGACCATGCCGCATTTGGAGAGCCGTATTGTTGATCCGGGCTCGGGGGAAGGCGTGGAGCGCGGCGTTATCGGGGAACTGTGCACGCGCGGATATGCGGTGATGCAGGGGTATTGGGGTCAGCCGGACAAGACCGCCGAAGCGATTGACGGCGAAGGCTGGATGCACACAGGGGACCTCGCACGGATGGACGAGGACGGGTACGTCGTTATCGAAGGGCGCATCAAGGACATGGTGATCCGTGGCGGTGAAAATATCTACCCGCGCGAAATTGAGGAATTCCTGTATCTGCATCCCTCCGTCCAGGACGTCCAGGTGATCGGCGTCCCGGACGAGAAGTACGGCGAGGAGCTCATGGCCTGCATCATCCTGAAACCCGGCGCACCCAGCATCACTGCCGAGGATGTTGCGGAATACTGCCAGGGCAAGTTGGCCCGCTACAAGATTCCCAAGTACGTGGATGTCCGCGAGAGCTTCCCCATGACGGTCTCAGGCAAGGTGCGGAAAGTGGACATGCGCGAGGAAGCCGTGGCCCGCTTGCACCTGTAGACCTGTAGACCTGTAGACCTGTAGACCTGTAGACCTGTGTCCTAGTGGCCGCGGTGATCCTGGACCGTCATCCTTGGTCCGAACGTGGGCTTGCGGAAACCGCTCAGGTACAGCATCCGCACCAGCCGCTGCCGTTGCCCGCGCCAAGGCTCCAGCAACTGGAGCATGCCGGGGTCATCGGTCTTCCGGCCGGTCAATGCGTAGCCCACATAGGCCGCCAGGTGGTAGTCGCCCACAGAGATCGAGTCAGGGCATCCATGTGTCCGCTGCACCACCTCCGCGGCCGTCCAGATCCCGATGCCGGGAATGGTCTGCAGTTTTTCGCCGGCTTGGGTCGAGTCCAGGGCAGTGAGCCGTTCAAGCGCGACGGCGCTCCGCAGCGCCCGCATGACGGTGGCCGAACGCTGTGGTCCAACTCCGGCTTTGTGCCATTCCCAGGACGGAACGGCCAACCAGTCGCTGGCGGTGGGCGGTACCAGGAGTCCCATGGGCGTCCTTGGGCCCGGAGCGGGTTTTCCGTAGCGGTACATCAAGTACCGGTAAGCCCGCCTCGCCTCGAGGGCGGTGACCTTTTGCTCCAAGATGGTGGGCACAAGTGAGTCAACCATCCGGCCGGTGGAGGGTAACCGCACTGCCAGGTTCCGGCGTCGTGCTTCCCTGACGATTCGGGGGAGGGTGGCGTGGAAGTCCGGAGCGTCAAAGGCCGACCAATCATCTCCCGCGCCCAGCAACCCGGGAACGCCGGCGACGGCGTCAGCCGCACCGGGGCCCCATGCCTGCGCATCGACGAAAGCATCGGCGGCAACGCCAGCGGAGGAGAGCCGGAGCGTCACGGGCCCGGAGGGTGTTGTGAAGGCCATCCAAAAGCCGGCGGAGTCTTTGGCAAAGGAGGGATCCGCAGCTCCGCGCATCAGCGGGAAGAGGGTCTGGTCCAAGCGGAATGGGCTGCCCGGATGCCACCGGACGGCCGCATCTGCTGCCGCAGCAACACGTGACGGGGCCTCTGCGATGGTCATGTTTTCATCGTCCCACGCTTGGCCGACATTCCACCAAGGGGACCTCTTACAGTGATGGCCCTACAGGGCTAGACTCCCGAATGTGGCGCGGGAGGGCCGTGCCTCAACCCTCTAAAACAGGAGTGCGAGTCATGGCCGGAATAGTGCATTTCGAGATTCCCACGGAGAACACGGAGCGGGCAAACACCTTCTACCAGAGTGCTTTCGGCTGGAACCTCAGCCCGATGCAAGGCATGGAGTACACGATCGCGATGACCACGCCTTCTGATGAAAAGACGGGCATGCCCACCCAGCCGGGCGCCATCAACGGTGCGCTGTTCCCACGCACGGATAACCTCAAGACGCCAATCCTCACCATTGACGTGGACGACGTCGATGCTGCCCTTGGCCAGGTGGAAACGTCCGGAGGTTCGGTGGTCCAAGGCAAGGAAACCATTCCCGGCATGGGCTACTACGCCTACTTCAAGGACACCGAGGGCAATATCCTGGGCGTTTGGCAGTCGGACGAAAGCGCGGGCAGCTAGCTCGAGGACTGTGACGTCACCGCCGGGGAGAAAGCCGGGGAGAAAGCCGGGGAGAAAACTGTCAGCGGTCAGGCGGTAGCTTTGTACCTATGAAGTACGCGCAGTCCGTGTTGGACCTCATCGGCAATACGCCCCTCATCAAGCTCAACCACGTCACCGACGGGATCAAAGCAACCGTCTTGGTGAAGCTCGAATACATCAATCCCGGTGGATCCATCAAAGACCGGATCGCCGTGAAGATGATCGAGGATGCGGAGAGGGACGGCCGGCTCCAGCCGGGCGGAACCATCGTTGAGCCGACGTCGGGCAATACAGGAGTAGGGCTGGCGCTCGTCGCCCAGCAAAAGGGCTACAGGTGCATTTTCGTGGTGCCGGACAAGGTGGGCGAGGACAAGCGCGCTGTACTCGCTGCCTATGGCGCCGAAGTTGTGGTGACGCCTACCGCCGTCGCCCCCGACAGCCCGCAGAGCTACTATGGCGTTTCGGACCGCCTGGTCAAGGAGATCCCCGGTGCCTTCAAACCGGACCAGTTCTCCAACCCCGCGGCCCCGGGCAGCCACTATGAGTCAACGGGTCCTGAAATCTGGCGGGACACTGACGGCAAGGTGACGCACGTGGTCATCGGTGCGGGAACCGGCGGCACCATCACCGGCACCGGGCGCTTCCTCAAGGAGGTTTCGGCAGACCGGGCAGCGTCCGACGGCGGCCCCGTCAGGATCATTGGCGCCGACCCGGAAGGTTCTGTCTACTCAGGCGGAACCGGCCGTCCGTATTTCGTGGAAGGCGTAGGCGAGGACATGTGGCCCGCCAACTACGACGCCTCCGTCCCGGATGAGGTCATTGCGGTTTCGGACGCAGACTCGTTCTCCATGACCCGTCGGCTCGCCCGCGAAGAAGGCCTGCTGGTCGGTGGTTCCTCCGGCATGGCCGTGGTTGCCGCGCTTGAGGCAGCCAAGGACTTGGACGAGTCCGCGGTGGTTGTCGTGATCCTGCCGGACTCAGGCCGCGGTTATCTTGCCAAGATCTTCAACGACCAGTGGATGCGTTCCTACGGCTTCCTCTCCGGCGGCGAGGAAGCGTCCGTGGGAGAAGTGCTCAAGTCCAAGACGGGGGAGATGCCGGACCTGGTCCACATCCACCCGAACGAGACAGTGCGGGACGTTATCAACATCATGAACGAATTCGGGGTCTCGCACATCCCGGTCCTCTCACAGGAGCCGCCCGTTGTCATGGGCGAGGTTCTGGGAGCTGTGGACGAGCGCAGCCTCACTTCCAAGCTTTTCCGCGGGGAAGCCAAGCTCACCGACAAGATCGCCGAGCACATGGGTGACCGCTTGCCCGTTATCGGCTCGCTGGAAACCATTTCCGCCGCGCGCGAGCTCTTGTCCGACGTCGATACCCTGATGGTGACGTTCGTCGGAGCGCCCGTGGGGATCCTGACCCGCCACGACCTTCTGGCGTACCTGAGCAACTAGGCGCCCGATCCAACCGTCCAACGAACACAGAGGAGCTTCCATGTCTGCCAACAACAACGCCGGGTTCAACACGCGCGCCGTCCATGCCGGGCAAGCCTTCGAGCCGCGGACCGGTGCCGTGGTGCCGCCGCTGCACTTCAGCTCGACCTACGCGCAGGACGGCATTGGCGGTTTGCGCTCCGGGTACGAATACGGTCGCGGTGGGAACCCGACGCGCGACGCCCTCCAGGAACAGCTCGCCGCCTTGGAAGGCGGAACGGCCGCATTCTCCTTCGGCTCCGGCCTCGCTGCCGAAGACTCGCTGATCCGGGCGCTCGCGCGTCCGGGTGACCACATCGTTCTGGGCAACGACGCTTACGGCGGTACCTACCGCCTCATCAGCCGTGTCCTCGGCGACTGGGGCGTCGGGAACACCCCCGTGGACATGTCCGACCTGGACGCTGTTGCCGCTGCCGTCGCTGCGAACAAGACGCGGATGGTGTGGGTTGAAACCCCGTCCAACCCGATGATGAAGATCACCGATATCGAGGCGCTCGCCGCTGTAGCGCACGACGCCGGTGCCCTCCTGGTGGTGGATAACACCTTCGCCTCGCCCTACTTGCAGACACCGCTGGCCTTGGGTGCCGACGTCGTGGTCCACTCCACCACCAAGTACATTGGCGGCCACTCCGACGTCGTCGGTGGCGCGATCGTGGTCAAGGATGCTGAGCTCGCCGAGAAGATCGGGTTCATCCAGTTTGCCGTGGGCGCTGTGTCCGGTCCGATGGATGCGTTCCTGACCACCCGTGGCCTGAAGACGCTCGGTGTGCGCATGGACCGTCACAGCGAGAACGGCCAGGCTGTGGCCGAGTGGTTGCTCCAACGCCCCGAAGTAGAGGCTGTGCTGTACCCGGGGCTTCCGGGCCACCCCGGCCACGAACTTGCTGCCAAGCAGATGAAGAAATTCGGCGGCATGGTGTCCGTTCAGTTCAAGGGCGGCGAGGCGGCAGCCCGCACCGTCGCTGAATCCACCTCCGTCTTCACACTCGCGGAATCGCTGGGCGGCATCGAATCGCTGATGAACTACCCCTCGGAGATGACTCACGCGTCAGTGAAAGGCACGGAGCTGGCCGTCCCGGTCAACCTCCTGCGTCTGTCTTGCGGCATTGAGGAAGCCGAAGACCTGATCGCCGACCTCGAACAGGCATTCGCCAAGATCAGCTAGCCGTGCCCGAAGTCCGGACCCTGTTCGTCCAGCTCGCCGCTCACCGGTAGGCAGGGCGAACACGGTCCGGATTCTTCCGTCAAAGGTGTCACCGTAAGGTCTAGCTTTCTTTAGGAAAGTCAGCTAGTTTGTGCTCATGCCTTTGCGATCTGACTGGTCTGCCCGCTCCTGCAGCCTTGCCCGCGGCCTCGACGTCCTCGGAGATCCATGGGGGAGTTTGGTCCTCCGGGAAATCTTCTTCGGTAATGGCCGCTTCGATGCCATCAAGGAACGGCTCGAGGTGGCGGACAACGTGCTGAGCAAGCGCTTGGGCTGGCTGCTCGACGCCGGGCTCCTCGCCCAGCGCCCCTACCGGGACGGAGCCCGTACCCGGCAGGAATACGTCCTCACACCCAAGGGACAGGATGCGCTGCCCGTTCTGAACGCCATCATCATCTGGGCCGAGAAACACCTGGACGCCCCCAACGAGGTATCCCATATGAAGGTGATCCACACCGATTGCGGGCGGCCAACAACCTCGGCCGATACCTGTTCCCACTGCGGTACGCACCTGACCGCAGAAAACACGAGCTGGCACAGCTTCAAACGCAGCGACCAGCCCGTTCCCCTCGCCATCGCACCGCCCGAAACCCGCAGGGAAACTGCCCTCGGAACGGAGATCCCCGCATGAGTGCTCCCCTGGAAACAGTCAAACGCCCCCGCCGTCGGCTCCACCCGGCCTGGGCCGTGGCTGTGGTCGCCTTCCTCGCCTTGGTGGGGGCCGCCGGCTTCCGTGCAGCGCCCGGTGTGCTCATGGTCCCGCTGCAGCAGGAATTTGGTTGGTCCACCACGATGCTGTCCCTCGCCGTCAGTATCAACCTGGTCCTCTTTGGGCTGACCGCACCCTTCGCCGCGGCCCTGATGGAACGCTTCGGCATCCGCAGGGTCACCTCCTTGGCCCTCTGCCTGATCGGTCTTGGCTCGGCGCTCACAGTATTCGTCAACCAGTCTTGGCAGATCCTGCTCACTTGGGGCGTGCTGATCGGCCTCGGCACAGGATCCATGGCCTTGGTTTTCGCGGCCACGATCGCCAACACCTGGTTCGCAAAGAGCCGTGGGCTGGTGATCGGGATCCTGACGGCAGGCAGCGCCGCCGGCCAACTGGTTTTCCTGCCCTTCATCGCCGCACTGGCACAGAATCCCGGCTGGCGCGGCGCCTCGCTGCTCATCGCCGCCGGCGCCCTCGCCGTGGTGCCCTTGGTGTTGCGGTGGCTGAGGAACTCACCAGCCGACGTCGGCGTCCTGCCTTACGGTGCGGAAGAACCCGCCGCAACGATCGTGGCGGAAGGGGAATCGGCGGAGCCGGCAACCCTCCAAGACCCGGCTCAACAAGATTCGCCCGACGTGGCTGTCCGCGCCCTTCAGGTCTTGAAGAGGGCCAGCAAAGTCAGGACCTTCTGGGGGCTGGTTGCGGGCTTTGCCATTTGTGGGGCCACCACCAACGGACTCATAGGCACGCACTTCATTCCATCGGCCCATGATCACGGAATGCCCGAAACCACCGCGGCGGGCTTGCTCGCCGTCGTCGGAGTGTTCGACATTGTGGGAACCATCGCATCGGGTTGGCTGACCGATCGCTTCAACCCGAAAATCCTGTTGGCCGTCTACTACCAGTTCCGAGGCATTGGCCTGCTGGTGCTGCCCCTGCTGCTCAGTTCATCGGTGCAGCCAAGCATGATCATCTTCGTGGTGGTCTATGGACTGGACTGGGTGGCTACGGTGCCGCCCACCGCGGCGATCTGCCGATCCGTGTTCGGTGCTGATGGATCGGTGGTGTTTGGCTGGGTCTTTGCAGCCCACCAGCTCGGCGCGGCCGTGGCAGCACTGGCCGCAGGCTACGTCCGCGATGCCACCGGCCAGTACAACTACGCATGGGTGGGCGCGGCGGCCATGTGTACCGTGGCAGCAGTCATCAGTGCCACCATCCGGAAGGACGCTGTGAAAAGGACCCCTGTTCCCGTCGCTTGACTGCCGTTGTGAGGCCCGCTCTGCGCACAAAACCCGCGCGTTTCCCTGCAGAGCGGGCCTCACAACGTTAGCGGAACGCGTTGATGCCGGTGAGGTGCTGGCCGAGGATCAAAGTGTGGACCTCGTCCGTGCCTTCGTACGTCCGCACCGATTCGAGGTTGTTTGCATGCCGCAGGGGCGAGTAGTCCAAGGTAACCCCATTGCCCCCGAGGATGGTCCGGGCCTCCCTCGCGATCTTGATGGCTTCGCGCACGTTGTTCAGCTTGCCCAGCGAGATCTGTTGCGGTTCGAGGCGCCCGGAATCCTTGAGCCGTCCCAAGTGGAGGGCCACCATGGTGCCCTTCTGGATCTCCAAGAGCATGTTCACCAGCTTCTCCTGCGTTAGCTGGTACCCGGCCAGTGGCCGGCCGAATTGGAGCCTGGACCCGGCGTACTCGAGTGCTGCCTCGTAGGAGTCGCGCGCTGCACCCATGGCTCCCCACGCGATACCGTAACGCGCCTCGTTAAGGCAGGAAAATGGCGCCCGAAGTCCCGCCGCAGCGGGGAGGATTGCTTCCGGACCCAGCTGCACGGCGTCGAACGTCACATCGCACTGGATGGAAGCGCGCATGGAAAGCTTCGGCTCGATGGGGGTGGCCGCGACGCCGGGGGTCCCGGCCGGAACGAGGAAGCCTCGGATGCCCGGATTCTCCCCAGTGGTCCTGGCCCAGACCACCATGACGTCGGCTATCGACGCCAAACCGATCCAGCGCTTGGCCCCATCCAACACCCAGCCGCCGTCGTCGGTTTCACGGGCGCACGTGACCATCGACGACGGATCGGAACCCGCCGTCGGCTCCGTCAACGCAAAGCAGCCGATCAACTCCCCGGCAGCCATCCGTGGGAGGTACTGCTGCTTTTGGGCCTCTGAGCCCCACTTGTGGATGGCTGTCATGGCAAGCGAGCCCTGCACCGAAACAAACGTGCGAATCCCCGAATCGCCGGCCTCCAGTTCCATGGCTGCGAGACCATATTCGACGGCGGTGCGCCCAGGACAGCCGTAGCCCTCCAAGTGCATGCCAAGGACTCCAAGCTCACCCAACTCCGGGGCGATCTCCCGAGGGAAGACCGCGTCCTCGTACCAGCGTGCGATGTTCGGCCGGATCCGCTGGGCGGTGTAGTCCCGGATCTTGTCCCGGAGGGCCAGCTCGTCCGGTGTCAGCAAGGAATCGAGGGCAAGGACGTCGGAGGTGTTCGTCATTGAATCGCTCATTCCAGCATCCTAGGCGTTGGCCCTGCACTCTTCCGCGGCCGCAATGAAGGCGGGAGCAGGAGGAAAGCGGGAGAACGGTTAGCTGAAGCGCACCGCTTCCCACTCAAGGATTCGTGGAACGGCCAGTCCCTCGGTGACGAACGGATCGCCGGCCAGGAACTTTTCCGCATCCTCCCGGGAACAGAAAATCCCCATGGAGCTCCCGGCAGGGTCGGCAGTAAGGAACGGCCCGAGGGCCAGGAGTCCGCCTCCGTCTGCCCGGAAAGCTTCAAAGAAGGCCTTGTGGCGCGGGTAGGTTTCCATGACGCGGGAGCGCTCAGCGCCTTCGGCGAGGGTGTACATGACAACGATTTCCATAGGACGAATCGTAGTCCGAGAGTTCACTTGCGGTGCCGCGAGCCCAAGATGGCGAACCAAGGAACAAGCGAACCAAGGAACAAGCGAGCCAAGGAACAATGATGAACCATGTAAGGATGTAGCCATGGCGGGACCCCAGGTAAACAGCGACGACCTCGACGGCGGATTGTTGCCTCCGCCGGTTCGGGGCATGGGGCGTGCCCGCGTCATTGGAGGCCTCTGCCTGGCGGTGTCCCTGCCGCCCGCCGTCGAGCTGGTGGTTGCGGTGATGTCCTTCCGCAACTTCGCCATGATCATGCTGCTGCAATTGGCGGTTGCGGTGACGGTCGCTGCCATAGGCGGCCTGTGGCCCGCGGTGGTTGCGGC
Source organism: Arthrobacter sp. efr-133-TYG-104 (assembly GCF_030208915.1). Lineage (NCBI taxonomy): Bacteria > Bacillati > Actinomycetota > Actinomycetes > Micrococcales > Micrococcaceae > Arthrobacter > Arthrobacter sp. efr-133-TYG-104. The sequence continues at coordinate 15,156 of NZ_JARVTA010000016.1, forward strand.
AGTGTTGGGCAGCTTTCTCCTTAATTACTACTCAGCGGACCCCGTGGGTTCGCTCTCCGTTGCGGACCCGACGACGCTTTTCACGTTGGTGGTGTTCCTCGCTTTGGCCTGTGGTGTGGCGCTCGCCGTAGGGTTGGCCGGCCGCCGGGCCCAGGACGCGGCACGATCCGGGGCGGAAGCCAAAGCCCTGAGCGCGCTGGCCCTGCGTATCCTGAGCTCGGATGGAACCCTGGAATCGTTCCTTGAGAAGATTAGCGGCACGTTGGGGATGGAAGCAGTGACGTTGCTCGGAGCGTCAGCGCAGGCATCGGAGAGCGGGTCGGGGCCGCCGGCTTGGCAAGTCCTGGCAAGTGCCGGCCCCAATCCGCCGGTGACCCACGCGGCCGCCGATCATACCGCCGTCGTCGATCCCCATTACACCTTGCTGTTGCGCGGCGGACCCCTCTCACCGCAAGGGCAGCGGCTGCTGGCGGCGTTCGGGGCGTTCGTGGTGGCGGTGCGGGAACGGCAGCAGCTGATCAAGAGCCGGCGGGACAATCTCCGGTTGTCCGAGGGCAACAAGATGCGTACCTCGATCCTGCGTGCCGTCTCGCATGATCTGAGAACTCCACTGGCCGGGATCAAGCTGGCTGTCAGTAGCCTGCGGCAGGAAGACGTGACCTTTCCACCCGATGTTGAGCAGGAGCTACTGGAAACGATCGAGGACTATGCGGATCGCTTGGACCATTTGGTGAACAACCTCCTGGACATGTCCAGGATCACTGCCGATGCCGTTAGTCCGTTGCTGGATGGCATCACGTGGGCTGAGATCCTTCCGGAGGCACTTCGGGGCGTTCCGGCTGGAAGGCTGCGCAACGAATTGCCCCCGAACCTTCCCCCTGTGCAGGCGGACGCGGGCATGCTGGAGCGGGTGATAGCCAACATTGCGGAAAATGCCGTGAAGTACGCGCCCGACTCCGATGTTGTCCTCAACGCCCGGACGGGGGCAGGAATAACGCTCGGTGACCTGCCAGCGAGCGAGCTGCGCGTGACGGACCACGGCAGGGGAGTGGCGCACCATGAGGTGCTCACGATGTTCCAGCCGTTCCAGCGGCTCGATGATTCCTCGGCCAGCGTGCTGTCCGGCGGCGGGGTTGGATTGGGGCTTGCGGTGGCGAAGGGATTCACAGAGGCGATGGGCGGTACCCTCGGTGCGGAGCCGACGCCGGGCGGTGGACTGACCATGGTGGTCACCCTGCCGCTGTGGACCGGTCACGGAGGTGAGCTTCCATGACGTTGGTGCTGATCGTCGAAGACGAGGCACGGATTGCCCGGGCTATGCAAGTTACCCTCCAGGCCCATGGGTATCGAGCGTTGACGGTGGGGACAGGTTTTGACGCCTTGAACCTGGCGTCCACGCAGCCGGTGAAGATCGTTGTCCTGGATCTTGGGCTGCCGGACATGGATGGCGTGGACGTCATTCGCCGCCTGCGTGCTTGGAGCAGCATGCCCATTATCGTGTTGTCGGCCCGGCACGCATCCGAGGACAAGGTTGAAGCGCTCGACGCCGGTGCGGACGACTACGTGACCAAGCCGTTCGGTTTGGATGAGCTGCTTGCCCGGCTCCGGGTCGCCTCCCGTCGCCTGGTCACCGAGCATGAAGAACCAACATTGGCAACGGCTGATTTCAGCGTGGATCTTGCCGGCAAGAAAATCCTCAAGGACGGTTCGGAAGTCCGGTTGACTCCTACCGAGTGGAACATCTTGGAGCTGCTGGTCCGCAACAAAGGAAAGCTGGTAAGCCAGCAACAGATCCTGACCCAAGTGTGGGGGCAAGCCTATGCCAAGGAAACCCAATACCTGCGGGTCTATATCGCACAGCTGCGCCGCAAATTGGAGCGCGATCCTGCGGCACCGCGACACCTGCACACGGAGGCAGGGATGGGCTACAGATTTGATCCTTAGACTGGTCACATGAGCGCTGCATCACTTCTTGCCGTTTGCCGGGTCCACCAGTTGCTTCCCGACCCCGAAGGGAGTGTCGGTGTCACTGCCATCGACAAGCGTCCCATCGAAGGGCCGGTGAAGGTCCACAAACTGGGGGTCCACGGGGATGTGCAAGCCAGCCGGATCCACCACGGCGGGGAAGACCAGGCGTTGTACGCCTATTCACAGGCTGATGCGGATTATTGGTCCGCTGAACTCGGGAGGGAACTCCTGCCCGGCGCCTTCGGCGAAAACCTCAGGGTGGCCGGAATCGACGCCTCGGGCGCCGTCATCGGCGAGCGCTGGAAGATTGGTTTGGATGTAGAGGTGGAAGTCACCTCGCCCAGAACGCCGTGCGCCACGTTCCAAAGGGTGTTTGGGGAGCCCCAGTGGGTCAAGCGCTTCTCGGAGGCGGGCAGGGTAGGGACATACCTGCGCGTCATCAGGACGGGCACCATTTCGGCAGGGGACCACATTCACCGCACGTTCGTCCCGCGCCACGGCATTACGGTGGGCCAGTGGTTTACCGAGCCAACCGTTGAATTGGCCCAAGCCTTGTTGGATGCCGAGGCGGATGGGGAAATCCGGCTCCAAGAGGACTATCACCCGGAGATCGCGAAAGTCATGCGGCGCAGCGGCCTTTAGTCCCTGCCGTGCGAATACCGCTGTGGGGAATGTCACCGGGCGTTTCCGGTGGTTAACTCGCGGTCATGCCCCTGCGTGCCCTACACTTGAAATATCCCCCACTCCGGAAATCCCTTTATCCTGCCCAATTCTTGAGGCAGGACTGGTAAGTGTTGGGGCCCGCTACTGTGTGCGGGCATTTTGCATAGGGAGAGCCGGCTAAAGAAAACGCTGTACAGACTGCTGGGATAGCAGCCAAGAGATGCAGCGGGAAGTCCTGCCATGGGATTGCGATAGCGCCGGACTTCTTGCGAGAGCAGGGCACCTTGCCCCGTTCAAGCGATGAGTACTGCGGCCAAGCCCAACCGGGCCGCGCCGATGCCCTATGGATGAGGAAATTTCCCCCTATGACCGAAAATCTCAACGAAAACTTCGAGGCCACGAACGAAGAATCTGCTGATGTAGCAGATACCGTCACCGAAGCGCCCGAAACTGCAGCTCCCGCCGTCGAGTTCACCGAGGCCGCTGCCCCCGTCGAGACCCCTGCAGCCGAAGCTGCAGAAACCACCGAAGCTCCCGCCAAGAAGACGGAAGACTCGGAAGAAGAAGGCGTTCTCTTTTCCCAGCTCGGCATTGATGGCCGTGTCCTGGCCGCGTTGCAGGATGTCGGTTACGAGAAGCCGTCGCCCATTCAGGCTGCCACCATTCCGCTGCTCCTTGAGGGCCGCGACGTCGTAGGCCTGGCCCAGACCGGTACCGGTAAGACCGCGGCTTTCGCTGTTCCTGCCCTGTCCCGCCTGGCTGAACTGCACGACCTCAACGGCCCCTCCCGCAAGACCCAGGCATTGGTCCTCGCTCCGACTCGTGAACTGGCCCTCCAGGTTGCCGAGGCTTTCACCTCCTACGCCAAGCACATTGATGACTTCACCGTCCTGCCTGTGTACGGTGGCTCGGCCTACGGCCCGCAGCTCGCCGGCCTTCGCCGTGGCGCACAGGTTGTTGTCGGAACCCCTGGCCGCGTCATCGACCACATCGCCAAGGGCTCCTTGGATCTGTCCGAACTTCAGTACCTGGTGCTGGACGAAGCTGACGAGATGCTGCGCATGGGCTTTGCCGATGACGTTGAGCAGATCTTCCAGCAGACCCCGGAGGATCGCCAGGTTGCACTGTTCTCCGCGACCATGCCCGGCCAGATCCGCCGCATGTCCAAGCAGTACCTGAACAACCCGGCGGAAATCTCGGTCAAGTCCAAGACCACCACCGGTGCGAACACCCGCCAGCGCTACCTGCAGGTCATGGGCCCGCACAAGCTGGACGCCCTGACGCGCATCCTCGAGGTTGAAGAATTCGACGGCGTTATCGCCTTCGTGCGCACCAAGATGGCTACCGAGGACCTGGCTGACAAGCTCAAGGCCCGTGGTTTCCAGGCTGCCGCCATCAACGGCGACATCCCGCAGCAGCAGCGTGAACGCACTGTTGACGCGCTTAAGGAAGGCCGCATCGACGTCCTGGTTGCGACCGATGTCGCGGCCCGGGGCCTTGACGTTGAGCGCATCAGCCACGTCATCAACTACGACATCCCGCACGACACTGAGTCCTACGTGCACCGTATCGGCCGCACGGGCCGTGCAGGCCGCAGCGGTGACGCCATCCTGTTCATGACCCCGCGCGAGAAGTACTTGCTGCGTTCCATTGAGAAAGCTACGCGCCAGCCGGTAGAGCAGATGCACCTGCCCACCGCTGAGACCGTGAACACGCTGCGTTTGGGCAAGTTCGCAGAACGCATCACCGAGACCTTGGCGTCCGAGGATGTGTCGGCTTTCCGCGATCTCATTGCTTCCTACGAAGAAGAGCACAAGGTTCCGGCTGCCGAGATCGCCGCTGCCTTGGCAGTCATGGCGCAGGGCGGACAGCCCCTGCTGGTCAAGGAATTGCCTGCAGCTCCTGAGTACCAGAAGCGTGAGCGCTCCAAGGACGGCTTCGGTTCACGTGGGCCGACCCGTGCCCTTACCGAAGGAAACGCAACCTACCGGATCGCCGTCGGACGCCGTCAGCGCGTCATGCCGGGTTCCATCGTTGGCGCCATTGCCAACGAAGGTGGCATCTCCTCCGCACAAATCGGTGGCATCGACATCCGCTCGGATCACTCCTTGGTGGAGCTCCCCGCAGATCTCAGCCCTGAGCAGTTGCGCGCACTGTCCCGCACTCGGATCGGCGGCGAACTGATCAACCTCGAGCTCGATAACGGCCGCCGCCCCGGTGGCGACCGTGGCGGCTACGGTGATCGTGAGAACCGTGGTGGCGGTAACTTCAAGGGCGCCGGTGGCTTCAAGAAGGACTTCCGCAAGTCCGAGGGCGAGCGCGGCTCCGCTGACCGTGGTGGACGCTCCTACAGTGACCGCTCAGAGCGCTCTGCAGGCAGCTATGGCGATCGTGATCGTGGCCAGGCCAGTGGATCGCGCTTCGGTGGTCACGGCGACGGTGCCCGCAAGCCCCGCAGTGGCGGCGAAGGCGGCCACCGCGATTTCAACCGCAAGGGCAAGTGGTAAACACTGCTGCGTAGACATCGCTAGTGGTAAACACCGCTAGTGGTGAACACCGCAAGTGGTAAACACCGCTAAGCGGTAAAGACTTAGTGGTTCCCGTCAGGGGGTCGGCTTCCGGGCCGGCCCCCTGACGGCGTTTAAGGTTCCATGCCGTGGGGGCACCGCCGTAGGATCGAAGGAGGCCGGAACGGTGCACGCTGCAATCTAAAGCAGGAGGACTCCATGGGACTACTGGACAATGTGAAACTGCTGGACAAGGTGAAGAGGAATCTCGGGCTGGCCGGTAAGGGACACGCAGGCGGGGCACGGCAGGCTGCCGAAGATACTGCCGCCGTCGAGGTTTCCAAGGAGGACCGGTCCGCAACCGAGGCTGCAGCCGCCGAGGCTGCTTCTCAACAGGAAGCTGCGGACGTCGCGGGGATGCAGGCGGCCCGCCAGACGGAGGCGGACATCGATGGTTCCGAAGAGGCCCAAGAAGCCCAAGAGGTGGAGCAAGCCCACGGGGCATTCCCAAACGGCTCCGGTGCTGCCCAGGACAGCCCGGATGCAAAGCGGGTTACTGAGGTTGTGGTGGAGCCTGGCGATACCATGGGCGGGATCGCAGCGCAGTTCAGAGTGGACCTCACGGCGTTGATCGCAACCAACGCGGACACCGTTCCGAATCCGGACCACATCTACCCGGGCCAAGTGCTGCGGCTGCCCTGATTTCTTCCTTTTAGCCATCGGAAAATCTGGTCCTGTCAAATTGTGTCGGGAGCGATTTTCCCTGCTTTTTAGCCGATTTGTAGCATCCGAAAACGTCCGGTAGAGTATTTACTCGTTGCCCCCCTAGCTCAGTGGTAGAGCGCGTTCTTGGTAAGAACGAGGTCACCGGATCGATTCCGGTGGGGGGCTCTGAATGGGAGCCTGTGTCAGGGCGGTTTTGACCGGCTTGACACAGGTTTTTCTCATTCGTGGCGGTGTAGCTCAGTTGGTTAGAGCGCACGACTCATAATCGTGAGGTCGGGAGATCGAGCCTCCCCACCGCTACAGAGAAAAAACCCCGCAGGAATCCCTGCGGGGTTTTTTGTTTCTTGGGACAGAATGGGTCCATGAGCCGAATTGCAATCATAGGCGGCCACGGCAAAGTGGCCCTGCACCTGTCCCGCATCCTCAGTGACGAAGGTCACGACGTGACCTCTTTCGTCCGAAATCCGGATCATGTGCCGGACATCACGGAGACCGGTGCGTCTGCCCAAGTGCTCGACGTGGAAAATGCGACGACGGCGGAACTCGCCCAAGCGCTGAAGGACCACGACGCCGTGGTCTGGTCAGCCGGGGCCGGTGGGGGCAACCCGGACAGGACGTATGCCGTGGACCGTGACGCCGCGATCCGTTCCATGGATGCAGCAGCCGAGGCAGGTGTGGCCCGCTATGTGATGGTGTCGTACATCGGTTCGGCCAAGGATCATGGAGTTCCTCCGAGCCACCCGTTCTTTGCCTATGCCCAAGCCAAGGCCGCGGCGGACGATTACCTGCGCGGCACGGGGCTTGATTGGACTGTTCTTGGGCCAGGGGCCTTGACGGATGAGCCGGCGACGGGGTTGATCGAACGGAACCCTGACAATTCGGGCGAGGATACTCATACCTCGCGCGCAAACGTTGCTTTGGTGGTGGCCGCGGTCTTGGAGCTACCGGAGACCATCCATCAAACCATCACCTTCACTGACGGATCGGACGACGTAGTGGATGCCCTCACCGCGGCATAGCGGGCCCGGCTCCTGCGGCACTCTTATCCTGGGGCACTACGGTCAGCGACAACCATGGGCTGGTGCCCCCGCGATAAGTTGCCCGCGATAAGTTGTAGGTAGCCTGCGCTCAGTGCCTCGTGCCGGGCGCAGCAACTTTCGGCCGTTCGGGGAAGCAGGACTATGGATCAGTTGGCGCTCATTGTCGGGTTGCTTCTGGCAACAGTGGTGGCAGTCGGTTTGGGAGACAGGCTCCGGCTGCCATATCCGGTGTTGATGCTCCTGCTGGCTGTGGCGCTGACTTTCATCCCCGGCTTCCCGGAGTTCGAAATAGCGCCCGAGTTGATCCTTCCGATCTTCCTGCCACCCTTGCTGTTCGCGACCGCCCAGAAGAGTTCGTGGGCGGTGTTCCGCGTGCGGTGGCGCACGCTCCTCCTTCTAGCCGTGGCCCTGGTGGTGATTTCCACCGCCGTTGTTGCCGGCGCTGCGTGGCTCATGATTCCGGGCATCGGCATCCCCGCAGCAATCGCCCTGGGAGCGATGGTGGCTCCGCCTGATCCCGTTGCCGTCGAATCGGTGGCCGGTCGGGTGCATATGCCCCGGCGGTTGACCACTGTCCTTCAGAGTGAGGGTCTTTTCAACGACGCAGCGGCAATTGTCATCTTCCAAGCAGCAGTGGCTGCCACCGTCTCGGGCAACAACGTTGGGCCCGGCATCATCTGGCAGTTCGTGGTCGGAGCCGCCGTCGCGGTGCTGATCGGTATCGCCATGGGTTTCCTGACCAAGGTCATCACCAAGCTCGTTGCATCGATGGTTGCCCGGAGCGCCGTGACATTGGTGGTTCCCTTCGCCGCGTACATCCTTGCCGAAGAGCTCCACGCCTCCGGTGTCGTGGCAGTGGTAGTGACAGCTTTGGAGCTGCAGCGCCACGCGCGACCGCAGGATGCCGCCGAACGCCTGACCAGGACCGCTTTCTGGGACGTGGTGGAACTACTGGTTACGGGACTGGCGTTCGGATTGGTGGGATTGGAAATCCGCCATGTGATCCATGATGAAGGGACGGCAATTTTCGGCATGGTCGGAATGGCCGTGACCACCTGCCTCCTGGTGTTCGTGGTGCGCTACCTGTGGTTGGGTGTGCTTGCCTTGACGGCACGCCGACGCCGGAACCTCCTGCAGCCAACATCGCCCAAGGAAGTGCTCATCCTGACATGGTGCGGCATGCGGGGGCTCGCCACCTTGGCACTGGCCTTGGCCCTTCCACTGACCCTGCCTGACGGCAGCGATTTCCCGGCCCGCCACGAGATCCTGGTCATTGCCTGTGCAGTGCTCCTGGCCACCCTGGTGCTGCCGGGCCTGACGTTGCCCTGGCTGATGAGGGTACTCAATGCAAGGGAGGACGGTTCCTACGAACACGATGCTGCCCGGCTCCTCGCCAGGCGTGCCCAGTCCGCGGCTGTGGCCGCGTTGAAGGAGCACGATCTGATGAAGGAACTTCCTGCAGAGAAAGTGGCGTCAGTCAAAGAACGGATGCGCCGCTTGCAGGCGGAGTTGCTGGGCGACGATCTTCACAACAAGCCTGTGGTGGAGAAGCTCAAGAGGGGACGGGAACTATCCGTGGCCGTGCAGACCATCGCGTTGGATGCGGCCCGCCAGGAAGTGGTGGCGGCTCGGAGCGAGCCCGGCACCGACCCTGAAATTGCCGACCGTGTTCTCCGGCAGTTGGACCTGCGCACCATGACGATGCCGGACTAGTCCTTAGCTTCGAACCAGTTTCCCTAGCTTCGAACGAGTTTAAGGTCCAGCGAATGCGCCTCCACGTAGTCCAGGGCGCATCGCACGGCACCCACGGTCACGGCCGTGTCGCCGAGGGTGGAGGCCGCGAGCCGCGGGGGAGTGGCGGTGTGTGCCGGGATCTTGGCGGCGACGGCGTTGAGCATACCCGCTACTGACTCAGCCACGGCGCCACCCACCACCACAAGGTCCGGGTTATAGATAGTGGCAACCGTGGCAACGATCCGGGCCAGGCGTTCGGCCAGGCGCTCGATAAGTCCGACGGCGACCACATCACCGGCCGCCGCGGCAGCAAACACATCCTCGGCCGTCACCGTGTGTCCGGGGGGCAACGAGCGGAGCGAGGTCGCGGCCCCCAGGCCCAGTTGCTCGGTGGCCCAGATCCTTGCCAACGCAGCAATACCGTGGGTGTCGCCCACTCCTTCAACAAGGTTCAGGTAGGCCATTTCACCCGCTGCACCGTGGCTGCCGTGCAGAAGCCGTCCGTTTTCCACCAAGCCCGCGCCCAGGCGCTCGCTGGCCAGCAGCACCACGACGTCGTCCACGCCCACTGCCGAGCCCCGCCACCGTTCTCCGAGCGCGGCCAGGTTGGCGTCATTTTCAAGCAGTACCTCCCACCCGTGGAGGTCGTGCAGTGCGGTGCGGAGTCCGACGTCGAACTGCCGCCAAAACTGTTGGCTCGCCAGGACTTTGCCGGTGCGGTCAACCGGCGCCGCAATCCCGACGCTGGCGGCGAGGACCCTCGACGGACTGGCCCCGGCGTCGTCCAAAGCCTGCAACGCGGTGCGGTTGATCGTGTCGATGCGTTCTTGGGATGAAATCCGCATGTGGGCGAAGGGTTCGCTGGCGCGGCTGATGGTGTCGCCCCTGAGATCGGCCACCACCACGGTCACTTTGAGCGCACCGACATCCACGCCCACCACGAAGCCTGCGGTCTCATCGAGCGCGAACCTGCGCGCCGGCCGGCCTTTTTGGTAGGTGGCGGGCTCGCGGGGCACCATCACTTCCCGTATCCACCCACGTTTCATCAGGTCTTCGCACACGGACAGTGCCGAGGCGCGGGTGAGGCCGGTGGCTTCCATGAGCTCAGTCACGGTAACGACGCCGGAGCTCCGCACGACGCCGAGCACGGCGGCTGCGTTGACCCGGCGCAGCAGCTGCGGAGTCGCTGCGGAAGCTTCTGCCATGGAGTGTTGACCTCTCTCTGCCCGCGCCAGATAATACTTAAGGAGCTTTATTTAGAATCTAAATCAAATCTACGAGAAAACAAAGACACACGAAAAGGAATCATCTTGTCCACCACACCCTTGGCAACACTCACCGACGCACAGCGATCCGCGCGAATGGCCGATCCGAAATGGTGGCGCCAGGCAGCGGTTTACCAGATCTACCCGCGCAGCTTCTACGACGCCAATGGCGATGGTCTCGGTGACCTCAAAGGCATCACTGCAAAGGTCCCGTACCTCCAGGAGCTAGGGATCGACGCCGTCTGGCTCAGCCCGTTCTACCCCTCGGCACTGGCCGACGGCGGTTACGACGTCGATGATTACCGCAACGTTGACCCCAAGTTGGGCACCCTTGAAGATTTCGATGAGATGGCCGCAACACTGCACGCGGCGGGTATCAAACTCGTGGTGGACATCGTCCCCAACCACTCCTCGGACCGGCACGAATGGTTCAAGGAAGCCCTCGCATCTCCCAAGGGCTCCGCTGCCCGGGACCGCTACATCTTCCGCGATGGCCGCGGCGAGAACGGTGAGTTGCCGCCGTCGGACTGGGACTCTGTATTTGGAGGACCCATCTGGGAGCGCATCACGGAACCGGACGGCACGCCCGGCCAGTGGTACATGCACATCTTCGCCAAGGAACAGCCGGACTTCAATTGGGAAAACCCGGAAATCCGCGAGGACTTCCTGAAGACCCTGCGGTTCTGGTCCGACCGTGGCGTAGACGGATTCCGCATCGACGTGGCCCATGGCATGGCAAAAGACCTCTCGGAGCCGCTGCCCATGAAGGCGGACCTCGAAGCAAAGGCCCACGGCACCGATGGCTTCATCGATGGATCGCACCCGTTCTGGGACCGGGACGAGGTCCATGAGGTCTACGCCGAGTGGCGCAAGCTCTTCAACGAGTACAACCCGCCCCGGACCGCCGTGGCCGAAGCATGGGTCCACGAGTCCCGTCGCGCGCGTTACGCCAGCCCTGAGGGCCTCGGGCAGGCTTTCAACTTCGACCTGTTGCAGTCCGACTTCGACGCCACATCGTTCCGGAAAATCATCACCGACAACCTGGTGGCCGCCAAGGAATCGGGCGCATCGTCCACCTGGGTGTTCTCCAACCACGACGTCGTCCGCCACGCCACACGCTACGGGCTGCCCAAGGGCGGTTCCACTGCCCAGGGCACCAACGCGGCGCAGGATGTAACGGGCGGAGAGCCCAAGGGGCAGGACGGCAAGGGCTGGCTTCTCGCCGGTGCGCCCGCCGAAGAGCTCGACGTCGAACTTGGCTTGCGTCGCGCCCGCGCCGCCACGCTGTTGCTGCTCGCGCTGCCAGGCTCCGCGTACCTTTACCAAGGCGAGGAGCTCGGCTTGCGTGAAGTGGCGGAAATTCCTGACTCAGAGCGCCAGGACCCGTCCTTCTTCAGGAACAAGGGAGTGGAAATCGGCCGTGACGGGTGCCGTGTTCCGCTGCCTTGGACACCGGATGGTTCGTCCTTCGGATTCGGTGCCGGCTCCGCTCACCTGCCCCAGCCTGCATGGTTCGCCGACTACGCTGTTTCCACGCAGGAAGGCGTGGAGGGCTCCACGCTGGAGCTGTACCGTAAGGCCCTGCGCCTGCGCAGCGAGCTCCAGACGGATGAAGAACTGGAATGGCTGGAAACCGGCAACCAGGACGTGCTGCACTTCAGCCGCCCAGGAGGCTGGCACACGGTCACGAACTTCGGCTCGGATCCCGTTGACCTCCCGGAAGGCGAGGTAGTTGTGAGCAGCGGTCCGCTCTCGGATGGAAAGCTGCCCGCAGACACCACTGCCTGGATCGTCAGCAAGGCCTAGGGAACGCGGAGAATACTGACGCAATGACAACTGCGAACGGGCGGGGACGCCTCATCTATGGCTGCATGGGGCTCGGCGGACCGTGGGAGGGCACATCCTACGGCGCTGCGGAGATCGACCAGGCGGCCGCGGCGATTGAAGCCGCACGGGGCATCGGCATCGAGCTTTTCGACCACGCGGACATCTATCGCAGCGGAAAGTCCGAGGCCGTGTTCGGGGAAGTCCTCTCCCGTTCGCAAGGGTTGCGCCAGGAAATCCAGTTGCAAACCAAGTGTGGGATCAGGTTGGGGGAGCGTGGGCTGGACACGCACTACGACCTCAGCCGGGAAGCCATTCTTGAACGCGTCAACGATAGCCTGACACGGCTTCACACCGACTACGCCGACGTACTGCTCCTGCACCGGCCCGATCCGCTGATGGACCCCCATGAGGTGGCGGGCGCCGTCGGGCAATTGATGGCTGAAGGCAAGGTGCGGCAGCTGGGTGTATCGAACATGTCCGGCGCGCAGATCGCCTTCCTCCAAGACCAGCTGGAGGTACCCATCGCGGTGAACCAGTTGGAGATGAGCCTGCTGCGCAGGGACTGGCTGGAAAGCACTGTGCTGGTCAACCACGTGGAAGGGCAGGAATACAGCTTCCCGCACGGGACCATGGAACACTGCATGGCCCGGGGAATTGAGCTTCAGGCGTACGGTTCCTTGGCGCAGGGGCGTTACACGGGAGCGGGGTCCTCAGGGATGTCACCCGCTGAATCGGCTACCGCAGGGATGCTTGAACGGTTGGCCGAAGAAAAGGGCACCACGCCCGAGTCCGTGCTGCTGGGCTGGCTGATGAAGCACCCGGCCGGGATTTCACCGGTAGTGGGCACCACCAACCCGGATCGGATAAAGGCTTGCGCGGACGCCGCCTCGGTGGCCCGCGCCATGTCGCGCGCCGAGTGGTACGGCCTGTGGGTTACAGCTCGCGGCAGCAACATCCCCTAACCACTGACCCGCACCAGACGGGTCAGCGGTCAGGGGATTCGCGCCTAGGGCAACACACGCGTGCTACTTCGGCTCTACAGGGCAGCAGGCGCAGCGACCGAATCCACAGGGGCCACCACCGAGTATGTGCTCGAATCGCCTTGGAGGGCCTGGCTCGGTTTGCCGTGGATACTGACCGGGATATCACCGGCGATGGTCACGCGGTTCAGCTTGCGGGGCTGTCCGTCGTAGTTGTCCGGAGCATAGTGCTGCGTGATGCGGTTATCGAAGAGAACCACTTGGTTCGGCTCCCAGTTCACGCGGACCACATTCTCCGGACGGGTCACGTACGCCTGGAGCAGCCGGATGATGTCCCTGGACTCCGTGTTGGACAAGCCCACGATCCTGAGCCGCTGCGCGAAGCCCCCAATGAACAACCCGCGCTCGCCGGTCAAGGGGTGGACGCGCACCACGGGGTGGGCGGTTTCGAACTTCAAACGGGTGAACTCCTTACGCCGCTCCTCGGCATTGGCATGCTCCAGGTTCTTGGGAACCGAGTAGTCGTAGTCGTTGGTATGGATGGCCCACAAAGTGTCCGCGAAATTGCGAAGCTCCTCGGGGAGGTCCCGGTAGGCGCCGGCTGATGACGCAATCAGTGTCTCGCCACCGTACGCGGGCAGGTCGATACTCCGCAGAGTTGAAGCCTGCGGGGGGTTGACCACGAAGGTGACGTCCGTGTGCCAGTTGTTGGCCGAGCCGTTTTCGCTGTCAACGGGCAGGACATTCTCCTCGCCGTCCACTGATGCCACAGTCGGGTGGGCCTTGGTCAACGGGCCGAAATGCGAAGCGAACTCCACCTGTGCCTCATCCGTGAGGATGTTTGCCTCACGGAAAACCAGTGCCTTGTGCTCATTCAACGCGGCCCGGATCTGGCCAACGGTGTCAGCGCTGAGGTCGCCGCTGATGTCCAGCCCACGGATTTCTGCGCCGATTCGGGAGCCAAGCTTCGCGAATTCCAGTGTGGTTTCGGTAATGACTGTCATGGTTCTTTCCTTACTTTTGTTGTGATGGTTTAGGAAGCTGTGGCGCCGACGGCGGTGCGCCAGCGGGAGAAGTGCCGCTCAAGGGCGACCAGCAGGAAGTTCACACCGAGCCCGAGCAGGGACACCGTGAGGATGCCCGCATACATGTCGGGGATGAGGAAGCTGCTTTGAGCGTTCACGATCAAATAGCCCAGCCCGGCTTTGGCCCCCACCATTTCCGCAGCGATCAGGACCAGGATCGATGCCGTTCCGGCCATGCGGATCCCCGTGAAGATCGTCGGTACGGCCGAGGGCAGGATGACCTTATGGAAAAGCTGGAAACTATTGAGCCCCAAAGACCGTGCCGCTCGGATGAGCAGCGGATCCACCGTTTTTACGCCGGCAATGGTGTTGAGGAGAACCGGGAAGAACGCCGCGTACGCCACGATGCTGATCTTCGATTCCTCGCCGATACCGAGCAATAACGTGAACACGGGCAGCAGGGCCAAGGCAGCGGTGTTGCGGAACAGTTCCAGCAGCGGATTCAGGATCGAGTTCAGCCGCCCGTACCAAGCGATCAGCAAGCCCAATGAGACACCTGCCACCAGCGCCGCGCCGAAGCCCGCCACTGAACGGGTGAGGCTCGCCACGATGTGGCCTTGGATGGTGCCGGTTTCGTAGAGCCGACCCCACGCCAAGAGCACCTCATGCAAGGGAGGGAGGAACACCCGGGTGGACGCGCTGGCCAAGTACGTCGGTCCCAGCTCCCATAGCGCTAAGAACGCCAGGATGCCGGCGGCTTTCCACACCACCGAACCCGCCGCCGCGGCCGCCCCCCGCACCGCGGTGAGGCCCGGCGTCGTGCGTTGTGTTGGTTCCAGCAGAACGGAACGTTCGACGTCGGCATGGGGGCTTGCGGTACTGGCCGCCTTTGGTCCGGCTGGTGTTTGGGTCAGCGTGCTGCTCATCAGGCTGCGCTCCTCTCTGTGGCGGTGACTGCGGGCTCGTCCGGCGCGCTGCCGTCCGGCAGGATTTTCCGGTGGCCCGCATCTTGCGCGCGCCGGACTTCGTCGTGCAGGAGGGTCCAGACCTGGTGGCGGTGCTCCACGAAGGCGGGGTTCGAACGGATGTCTTCGTCGCCGTCGCGGTCCGGGATGTTGATGTCCACGATCTCCTTGAGCCGGCCCGGACGGGCGCTCAGCACTGCAACGCGCTCGCCGAGGTATACCGCCTCATCAATACCGTGGGTAATGAAGACGATGGTCTTGCCGGTGGCCCGCCAGATCCGCAGCAGTTCATCCTGCAGTTGCTCGCGGGTCTGGGCGTCCAAGGCTGCAAAAGGCTCGTCCATGAGCAGGACATCAGGTTCGTAGGCCAGGCTTCGTGCGATGGCCACGCGTTGTTTCATCCCGCCGGACAGTTCGTGCGGGTATCGGTCTTCGAACCCCGCCAACCCAACAAGCCCGAGGTATTCACTGGCCTTCCGGGCACGTTGGCGGCGGGTCAATTTCTTGCCGTCCGGGCCCGTTCCTTCGAGTCCGATCGAGACGTTGGCTGACGCCGTCCGCCAAGGAAACAGGGCGTACTGCTGGAACACCACTGCGCGGTCTTTTCCCGGCCCGGTCACGGGTTTGCCGTCCACCAGCACTTCGCCGGAGGTGGGACTCGAGAGGCCGGCGAGCAAGTCCAAGAGGGTGGTCTTGCCTGACCCGCTGGGGCCCACCAAGGTAAGGAACTCGCCGTCGCGGATGTCCAGGCTCAGGGAGTCGACGGCGGTGAGCCGGGTGGCGCTGGTGGTCTTGGTGGCCCGGACCGTGAATTCCTTGCTGACATTTTTGAGGCTGATCTTCACGGACATGGCTATCCCTTCTTCGCGGAACTTTGGCCAGCAGTGCCGGCCAGTTCGTTGAACTCGTTGGTGTAGTACTTTGACGGCGTCAGGTTGCCCTTGACGATCCCCGACGTGGTGAGCCAGTTCTCCCAGCGTGTGAAGTCTGCATCCTGGATCACGCCGTTGTCCGGGACTCCCGGGCTCTTCCAGAACTTCAGGTTGGCTGTGCTTTCGTTACGCCCACGTCCCTCGATGATCTTGGTGAACCGTGCAATCACTTCATCGCGAGGGGTCTCAGTAGCCCACTTGATGGCTTTGGCTACTGCCGTGGTGAAAGTGCGGGTGGTGCCGGGGTTTTGCTGGATGAAGTCGTTGCGGAGCACAATCTGCCCACCGGCGAAGGTGCCGAAGAGCCCGAAGTCACTGAACAAGGAACGCAGGCCACCAGTGGCGAGCGCATGGTCCTGGAGCACGCCTCCCAGCGTTCCCGCGTCAACTTGGCCGCGCCGGATGGCTTCCTCGGTGTCGTTCGGCGCCAGCGGAACCAGTTGAACCTGCTTGATTTCATCCGGGCTCAAGCCGCTCTTGGCCAAGTAGGTGTCAATGACTGCTTCGTGGTGCGCGCCGAGCGTGTTCACGGCGATCTTCTTGCCGATCAGGTCGCGTGCACTCTTGATCGGACTGTCTGACTTCACGTAGTAGCCGCTGAAGTTCTTCTCGTCGGAGCCGTAGTAGTTGATGACGCCCTTCACGGGTGCTCCGGCTTCGACGAGCTTGACCACGGCACCGGTAAAGGCGCCGCCAAAGTCGGTTTGGTTCGTTGCCGCGGACTGTATGTCTTGGGGACCGCTGGTAGTGTTGCCTACCCACTTCAGCTTGACGTCCCCCAGGTATCCGAGGTCCTGAGCCAGTTCCGGGAAGGTGACTTGGTTTGCTGAACCTTGGTAGCGCAGTTCCTTGACTTCGGCGCCGCTTTGATTGCCTTGCCCGGCGTCGGCAGCGCCGCCGCAGCCACTCACCGTCAGCGCTAGTACGACGGCGGCCGCGACGCTTAGCAGGGGTAGATGCAGTTTCATGGGGAGCTACTTTCGATGGGGATGATGGGGATGATGATGGTTGGGTGGGCCGGACGTGAGCGACGGCTTGGGAACGATCAAAGCCCATGGTGGTGCCGGGTGGGAAGCGGCTCGGTAACCCCCGGAAACGCTGCGAAACAGCCCGAAACGGGGCGAAATGTTGGGCCATTCCCGGCAATCGAAAGACACAAAGACGCCGGATTGACCGCGATGAAGAAGTACGACGGGTGGGCCGAAATGAGTGGCGCGGGCCGTCGTCGGGCGTTCATACTGCCGGACCCGACAGTCATACGGGGTTTAGTTCGTATTGATCCTCACAACCGGGCGGATTTCTTCGCCGTGTGACCCGCTGGCCGGATACGGTAGATACATGACGTCTAGCATCGCCGCCGAATCCATTCGGCCAACCCGCAACATTCCCGCCGACATTGCCCGTTCGTGGCTCCTTGTGAACGCCATGAAAACGGAGCTCTTTGACGAATCCGCGGGTTCGCGGGCAGACGCCATCATCCTTGACATCGAAGACGCTGTTGACCCTTCCCAGAAGGACGCCGCTCGCGAAAACGTCGTGAACTGGCTGACCGCCGGTGGCCAGGCCTGGGTCCGCATCAATGACGCCACCAGCAAGTTCTGGGCCGATGACCTCGCCGGACTGCGCGGCACCCCGGGACTGCTCGGCGTCATGCTGGCCAAGACCGAATCCGCTGACCAGGTGACCGAGTCCTTCCACCGCATGGACGGTAAGACCCCCGTGATCCCGTTGGTGGAGTCGGCCCTCGGCATCGAGGAAGCCAACCACATCGCCAAGGCGCAGGGTGCTTTCCGGCTCGCGTTCGGCTCCGGCGACTTCCGCCGCGATACGGGCATGGCCGCCACCCCGGAGGCTATGGCCTACCCGCGGGCCAAGCTCGTGGTCGCCAGCCGCGTAGGCAACCTGCCCGGCCCTATTGATGGGCCCACCGTCGGGACCAACCACCCCATTTTGCGTGAGCAGACGGGCATCACCGTGACCATGGGCATGACGGGCAAGCTATGCCTGGCTATCGACCAGACCACTGTGATCAACGAGGTCATCAGCCCCACCCCGTCGGACGTTGCGTGGGCAACTGACTTCATGCACGACTTCGAGGCCAACGGCCGTGTTATCCGTGATGGATCCGACCTCCCGCGCCTGGGCCGGGCAGAGAAGATCATGAAGCTCGCGGTGGCTTTTGGAGTCCAGCCCTCCCTATAGGCCACTCCATCCACGTCCTTTTCGCGAGGGGCGGGCTCTCGGCTGAAAGCGTGCGTCATAGGCGCGAGAGCCAACCCCTCGCGGGGCGCCGGTAGACTTGGACGGTGCTGAACGAATTCTGGGCCACGGCCCCAACCTCCTACAAAGTGCTGGTCTTCAGCGCAATGGGGCTTATCGCCGTCGGGCTTGTCCTCTCCATTGTGGGAAACACCTCCGGTAACCAAGGCATGGCATTGGCTTCCCTTCCGGTCATCGGCGTCGGGCTGCTATTGCACGTGGGGGGTTTGGTGGTCCGCGGCCAGCAAATCCGCAAGACCTACAAGAAGTAGGGTTGGTGCATGAGTATCAATCCGGACTTGCAGGGCCGCAGCTACCCTGCCGCAGAGGTATACGACGTCGGCCGCGAAAAGATTCGTGAGTTCGCCCAAGCTGTGAAGGCCACCAACCCGGCCCACTTCGATGTCGAGGCAGCCAAGGCCCTCGGCCACAAGGACCTCGTAGCACCGCCAACATTCGCCATCATTGTTGCCCAGCGTGCCGACGCCCAACTGGTGCAGGACCCTGATGCCGGCATCGACTTTTCCCGCGTGGTCCACGCTGACCAGCGGTTTACCCACCATCGTGCCATCGTGGCCGGCGACCGGCTCGTGGCCGAACTGCACGTCGACGGCGTCCGGGCCATGGGCGGCGGGGCCATGATCACCACGCGCTCCGAGATTTCCACCGTCGAGGGCGAAAAGGTTGCCACCACCACCTCATCCATCCTGGTCCGAGGAGAGGGACAGTAACCATGAGCCCCACATTCGAAGAACTCACGGTCGGCCAGGAAATCGACAGCCGCAGCATCGACGTTACCCGCCAGGACCTGGTCAAATATGCAGGAGCATCGGGGGACTTCAACCCCATTCATTGGAACGAGGCCTTCGCCACTTCAGTGGAGCTGCCGGGCGTCATTGCCCACGGCATGTTCACCATGGGTGCCGCTGTGCAACTGGTGAGCGACTGGGCAGGCGACCCTGCCGCCGTCGTCGATTACCAGACCCGGTTCACCAAGCCTGTCCTCGTTACTGACACCACCGGGACCAGCGAAGCGGGTGCGGTCATCGACGTCACAGCTACGGTGGGGGCGCTCGACGCCGAAGCCCGCACCGCGCGCATCGATCTGACAGTCATGGCTGCGGGCCAGAAAGTACTGATGAAGTCGCAGGCGATCGTGAAGGTTGCGTCAGCCAACTGACGACGTAGCCCAGACGGATGGACTTGGACTTGTGCACGGCGGAGTTCCGTCAGCGCGGCCCCGGACTGCCCGTTAGGCTTAACAGGTGACTCAGACCCTGCTTTCCGAATTGACCACGGCCGCCGTTGGTGGGCCAGCAAGCAAGTTCGTGCTGGCCCGGACCGAGGCCGAGATTATCGACGCCGTGCGGTCTGCAGATGCCGCGGGCGAGAAGCTCCTGATCATCGGCGGCGGCTCCAACCTGCTGATATCTGATGAGGGATACCCCGGCACCGTGGTGCAGATTGCGTCCGAAGGCGTCGAGGTCAATTCGGAGGATAGCTGCGGCGGGGCTTCGGTCGTGGTCCAGGCAGGACACAACTGGGACGCCTTGGTTGAGTACACAGTGCTTCATGCTTGGTCCGGTCTGGAAGCGTTATCCGGGATACCGGGTGCTACCGGGGCCACGCCTGTTCAGAACGTGGGCGCATACGGCGCTGACGTGTCGCAGACCATCGCCGCCGTGCGAACGTGGGATCGGGACAGCAATGCCATCCGGACCTTCACCAATTCCGAACTCAAGTTCGGGTATCGCGATTCCATCCTGAAGCAGACCACCATTGATGGCTCGCCACGATTCGTTGTGCTGACGGTGGAGTTCCAGTTGGCTTTGGGAAGGATGAGCGCACCGATCCGTTACGCCGAACTGGCGCGGGTTCTTGGTGTCGAGGTCGGCAAAAGGGCTTATTCCAACGACGTGCGGAGGGCGGTCCTGCGGCTGCGTGCGTCCAAAGGAATGGTCCTGGACCCGGCCGACCGCGACACCTATTCAACGGGTTCGTTCTTCACCAATCCCATCGTGCCGGCCGAACAAGCTGCGCATTTGCCGGAAAACGCGCCCAAGTATCCGGCAGGTTCCGACGGGCTGGTGAAACTCTCCGCGGCGTGGCTGATTGATCATGCAGGGTTCGGGAAGGGCTTCGGTTTGGAAGAATCCAGCGTCACCGGAGGCAGGGCCTCCCTCTCCACGAAACACACCTTGGCAATCACCAACCGCGGCTCGGCGTCGACGGCGGACATGCTGGCGATCGCGCGCGAAGTGCGGGCCGGCGTCGTGGATCGGTTTGGTATTGAGCTGCATCCTGAGCCGCTGCTGATCGGCGTCGAACTCTAGCGGCCCTCGAACGCCGTTACGCGGGCTGCGCTAGCGGGCCCGGCGTTCGGCGATCGGCAACACCTTGTTCAGCAAAAGGAACGTCAGGCCGCAGCTGACGGAGCCCAAGAGGAAGATCTGGCTGAACGCAATGCTTTGTGGCGACGGTCCGCTGGGCATGAAAAGCCCGGCCATCGCGAATCCGACCAAACCCAACAGCATGACCACCGAACCCAAAAGGAAGCTCCGGACCTGCGCTGCGGCGGCCGGATAGAACCACGGCTCGGGGGAAGCGCTGTCCCGGTCGGCCATGGGCTGGCTGAGGGCCGCGGTGCCGATGAGCAGCGCAGCTGACGCGGTTGCGACGAGGCTGGCGGTCTGGATCGCCTGCATCGAGGCAGACAGGCTGACACCCGTCCCGACCGCAACGATGAGTCCCATGCCAAGCCCGACGACGGTGCAGAGCCAGCCCGCGGCTGCCAGCCGCCGGCTGAGAGGCCGCACCTGCGGAGCTAGGTCACCAAAAAGCATTCCCTCATCCTATGAGGCTGTGCTGGAAGGCCGCTGTGAGACGCGGCAAGGTTCGCTGTAGATGCTAGGGCTTTAGGATGGAGCATGCCTCCTGCCTCCAGCAGCTTGACTCCCCGGGTCATGGGCCGTTTGCGGCTCGTGAGCCATGGCCTGTTGGGTGGCGGTTCCCGACCCGTTCCGGACGCCGTCCGATGGATGGCATGTATCCAAGCGCAGGACCTTGGTTCCGCCCTGTGGGCCGTGGGCCAGCGCTCTCGCGGCACCACGGCGTCAGACGTTCGTGCGGCCCTGGATAGCGGAGCTGTGGTGCGTTCCTGGCCGATGCGCGGGACACTGCATCTGCTCGCCCCCGAGGACCTACGCTGGATACTTGCCATCACCAGTGGCCGACTCATGAAAGTAGTAGCAGGGCGGCACCGGGAGCTGGACATCACGCCCGAGGACATCAGTCACTGCCGGGACATCGCCTTCAAGACCTGCGAAGCCCTCAAGGCAGGCGATGGCACCCCCGGGGCCACCCGCGAGCAGCTTTTCGCCGCCTTTGAGGACGCCGGCCAGATCACCAAGGCCCAGCGCGGCATCCATTTGGTGGCGAGCCTGTGCCAGCGGGCTTGGCTGGTCCAAGGACCCATGGCCGCCAGCGGCAAGGCGGGCAACGGGAAGGCGGGCGCGCAGCAACTGTTCGTCCCTTTCGACGACTGGATTCCCAAGTCCAGGAGCCTCGGGCGCGAAGAAGGGATAGCTGAGCTCATGTTCCGCTACTTCCGCAGTCACGGCCCCGCGACGGTGCGCGACTTTTCCTGGTGGAGCCAAGTGCCGCTCACGGAGGCTCGTCGGGCGCTTACCGTGGTACGGGAGCAACTGGTGGAGTTGCCCTTCGAAGGCACCAGTTATTGGCTTTCTCCCGAAGTCGCGCAATTGCTCGACGACGGCGTTCCCGGCTCCCGCACGTTGCTGGCACTTCCCGGGTTCGACGAATTCCTCCTCGGGTACCAGGACCGGAGTCTGGTCTTGGCCCCCGAGTATGCAGGCCTGGTGGTGCCGGGGAACAACGGCATCTTCAAGCGCATGATCGTCTCCGGAGGAGAAGTGGTGGGGACCTGGTCCCGGACGGTCAGCGGCAAAACGGTCAGCGCAATTCCAGAGCCGTTCACCGGGAAACTCAGTCCGGCTGCTCAGCGTTCCTTCGAGGCTCAGGGCCGCGCCTACGTGAGGTTCATGGCCGGCTAAATTTAGAGCTTGCCTGTCGCAATGTTGAGCATGCGGCGGAGCGGCTCGGCGGCACCCCAGAGGAGTTGATCGCCCACTGTGAAGGCGCTGATGTATTCAGGCCCCATCTCGAGCTTCCGGATTCGGCCCACCGGGATGTCCAAGGTGCCGGAAGCGGCGACAGGAGTCAGCTCGGCCATGGAGGCTTCCTTGGTGTTGGGAACCACCTTGGCCCACTCGTTGTCCTTGGCGAGGAGGTTCTCGATCTCCGTCACGGACAGGTCTTCACGGAGTTTGAGGGTGAGGGCCTGGGAGTGGGAGCGCATGGCTCCGATGCGGACGCACAGGCCGTCCATGGCGATGTGTTCCTTGCCCGCGGTGCCTTTGCCGGTGCCAAGGATCTTGTTGGTCTCGACGCCCGCTTTCCACTCTTCCTTGGACTGGCCGTTGCCCAAGTCAGCGTCGATCCAAGGAATCAGGGAACCGGCCAGGGGAACACCGAACTGCGTGGCGTCCACGCCGTTGCGCTGCGCGGCGAGTACTTTGCGGTCGATTTCAAGGATCGCGGACGCGGGATCATCCAGTTCGCTGCTGACCTCGTTGTTGAGCGTGCCGAACTGGTTCAGGAGCTCACGCATGTGGCGGGCACCGCCGCCGGAAGCAGCCTGGTAGGTCATGGAGGTGCCCCACTCAACCAGGTTGTTCTTGAATAGGCCGCCGAGGCCCATCAACATGCACGAAACCGTACAGTTGCCGCCGATGAAGTCCTTGACGCCGCCGGAAAGGCCGGCGTCGATGACATCGCGGTTGATGGGGTCCAGCACGATGATGGAATCATCGCTCATGCGAAGCGTTGAGGCAGCATCGATCCAGAGGCCGTCCCAACCCCGGCTGCGCAGTTCGCCGTGGACCTGTTTGGTGTAGTCGCCGCCCTGGGCGGTAACAATAATCGGCAGCTTGGCAAGCGTCTCAATGTCAAACGCGTCTTGGAGGTTGCCGGCGTCGCCCTCGGTGGAGTTCAGGAACGAAGGGGAGGCACCTCCCGCGTTCGAGGTGGAGAAAAATACCGGGTTGATGTTGGCGAAGTCGTTCTCTTCCTGCATGCGTTGCATCAGGACGGAACCGACCATGCCACGCCAACCGACCAGTCCAACGGACGGATTAGCTGCTGTAGTCATGCACCCAGTCTAAACTTTCGGAACCAGCCGCCGCTGTCCGTTACGTCACGTGCGCTGGCTGGCTACTGACCGGCGTCGCGCTCTTGGAGCATGGCGGCCTTGCGCTGGCGCAACGCAAAGAAGGAACCGAACGTAAATACCTGGGTTACTACCACGAGCACAATAATCCCCGCGATCCTATTGCCACCCAGGATCATGGTCAGGCCCACGATAGCCGAGAGGAGTGCCAGCAACGGCAGCAGCATGTAGCCCAGGACGAAAAGGGTCTCGGGTTTTTTCAACATTCCGGGTTTCCTAGCTGTCCGTCCGGCGCAACGCGGTGAACCGGTAGTTTGTGCCATTTGCGGCGGTCAGCCAGCCCTCGCTGGGCGCCGCACCTTCAAGGGACCAGTCCGCGCCGAGCTGAGGCGCGAAAGTATCGCCGTCAAAATCGCCGTCGATGACCGTGATCACCGCAACGTTGGCGATGCCCATGGACTGTTCGAA
The DNA here is from genome assembly GCF_030208915.1 of Arthrobacter sp. efr-133-TYG-104. Classification (NCBI taxonomy): domain Bacteria; kingdom Bacillati; phylum Actinomycetota; class Actinomycetes; order Micrococcales; family Micrococcaceae; genus Arthrobacter; species Arthrobacter sp. efr-133-TYG-104. Next base: position 38,763 of record NZ_JARVTA010000016.1, read on the forward strand.
GATTTCGGCGCCGCCAATAATCCACACCTGCTCGCAACCAGGTGCGAATTGCGACTCGAGCAGCGCGGCGTCCAAAGATGACACCACGACGACGCCCTCCGCCTCATGCGCGGACGCCCACCCGGAGTTCCGGGTCACGACGATGTTGGTGCGTCCCGGAAGAGGCCGGTATTTTTCGGGGAACGACTCCCACGTTTTGCGGCCCATGATGACGGGGTGGCCGGACGTGAGCTGGCTGAAGTGTTTGAGGTCCTCGGGTACGTACCACGGCATTGTGCCGTTCTTGCCGATCACGCCCGCGGCTGTCTGGGCCCACACCATGCCGATCCCGTTCATGCGCGCAGAGATTTCCTGCGCGAATGTGACGCCGGAAAGCGGCGAAGGAGAGTCAGAAGAGGAAGCGTTACTCATACGGCAATCGGCGCCTTGATAGTGGGGTGGTGGCGGTAGTCAACAACTTCGAAGTCGTCCAGTTTGTAATCGAAAATGGAGTCCGGCTTACGGAGGATCTTCAACTGCGGGTAGTCGTACGGCTCGCGGCTCAGCTGCTCCGTGACCTGGTCTACGTGGTTGTCATAGACATGGACATCGCCGCCGGTCCACACAAATTCACCGGGCTCCAAGCCCAACTGCTGGGCCACCATCAGCGTCAAGAGGGCGTAGGAGGCGATGTTGAACGGGACGCCGAGGAAAGTGTCGGCGGAGCGTTGGTACAACTGGCAGGAAAGCTTGCCATCGGCAACATAGAACTGGAAGAAGGCATGGCAGGGGGGTAAAGCCATGTCAGTGAGTTCGGAGACGTTCCAGGCAGACACGATGTGTCGCCGTGAGTCCGGATTCGAGGCCAGGTTGGCCATGAGATCAGCGATCTGGTCGATGTGGCCACCGTCAGGGGTGGGCCAACTGCGCCACTGCACCCCATAAACGGGTCCAAGTTCACCATCGGCGTCCGCCCATTCATCCCAAATGGACACGCCCTGTTCCTGCATCCACCTCACGTTCGACTCGCCGCGAAGGAACCATAACAGTTCCACCGCCACGGATTTGAAGTGAACCCGCTTGGTGGTGATCAGCGGGAAGCTCCGGGCGAGATCGAACCTCAATTGACGTCCAAAGACGCTGCGGGTTCCGGTTCCGGTGCGGTCCGACTTGTGGGTGCCGTTGGCCATAACGTCGCGGAGGAGGTCTTCATAGGGAGTGGGGATGCTCACGGGTCCAGCTTACTAGTCAACAACCGGGGTCTACGCGCTGACCCGGGCTAACCGCAGCACTAGTCGTCGAACGGCCTGATCTGCTCCACGGAGACAATCTTCCGCTCTGCCCCGCGGGCCACTTGGCACACAATCACCTCTCCGGGGGTCAGGAACGGGTCCGACGTCGGAAGCAAGGCCCGCAGCTCCGGCAACATGTGCCGGCCAAGTTGTTTGAGTGCCGTCGGCAGCGCCGGGCGATGGGTGCAAACAGCTATCGGAACTTGCTTGTCGAACAGTGCTTCAACGGCTGCAGCGGTCTTCTTCGGAGAACGCTGATGATGGTGCTCGGTGAGGGCCTCGGACAGCTTGACTTTGGCTCCGCTGGCTTTGGCGTAGGGGGCGATCGTTGCAACGCAACGGAGCCACGGGCTGGTTACCACACGTTGGGGCCGCCAAGCCTCCAAAAGCCGACGCACAGCCGCTGCCTGGCGCTGCCCCGTGGCCGCCAACGGGCGGTCGCCCTCCGCTTTGGTCCATGAGGAACGAGGCTTGGCCTTGGCGTGGCGAATGAGCACCAGCGGCCATGTATCGAGTTCGCCTCGCACGTAGGCCTTCTCCAAGTACTCCAGCGGCTCGATGTCGGTGGGGTTGCTGAGGTACTTGGCAGCCCTGTCCGGTGTGCACCACATGACGCTGTCCACTTCTTTGCCATCTGGTCGAAGAGGTGCGCCGTTGACTTTGACCGCCCAGTAGTGGACGACTTTGAGGCCGGCGTTCACGTGATAGTGGATCGGTGGCAGCGGAATGCCCAAACCTGCTTGGAGGCCGATCTCCTCGCGGACCTCACGCACTGCGCACTCCGGGACTGTTTCGCCGGCGTCGAGCTTGCCTTTGGGCCACGAGAAATCGTCGTACCGGGGCCGGTGGATCAGCAGGACTTCCAAGTGGCCATTGACGATCCGCCAAGGAATGGCCCCGGCGGCTACTACCGCAATGGGCTCGCCGGGATGGTCCGTCTGATCCGCCACGGGCGTATCGCTGTTCAACTGGGTCCTTTACAGCCGGGTGGCGGCGCGCTGCCGGGATCGGGAAGCCAAGAGCCAGGATTGCATGTCCAGCAACGGCTTGCCGTCCGCGTCCAAATGGTGCCTGGTCCAATTGCCTTGGTTGTCCAGATGCCAGCTCGCCGTTCCGTCGTCCACGTAGCGCCGCATCAGGTCCACTACCGTGGCGGTATCTTCCTTGCTGGCCAGCTGCACCAGGGCTTCGACGCGGCGGTCTAGATTGCGGTGCATCATGTCCGCGGAACCGATGTACACCACCGGTTCGCCGCCGTTAGCGAAGGCGAAGACGCGGGAGTGCTCCAAGAAACGGCCAAGGATGGAACGCACAGTGATGTTCTCGCTGAGCCCCGGGACGCCAGGGCGCAGCGAGCAAATGCCGCGGACCACGACGTCGACGCGGACGCCGGCCTGCGATGCCCGGTACAGGGCGTCGATAATTGCCTCATCCACCATGGAGTTGACCTTGATCTGGACCCTGCCGGGGATGCCGGCACGGGCGTTGCGGATCTCGGTTTCGATCCGTTCGATCAGGCCGGCCCGCACGGATCGCGGGGCAACGAGCAATCGCTTGAACGTGGACTTGGGTGCGTAGCCGGAGAGCTGGTTGAACAGCTTGGACAGGTCCTCGCCCACTTGCTCGTTCGCTGTGAGCAACCCGAGGTCTTCGTAATACCGGGCAGTGCGGGGGTGGTAGTTGCCGGTGCCAATGTGGCAGTAGCGGCGGAGCCCGTCCACTTCCTGGCGCACCACCAGGGAGAGTTTGCAGTGTGTCTTTAGGCCGACGATGCCATAGACGACGTGGACGCCGGCCTGCTCGAGCTTCCGTGCCCAGGAGATGTTGGCTTGCTCGTCGAAACGTGCCTTGATTTCCACCAGGGCGAGTACTTGTTTTCCGGCCTCGGCGGCGTCAATCAAGGCATCGACGATGGGGGAGTCCCCGGAGGTCCGGTACAGCGTCTGCTTGATGGCCTGAACTTTGGGATCGGCCGCCGCTTGCTCCAGGAACGCCTGCACGGAGGTGGAGAACGAATCGTAGGGGTGGTGCAGCAGGATGTCTCGGCGTCGCATGGCGGCGAAGACGTTGGCCGCCTTGGACGTCTCGGACTCGTTCAGGTACCTCGAGGTGTGCGGTACGTGCTTGGGGTAGTGCAGATCCGCGCGGTCGATCGCGGCGATGGCGGACAAGCCGCGAAGGTCCAAGGGTGCCGGAACGGAGTAGACCTCGGACTCCTCCACCCCCAGCTCGCGGACCAGCAAGGCCTTGATGTTGGGATTGATATCCGTGGTGACTTCAAGGCGCACGGGAGGGCCGAAACGCCGGCGCAGGAGTTCCTTCTCCAGCGCCTGCAGGAGGTTTTCGGCGTCGTCCTCTTCGACTTCCAAGTCCTCGTTCCGGGTGACGCGGAAGGTGTGGTGCTCCAAAACCTCCATGCCGGGGAAGAGCTTGTCCAAGTGGACGGCGATGACTTCCTCCAGGGCGATGAAACGGGCAACGCGGCCAGGAATCGCACCGGCCCGCGGCCCATCCACCGAAATGAGGCGGGGAAGTTGGTCGGGGACCTTCACGCGGGCGAAGAGTTCCTTGTCGCTGATGGGATTGCTGACAATCACGGCGAGATTCAGGGACAGGCCGGAAATGTAGGGGAACGGATGCGCAGGGTCCACAGCCAGGGGGGTCAGGATGGGGAAGACCTTCTCCTGGAACATGATGCTGATGCGCTGGCGTGCGTCCTCATCGAGTTCGTTCCAGTGCATGATGTGGATGTGCTCATACGCCAGGGCCGGGCGGATCTGCTCGGCGAAGACGCGCGCATGGCGTTCGGTGAGTCTGTGTGCTTCCTCCCCGATCTTTTCCAGAACCTCGATGGGGCTCAAACCTGCGGGAGAGGGGACTGCCAAGCCGGTGGCGATGCGTCGTTTCAGCCCGGCCACCCGGACCATGAAGAATTCGTCCAAATTGGAGGCAAAGATCGACAGGAAGCTGACGCGCTCCAGCAGGAACAGGTCCGGGTCCTCCGCCAATTCGAGGACGCGTGAGTTGAAAGCGAGCCAACTCAGCTCCCGGTCCAGGAAGCGATCCGGTGAGATGTCGCCTTCCGGTTCGGGGCTGGGTGCGAATTCAGGGATGTCGATACGGTCCTGGGTGGCCCTGGAGGCTGGCACTTCCGAGGATCCGAAGCGTGCGGGTAGCGTAGCTCCCGTCGATATCGATCCTGCGGCGCCTACGGTGTCCGGCTGCATGGGTCTCTCCTAAGCTCAGGACTGGGTTTCCCTCCCACATTACAAGCAATTGCCCTGTGGGAATCCATGACGTCTGCTGCTTTAAAGTCCAACAGTCAGCCCACTCTAACTTTGGGATAAGGGTCCGTACATGACGTCGGTGTCCCAACGTACAAAGCCAAGTTTCTGGTAGAGGGCCACAGCGGCGTGATTATCGGCATCGACGTACAGCATCACTGCGTGAAGACCTTGGGCTTGCAAGTACTTGATGCCTGCCACAGTCAGGGCTTTCCCTAAGCCCAAACCTTGGGCATCGGGCGTGACGCCGACTACGTACACCTCGCCCATGGCGGGGTGCGGACCAAGCTGGGCGTGGACTTTGGTCCAGTGGAATCCCAGTAATTCATCCTCGGCATTTACCGCCAACAAGAAGCCTTCAGGATCGAACCAGCTCTCGGCCTCGCGGGCCGTCAGGTCTGCCATGGTCATCGATCCTTGTTCAGGGTGGCGTGCAAAGGCCGCACGGTTGGCAGCCAGCCAGGCTTGCTCATCGCGGCCCGGCACAAAGGCGCGCAGCGAGATCCCATCCGGAAGGCCGGCGTCGGGCAGGTCCGCGGCAGAGGACATCAGCCGCATCTTCCACAATTCGCGCAACGGGGCATACCCGAAGCGTTCGGCAAGTTCGGCGGCGGCTTCGTGGTTGCCATGGGACCAGGCGTTCAGCCCGTCAAGGCCGCGATTGTCCTGTAGGGCGGACAGCAGCCTGCCCGCCACACCCTGATTGCGGTAGCTCGGGTGGACGGCCAGTTCCAGCACACCGCTGCTTCCCGCTTGAACCACGACGGCGATCCCAGCCAGGTCTTCTCCGGTCATCGGATCGGAATCTTCGTCCGGGGCGTACAGGGCGAATGATGCGACGGTGCTGTCGCCGTCGTCGACGCCGCGTAGCATCACCATGGTCTGCTCGGAAAAGGGCGGGTTCCCGTCGTCTTCTTCGGCTGCGGCCGCCAGCGCCCGCACGTCCGCCAGGAGCTCAGGGTCCAAAGCGCCGTTGGTTATCAGGACGGGCCAGTTTTCCGGGTGCACTTGACTCATGAAGCAAGGCTATACGCACGGGGCAAGCACGCGATTTGGAGCTCCCGGTCAAACCGCGATAGTGTCGTAATCTCGTTCGGCTCTGAGGCTGAATGCAGGGGGGATCCACCAGTGGGGTGGCCTCGATACGTTCGACCCGTATGTCCTCCACAAGCAGGCGAGGGGCCCGAATCTGACCAGTTCAGATTCGGGTCCCTTCGTCTTATTTGCCCGTTTTCAGGTGCTGGCGTCGGTTTCAGGTGCTGGCGCAGGCGCGCTACGCCTCAGAGAGTTGGTCGTCCGGAAGCCGTACGAGGGTGAGCCGGTAACCGACGTTGCGGACCGTGCTGATGAGGTTCTCGTGGTCCACGCCCAGCTTTGCCCGGAGCCGACGGATGTGCACATCCACGGTGCGGGTACCGCCGTAGTAGTCGTAGCCCCACACTTCGGTGAGCAGTTGTTGGCGTGTGAATACCCGGCCGGGATGCTGGGCCAGGTACTTCAGGAGTTCGAACTCCTTGAAGGTCAGGTTCAGGGGTTGCCCGCTCACGCGTGCGGTGTAGCTCGCTTCATCAATAACGACGCCGGCGGCCCGGATCTCCGTCTGCGTTTCCTCTTCGCCCGGTACAGCGCGCGCCATGGCCAATCGGATCCTGGCTTCCACCTCGGCCGGACCCGCGGAGTCCAGCACGATGTCATCGACTGCCCAGGCTGAGGACACGGCCGCCATTCCGCCTTCGGTAAGTATCAGCATCAGGGGAGCGCTGAGGCCGGTCGCCTTCAAGAGCTGCGTGAGGGAGCGTGCCCCCACGAGGTCTTTCCTGGCATCCAGAAAAACAATGTCCGTGGGATCGGTTTCAAGGAGTGCTGTCGGCTCTGCCGGGAGGATGTGCACGCGGTGGTTCAGGAGCTCCAAGGCAGGCAGGATGTCCACCGATGAGCCGGTGCTGTTCGTCAGGAGCAGGATGTGCGACATAGTTCCTCCAATGGGCGGTACGCGCATCATCGGGCGTCGAAACCGGAGTCTCACCGGCCTGTCACGGTGCACAGTTTTCCTCTTCCCGTTGTAACGGAAACCAAGGCCAAGCCTGTGCGCTGTTGAAGTCTGAGTATACCCGCAGGGGTGCTGCGTCACAGGGATTCGTGACGGGTTGATGCCGGAATTACGACATATTGGGCTGGCTTAAGGCAGGATTGTCGAGAGGTCGTAAGGCGCATCGGATTGAGGTCGGGCACACAGTGAAGTCTTGGAGCATCGGGGTATTTGGGCTCGTGGCGCTCGCAGCCATCGTGGCCAGCACCTTCGTTTCCCGGGAAGCCATGGTGGGCGTCGGCGTTGCGGCCTCTGCCGCGGTTGGCATTGGCTGGCCCCATTTCCTGGGGGTCCCGGCCAAGAAAACGCTGGCAGCGGTCATTGGCCTTGCCGGTGCAGGGTCCGCCGTAGCCGCCGCTTATATGCCGGCGCCCGGATTCCTGGATGGCACCCCGGCCTTCATTGCCTTGGGTGTCATGGCAGTTTTCACTATTCAATTGATCCGGGGCACAGGCCAAGCCCAGCGGCTCGAATCGACGCTTGGCTGCTGCGCAGGCGTCCTGTTGAACTGCCTGGGCGCCGGCTGGATCGCCGGAGCACGCTTCAACGGGGTGCGGGAGATGGCGCTGGTGGCCGGCTTCAGCGCCGCCGTCGCGCTCCTTGTGGGCATCATCCGCTGGCCGGATCGCATCGTCGCCCCCTTGGGCGTGGTGATGGCCGGACTCATGGCTCCCTTGGCCGGTTTGGTTTTCTCGGACATTGCGGTGCTGCCGGCGGCCTTGGTGGGCGTGGTGGTGGCATCGGTCCTGGTGTGCTTCCGGCGGATGACCACTCTCAGGCGTGGACGGCTCAACATCCAGGCAGCAGTGGGGATGGGAATCGCGCCTGTGTGGGCAGTGGGCGCCATCGCTTACTTCATTGACAAACTACTCATCTACTAACGGTTAGGATGGCATCATGTCTGTACTCGCATTTGAAATCTTTTTCCTCGTCCTCCTTGGCCTGGCCAGTGTGTCCATGGCTTGGTTCGCGGGTTATGTCGTTTACCGCCTTTTCCAGGGCCAGAAGTAAGCAGTCCGTCCCTCAGGTCAAGGGAGGTAGTTGTTTATGCCTATAGAGATTCCAACAGATCTAACACCTGAACTTGTCCCGCTTTCCTGGCTCATTGGTGAGTGGGAGGGCCGCGGCCGTTTGGGTAGTGGTGACGAGGACTCGGAGCATTTCGTCCAGCACGTCTCTTTCACCCATAACGGCCTCCCGTATTTGCAGTACCGGGCGGAGACATGGCTGAGTGACGACGCCGGCGCAAAGCTGCGTCCGTTGACCGTGGAAACAGGCTTCTGGGCTTTGGAACGGAAACTCGAAGAGGGCGACGGCGGTCCCGGACTTGTTCCCGCCGACATCGTCCCTGTGCTCAAGACGGCCGATGAGGTCGAAGAGCGCCGGAATGCCGACGGTGGCTTCGATATCTCCGTCTCGATCGCCCATCCCGGAGGCATTACTGAGCTCTACTACGGTCAGATCAAGGGGCCGCAGATCCAGCTCAGCACCGACATGGTGATGCGCGGAAGCCACTCCAAGGAGTACACAGCAGCTACCCGCATTTTCGGTTTGGTGGATGGCAACCTGCTCTGGCGGTGGGATGTTGCCGCCAGTGGCAAAGCGCTGGAAGCACATGCCTCGGCTTTCCTCCACAGGGTGCCCTAGGTCTCCCTGACGAGAGGTCTCACTGTACGTTCCGCACAGCCAACCAGCAGAAGGAGCAGATAGTGACAACCAACCTCAAGCCGGGGGGCTATGAGGGCCTCAAGGCCGTCTTTTTCAATGGCACCCTTAAGCCCTCACCCCAGGTCAGCAACACCGATGGCTTGATCAAGATCAGCCGTGGGATCATGGAGAAACAAGGAGTTTCCACTCGTCTCATCCGGACGGTTGACCACGATATTGCCAGCGGTGTCTACCCCGATATGCGCGAGCACGGATGGCGGAGTGATGCGTGGCCTGAGCTTTATCCAGCCGTTCAGGAAGCCGATATCGTCGTCGTCGCGGGCCCTATCTGGCTGGGGGATAACTCTTCGCAGACCAAGAAGCTGATCGAGCGTCTCTACGCCCATTCCGGGGAGCTGACCGCAAACGGCCAATGGGCGTTCTACCCCAAGGTCGGAGGATGCCTGATCACGGGCAACGAGGACGGCATCAAGCACTGCTCCATGAACGTCCTCTACAGCCTCCAGCACATCGGCTTCACCATCCCTCCCCAAGCCGACGCCGGCTGGATCGGTCCGGTGGGTCCGGGCCCCAGCTACCTTGACGAGGGAAGCGGTGGCCCCGAAAGCGACTTCACCAACAGAAACACCACGTTTATGACGTGGAACCTGCTGCACATGGCCAAGCTACTCCGTGATGCCGGAGGTATTCCGGCCTACGGCAATTTGCCCGAAGAATGGAAAACGGGCACCCGATTTGATTTCGAAAACCCGGAATATCGCTGATCCCGGAATACCACCGAGCTGGAAGTTCTTCTACTACATATGACTTACAAGAGCCCTCTGTTGTCGCGCCCCGGCGCCGTTGAGGACACCGGCCTGGACGCCGGCGTCGCAGCCCATTACGGCGAACCCCTTCGCGAGCAACGCGCCCTGGCCGCTGGTGCCGCCGTCGTCGATCTCTCCCATAGGGGAGTAGTCACGGTAGCCGGGCCGGATCGGCTCAGCTGGCTCAATACTCTTTCCTCGCAACAGCTCACTAACCTCGCGCCCGGCGTCTCCAGTGAGCTGCTGCTGCTGAGCGTCCAGGGCCGGATCGACTTTGATGCCCGCGTTATCGACGACGGCGGCACCACCTGGCTGATCGTCGAGGCGGCAGAAGCTGCTCCCTTGGCCGAGTGGCTCAACAAGATGAAGTTCATGCTCCGGGTGGAGATCGAGGACGCTACCGAGCTGTGGGCAGTGGTGGGTGCCACCAAACCCGTGGAGCAGTTGTCCACCCGCCTCGTGTGGGAAGACCCGTGGCCGCACGTCGGACCGGGCGGGTACGCGTACAGCATCGTGCCCGAGGATTCCCATCCCGGCCTCGACCGGCCGTGGTTCGAGTACTTGGTTCCGATGGCCGAGCTTGAAGACGCGGTGGACGGCTTGCCGTTGGCCGGCGCCATGGCTGCAGATGCATTGCGTGTTGCCGCATGGCGTCCTCGCCTCGGTGCGGAGACGGACGAGAAAACAATTCCCCACGAATTGGACCTCCTCAGGACCTCCGTGCACCTGAACAAGGGATGCTACAAAGGCCAGGAGACCATCGCGCGCGTCCACAACCTCGGACACCCTCCGCGCAGGCTGGTGTTCCTGCAACTGGATGGTTCGCAGCACACCCTGCCTGCCGTGGGCAGCGTTGTCTTTGCCGGAGATCGCAAGGTGGGTACCCTGACATCGGTGGCGCAACATTTCGAGATGGGACCGGTGGCTTTGGCAGTGATAAAGCGATCAGTTTCGGCTGAGGAAAACCTCACGGTGATGGACGGCGAAGAGCCCTACGTCGCAGCCCAGGAAGTGATCGTCGCCCCCGATGCCGGCCAAGTGGTCGGGCGCCAGACCGGATTCTTGAAGGGACCCCACCGATGAGCCAGGCAACGAACCCCTCCGGCGATGAAACTAGCGCGGACGATGAAACGCTGGCCCTCGCACACGCGTTGTTCGACGCCGCCCGCGAAGGCAACACTGAGTTGCTGCGCGGTTACCTGGGTGCGGGTGCTCCCGCCAACCTGACCAACGCCTCCGGCGATTCACTGTTGATGCTCGCGGCCTATCACGGACACGAAGAAGCCGTTCAGCTGATTCTTCACCACGGCGCCGATGCCAACGCTGCCAACGACCGTGGCCAGACACCGCTGGCGGGCGCGGTCTTCAAGGGCTACACCGGCGTCGCCCGCATACTGCTGGATGCCGGAGCCGACCCCGACGCCGGCACCCCCACCGCGCGGGAGGCCGCGGCGATGTTTGCACGCTCGGACATAGTCGCGCTCCTGGGCTGAGGCAACTCCCGGGTGCGGGACCCGGGACCCCGCTGAGGTAACTCCCCGCTGAGGAAACAGGGACCGCCGAAGCGTCGCCTTGCGCTCACTTATTCCACGTGGAATAGTTGTAGTGGAATATACGCACGACGGGGAGGGGTTATGCCCAAAGCCGCTGAACTGACTCCTCTGGGAGTTGCATCATTGGCGCTCCTGGCGGAAGAACCCATGCACCCCTATGAGATGTACCAAGTCCTCATGGCGCGGCACGAGGACCGGCTCGTCAAGGTCCGGCCCGGGACGCTGTACCACGCAGTTGGTCGGCTCGAGGAGCATGGACTCGTTGAAGCCACGGGTACAGAGCGGGAGGGCAACCGCCCCGAGCGCACAACGTACCGGATCACGGACGATGGACACCGTGCCCTCGATGCCCGGCTCCAAGTAATGCTGTCCACGCCGCTCAATGAATATCCTGTCTTTCCGCACGCCATCGCCGAAGCGCACCACCTTCCCTCGGAAGTGGTCGTTGACCTGATGGAACAACGCCTCGTGGCGCTCGCCGCGGACTTGGACTTCCTGGTCAATGCCGAAGCCACCGTGACCGCCAAGGGCGTCGACCGCAAGTATTGGATCGATATCACCTACCAACAGGCCATGCGCCGAACCGAAATTGCGTGGATCCGCGATTTCCTTCAGGAGCTGGGGACCCGGCAACTGCCCTGGGATGAACCCCAAACCGCTCCGCCAGCACTCTCACACCACCCAAAGGAATCCCTTGGAAAACGTAGCTAAACCGTGGCCCGCACTGTGGTCACTCGTCGTTGGCTTCTTCATGATCCTGATCGACACCACTATTGTGTCGGTCGCCAACCCCCGGATCATGGCGGGCCTCAACACGGACATCAATGCCGTCATCTGGGTGACCAGCGCCTACCTTCTGTCCTATGCAGTTCCACTGCTCATCACCGGCCGGCTCGGTGACAGGTTCGGCCCCAAGAACCTGTACCTCATCGGTCTGGTGGTCTTCACCTTGGCGTCCCTATGGTGCGGCCTCTCCGGCGACATCACCATGCTGATCGCAGCCCGTGCCGTGCAAGGCCTGGGTGCTGCCATGATGACCCCTCAAACGATGGCCGTCATAACGCGTATCTTCCCACCGGATCGCCGTGGCGCAGCCATGGGACTCTGGGGCGCAACCGCCGGCATGGCCGTCTTGGTTGGCCCGATCCTCGGCGGCGTCCTGGTGGACAGCTTGGGATGGGAATGGATCTTCTTCGTTAACGTTCCTATCGGGATCGTAGCGTTCGTCCTGGTCACCCGGTTTGTGCCGAAGCTGACCACCCACAGCCACAGCTTCGACATCCTCGGTGTGGTGTTGTCCGCCGTCGGCATGTTCCTCCTGGTGTTCGGCATCCAAGAGGGCCAGACATATAAGTGGGGAACCGTTACCGGCGTGATCTCGGTCTGGGGCCTGATTATCAGCGGGCTGGTGGTTCTGGTCCTCTTTGTCGCCTGGCAGTGGATGCTCGAACGCCGCGGCGGTGAACCGTTGTTGCCGCTGGGCCTGTTCAAAGAACGCAATTTCTCGTTGGGCAACGCCACCATCATGGCGGTGGGCTTTTCGGTAACGGCATTCCCGCTACCCACCATCTTCTACTACCAAGTGGTTCGGAGCCTCACACCAACACAGTCCGCACTGCTGATGATCCCCATGGCCGTCATATCCGGTGCCCTCGCCCCGGTGGTGGGCAGATTGATCGACAAAACCAACCCGCGCTGGTTTGCAACCTTCGGACTCGTTTGCCTCGCTGGTGCACTGTTCTGGACGGCAAACCTGCTGGGTCCGGACACGCCCATCTGGATGTTCCTCCTGCCGAGCGCTGTGCAGGGCGTAGCCAACGCTTGCATCTGGGGCCCCGTTTCGAATGCAACTACCCGTAACCTGGAGCCGCGGCAGGCGGGCGCCGGTTCCGGTGTCTTCAACACCACGCGGCAGATCGGCGCCGTCCTGGGCTCAGCGGCTATCGCCGCACTGATCCAAGCCCGCTTGGCTGCGGAGTTGCCTGCAGCCCCCGCCGGAGCGCCGGTGGGAGAAGCTTCCATGTCCGGAACCTTGCCGCAGGCACTTCACGCGGGATTCTCGACGGCGATGAGCCAGTCGATCGTGCTGCCGGCCTGTGCGATTCTGCTGGGTGCGGTTGTTGCCGCGTTCTACGGCAAACCCAAGTCGGTCAGCGGCTGGGGCAACAAGCCAGCCGCTGCCGGAACTCCGGCAGTTCAGGAAGCCTCCTCCCAGGATGCCGCCCGCAAGTAGGCATGCCCATAGCCGGGACTGGCTGTTGACTGATCAGCCAAGCAGGACGCTCGCGTGAAGCCCGCCCGTGGCAAAGCCAAGGCTACGGGCCATCGCGAGCGCTCCTGTGTTGCTGACATCAGCCTTCCACTGGAGCGTCAGCCCTGCGGCTAGTGCTTCATGCGCAGCGATCGACGCCGCGAGGGTACCGAGGCCGCGGCGGCGCCACGGAGGTGCCACCAAGACCCCCATATTCCCCAGGATGCCTTCCCATTCCGAGTACGCCCCGCAAGCCACCGGAGTAGCCTGCTCTTCATCCGGGTGCATGATGGTGAAGCGGTGTTCGAGTCCTTGGAGGCCTACTTCGTTGACATCATCCGGAGGGCAAAGGCCCTCCAACCCGGTCGCCTCGGGATTTCCCCGGGAGACAGTGAGTTCCGCGGCCGGTTGCCGGAGTGGCAGGTCGTCTGCGAAGAACAAGGCTGAGGACCCCAGCCCGTGCCCACCATGTGACCGGGTCAAGGTCAAGAGCGTCACATGCTGGGCAAGTTCGGTATCGGGCACGTCGGCCGCGGCATCCAGTGCCCATTGCGGCCCTACCAGTGCCGAAGCACCGAACAATCGCAGAAAGACCAGGGCGCGTGCCGAGTCGTCTATCCGCGTGATGCGCCCTGAAGGATCGCTCGGGTCGGAGTTCCGTCCCGTGAGTCCGCCGGCGAAAGCGTCGTCGTCGAGCCCTAAATGGCGAGCCCACGCCAACTGGATAATGGCAGCGGACGTGGACTCCAGGGTCATGAATTCAGCCTATCGGACATAAATTCAGCCTATCCGACCTGCATCCCGACTATCCGAACAGGACGGCTGCTTCGTCGTAGCGGTGTTGGGGGACTGTTTTGAGTTTGCCGAGGGCTTCTTCGAAGCCGACGTGGGAGATGTCGGTGCCTTTGAGGGCGACCATGGTTCCCCAGCGGCCGTCGACGACGGAGTCGGTGGCGGCCATGCCGAGTCGGGTGGCGAGGACGCGGTCGAAGGCGGTGGGGACGCCGCCGCGTTGGATGTGGCCGAGGATGGTGGCGCGGGTTTCGATGCCGGTGCGGGCTTCGATTTCGGGGGCTAGTTGGTCGGCGATGCCGCCGAGGCGTGGGCGGCCGAAGGTGTCCAGGCCGCGTTCGGAGTGGGGGGATTCCATGTGGTCCGGGACGAAGCCTTCGGCGACGACGATCAGGGGTGCGCGGCCGCGGTCGTGGGCTTCTTGGACCCATTCGGTGATTTGGTCGATGCTGACTTTTTGTTCGGGGATCAGGATGGCGTGGGCGCCGGAGGCCATGCCTGAGTGGAGGGCGATCCAGCCGACATGTCGGCCCATGACTTCGGCGATCATGCAGCGGTGGTGTGATTCGCCGGTGGTGCGGAGCCGGTCGATGGCTTCGGTGGCGATTTGGACGGCGGTGTCGAAGCCGAAGGTGTAGTCAGTGGCGTCGAGGTCGTTGTCTACGGTTTTGGGGACGCCGACGATTTTGAGGCCGGCGTCGGTGAGTCGTTTGGCGGCGGCGAGGGTGCCTTCGCCGCCGATGGCGATGATCGCGTCGATGCCGAGGCGGTCCATGTGGGCTTTGATGGTTTCTGGTCCGCCGCCGTTTTCGAAGGGGTTGGTGCGTGAGGTGCCCAGGATGGTGCCGCCTTGTTTGGCGATTCCGCGGACCATGGTGCGGGGGATGTCGATGATGTCGCCTTCGACCACGCCGCGCCAGCCGTCACGGAAACCGACGAATTCCTGTCCGTGAATGGCGATGCCTTTGAGGACTGCTCCGCGGATGACTGCGTTGAGGCCGGGGCAGTCGCCGCCGCTGGTCAGAATGCCAATTTTCATGTTTGCTCACTCATGGCTTGGAGGAATACGTGCAGAGCGCCACGCTGAGCTCCCCATGATTGTAGACGGGCATGTGGGGTGCGACACAAATGATGACTTGTTAACACTGCTGTGCTGTCACTGAAACTTTCATGAAACGCGGGAGGTGCTCCACCTGCAGCTGGAGCACCTCCCTTTCCAGCCCGCGTTTGGCCGGCAATGGTTGGCCCAGTGGTTGGCCGGCAGCAGTTAGCGCAAGCGCTGGCTGACGAACGATTCGAGGACGATTTTGTTTCGCTGGTCCGGCAGAATGAGCCAGCCCAGGACGTAGACCGCGATCGCCGGCCCTGGCAGCAGGCAGAAGAGCAGGAAAGCAACCCTCACGTAAGCGACGTCCACGTTGAGCTTGGCGGCGACTCCTCCGCAGACACCGGCCAGCCAGCGCTTGGGTCCACGTTTCAGGCCGAAGCCCCTGACGATGCTGAAGAACTTGTCCATAGTTACAGCCTTCCCTGTTGTGGTTGCTTTGTCACCTGTTGTTGGTGGCTTTGCGCGAGCTTCTCCGTGCCGAAAGGAGCCCTCCGAGCACCAATGCGATGCCTGCGCCGATCATCAGGCCGATCAGGACGTACGTTCCGTTCAGGACCACCCAGCCAAGTGCTGTCAGGAAGATCAGGGCGGCGAGAACCACCACGATCAAGCCCCAGACAACGGTGCCGATCCGCGGTTCGCGGGCCTCGTCGCCGTCCTCGGGATGTTCTGGAGGGGTGAACTCGGGGTTGTTGGTGCTCATTTCATTTGCCTTCCTTGATGGTCACGTTGCTGAACGTGCCGTCCACCGCCACAACGAGTGCGGGGCCTGACTTGTCGGTGTTGTACGCGGTCCGGTCGTTGTGGAGCTGGCCGCCACGATCACCGCCGTTTTCGCTGAGGTTGCCGAACGTCATGTCCGCTGTGACCTGAACCGGAACATTGGCGGGAATGATCACGGTGACGTCGCTTGCGGTGGCGTTCACAGGCACGGCTACTTCGGAGGGTAATTGTGAGCCCGGAACCAGCCCGCTCAGGTCCACCACACCCTTGGCTCCGGTGATATCGACTCCTTGGCGGGCCTCGTCCACGCTCGACGGCGTCCAATGGACATCATGGAAGGTGAACCGGTCCACTCCGCGCGGTGCCATGGTAAATGCGCTGCCCGCAACCAAGGCCACCACAGCAAGTAGGCCCAACAAACCGGAGCTCCGTCCGCGAAGCCCCGCCGCGACGATGCCCAGTCCCAACACCGCCGCCCCTGCAGCCCAGGCCACAGCATTGACCGAGGTGCCCAGTTGCAGGAGGTGTCCGGCGTCGAGCGCCTTCAAAGTACCGCCGACCACAAGGGCGGCGCCTGCCGTTATGGCGACTATGCCCGAACCCGGGCCCCTTCGCTTCCCGCGTCCGGGCGTTTGCGGAGTACCCACTGGGGGAACACCCACTGGCGGAACGGGACCGTAGGCCGCTGCGCCGTCCGGGGCCGTGGGCTGACCGTAACCCGTCCCGGCCATCGGCGCAGCAGCGCTCCAAGCGTTGCCCTGCTGGGCTGCATTGCGTTGACCCCGGAACCTGTTGCCTTGAACGAACCTGTTGCGCTGAACAGACCTGTTGCGCTGGACAAGGAAGTAGATCAAGTATGCGATCGCGCCCATCCACAGAAGCGTCCAGAACAGGCCGGCCAGGCCGTTCCCGCCCCATCCCCAAAAGCCGCGACCCAGGCTGGGCAAACCAATGATCGATGTGACCAGGGCTCCTGTCATACCTGTTGTCCAGTGCCCGTTCCCGGCTTCCTGGACGTGGATTCGGCCATCGGGCTCGGGCAGGAGCGCCCACGCCAAGCCATAGAGCAGAACCCCGATACCGGCGAAGAGCGCCAGAACAATGAAGATGCCCCGCACGATCATGGGATCGATGCCGAGTCGATGTGCAATTCCACTCGAGACGCCGCCCACCCAGCGATCCGGTCCGCGTTGGATCCCTTGACCGCGAATCCAGTCGAAGAAGTTCTGCTGTGGGGCAGTTCCGGGTGCATCCGTGGGCGCCCCGTTCCCGGGTACTTCCGTGCTTCCAGGCGTCCCTGCGCCCTCTGGATCTGTACTGTTCGCGTTCATATCTCCATCCTGCCGTCCGGCACCCGCGCGCCTCTATGAGGGGATACCCTGAACGATCCCTGAAAGGCCCCCGGTCAACCCCGAACGGCCAACCGGTGCACCCTGATCCGTGCTTGGATTGGTTCATGAGAACCGTTGTCCAACGCCCACCGATGGTCCGCAGCAGTGACCGGATCATCGCTGGCGTGTGCGGCGGTCTCGCCGACCATTTGGGCTGGCCCCTCAAATACGTTCGCCTCGGGATGGTCTTGGCGGTGTTCGCCGGCGGCGCCGGCATCGTCTTTTACGCCTGGTTGTGGGCTGTGGTTCCCACAGCGGATGAAAACGCGACACGCAGCGCCCGCCGGCCGGCGTCGCCCATTGCCCCGGCAGTCAGCCAGGCACCGAACCTGGCAAACCCCGGGAACGGTATCCAGCCAGGCGGGCCACGCACCTTTCTTGCAGGGTCCGACTTTCATGCATGGTCCGACGCCGGTCCCACCACGGGTGGCAGCAGCCGTGCGTCGTGGTTCACGTTGCGCCGGATCCAGTACGGCAAGGAGATCCTACTGGGTTTCGCGCTGCTGATGGTTGCCGCCATCTTGATGGCACGCCAGTTCGGAGTGGACGTCCCCCTGGGAACGTTCATCCCGGTGGCGGCCATCCTTTGCGGCGCCGCCATCGCCTGGATGCAGTTGGATGAAACCCGCAGGGCGGGCCTGGTGGACAAAACCAAGGCGGATCAGGCCGGCGGCTGGGTTCGCCTCGCGGCAGGCCTGGCCTTGGTGGTGGCCGGCGTCCTGGTGATGGTGTCCGGGTCCGGATCATGGGAGCAGACCTGGCTCGCACTGCTCGCCTCGGTTGCCGTGCTTGGCGGCGTCGCCTTGGTTTTACTGCCGTGGGCACTGAAGTTTTGGCGGGACTTGGAAACCGAGCGCGCCGGCCGTGTTCGCGAGACCGAGCGTGCCGAGATCGCTGCGCACCTGCATGATTCCGTTCTGCAGACCTTGGCCCTGATCCAACGCCGCGCCGGTTCCGAGCAGGACGTCGTGCGGCTGGCAAGGGCGCAGGAACGCGAACTGCGGGCGTGGCTCTTCAGCGATGCGGCCAGGGAATCCGGCCTCTTGGCAGATCGGCTCAAGGCGGTCGCAGCGGAGGTGGAGGACTCCCACGGCCAAGCGGTCGACGTCGTCACTGTAGGCGATACCGGAATGACGGAAAGGCATGAGGCCTTGGTCCAAGCAGCCCGGGAAGCCATGCTCAACGCTGCCCGGCACGGCGGTGGCACGGTGTCGGTGTACGTGGAAAGTGCAGCGGGAAACACTGAGGTATTCATCAAGGACAGGGGCCCCGGCTTTGACCTTGCCACGGTGCCTGATGATCGGCTTGGCATCAAGGAATCGATCATCGGCCGCATGAAACGCCATGGCGGCTCTGCGGTCATCAACAGTAGCTCCGAGGGCACGGAAGTCAGGCTCTCCCTGCCTCCGCTGGGCACCGGTCCCGGCGAAATGCGCAATGACGAGGGCGGAATGGAGAAACGCAATGACGCACAACCCTGATAGTGGCGCGGACCGGCGCGTCCGCGTGGTGATCGTGGATGACCATGCGATCTTCCGATCCGGACTGAAGGCCGACTTGGATGCGCGCATGGACGTCGTGGGCGAGGCAGGGACGGTGGAACAGGCCCTCGCTGTGATCGCCGAAGCACGTCCGGAGGTGGTCCTTCTTGACGTCCACCTTCCCGGTGGCCTGGGTGGCGGAGGGCGGGAGGTCATTGCCGGCTCGGCCGCGCTTCTGGGCAGCACCAGCTTCCTCGCGCTGAGCGTCTCCGATGCCGCCGAGGACGTGGTGTCCGCGATTCGGGCCGGCGCCCGTGGCTATGTCACCAAGACCATATCCGGGCCCGAAATTTCCGACGCCGTGATCCGCGTTGCGGACGGGGACGCCGTGTTCTCGCCCCGCCTTGCGGGCTTCGTCCTGGATGCGTTCGGGACCGCGCCGGCAGACATCGCCGACGACGAACTGGATAAGTTGTCAGCCCGGGAACTGGAAGTCATGCGCCTGATTGCCCGTGGATACAGCTATAAGGAAGTCGCGAAGGAACTCTTCATCTCCATCAAGACCGTGGAGACCCATGTGTCGGCGGTTCTCAGGAAACTCCAGCTATCGAACCGGCATGAGCTCACAAAGTGGGCAGCGGAGCGACGCCTGCTCTGAGTTTGGTTTCCCCGACGCGGCCTCCTGACCCCTTGTGGCAATAAATCAGCCCCTGGGCAACCGCAAGAGGTTGCCCAGGGGCTGATCCCGGCCCGGGGAGGGTCAGAAGCCTATTTCGCCTTGCCCAAGAATTCCTGGATACGGCGGACACCTTCGGCGAGGTCGTCGTCGCCCAAAGCGTAGGAGAGCCGTACATACCCGGACGGACCAAATGCTTCGCCCGGAACCACGGCAACTTCGACCTCATCGAGGATGAGCGCGGCAAGTTCCGCCGACGTCGCCGGCCGGACAGGGCCATTGGAGGTCTCGAATTCCTTGCCCAGCAGGCCGCGAACGTCCGCGTAGACGTAAAAGGCGCCTGTCGGCGTCGGGCATTCAACACCGTCGATCTCGTTAAGTCCGGCAACGATTGCTTTTCGACGCCGGTCGAAGGCAACCTTCATCTCGTCGACGGCGGTCAACGGGCCGGTGAGGGCCGCGGCGGCAGCGACTTGCATGATGTTCGAGACGTTGGAGGTGGCGTGCGATTGCAGGTTGGTGGCGGCCTTGATGACGTCGGCCGGGCCGATCATCCAGCCCACCCGCCAGCCGGTCATGGCATAGGTTTTGGCAACACCGTTGAGGATGACCACCTTGTCACCGAGTTCCGGCGCCGCTGTCGCGATCGAGGTGAACTCAACGTCGTCGTACGTCAAGTGCTCGTAGATTTCGTCAGTGACAACCCACAGGCCCTTGGACGCTGCCCACTTGCCGATCTCAGCCGTCTGCTCCGGGCTGTAGACGGCGCCCGTGGGGTTTGACGGCGAGACGAAAAGCAGGATCTTGGTCTTGTCGGTGACTGCGGCCTCCAGCTGCTCAACAGTGACCAGGTATCCCTGCTCAGGGCCGGCGAAGACCTCCACAGGTACACCGCCGGCCAACCGGATGGCTTCAGGGTAAGTGGTCCAGAACGGCGTCGGGATGATGACTTCATCGCCCGGATCCACCAGGGTGGCGAAGGTGTTGTATACCGCCTGCTTGCCGCCATTGGTCACCAGGACCTGAGACGGGTCAACCTGGTAGCCCGAGTCCCGGAAGGTCTTTTCAGCGATGGCCTTCTTCAGCTCCGGGAGACCGGCGGCGGGGGAGTACCGGTGGTACTTGGGCTGGCCCGCCGCTTCAATGGCAGCCTGCACGATGTAATCCGGGGTGGGGAAGTCGGGTTCACCGGCCCCGAAACCGATCACGGGACGTCCCGCGGCCTTGAGTGCTTTGGCCTTGGCATCAACGGCAAGGGTGGCGGACTCGGCAATGGCGGAAATTCGCTGTGAAATGCGGGCGGTAGTTGTTCCGGCAGACATCTATGTACCGTTCTTCGCAGGCAGCTCGTGGGCTGGATGATGGGATTCGACGTAAACTACCTTATGCTGTTCTGCGGCGCTCTCGCGTGCCTGCCGGACAATGTGACCAATTCCCGTGCTCACACTTGCCCAGCGACGTGCGGGAACTCTGAAGTGCGTCGGTTCGACTATCGCGAATTTCTTGCGTAGACTGATTCACCGGTGTTGAAAAGCATCACAGGCTGAAGTGCGGCCTGAAACATGGATTCGATCCATAGGGTAGTGGCGCAATTGGTAGCGCAGCGGTCTCCAAAACCGCAGGTTGCAGGTTCGAGTCCTGTCTGCCCTGCGCAAGGTGTTCCGGCGGAAACGCCGGGACACGCGCAGCAACCATGGCTCTGATCAGAGTCGGGTCAACGACTTTGCAAGGTGAGTGAGGACCAGGTGACCGAAACAGCTGCCAGCAGCTCAAAGGGCCGTCCCGCCAAGAAGGCCGATCGCGGCCTCTTCGCCCGAATTGCACTTTTCGTACGCCAGGTCATCGGCGAACTGAAGAAGGTCGTTGCCCCCACCCGCAAGGAACTGATCAACTACACGCTCGTGGTGCTGGTGTTCGTCGTCATCATGATGGTTGTCGTCACAATATTGGATCTGGCCTTCGGTACCGGAGTCAACTGGGTCTTCGGTGGTTCCGGCATCAAGGACCACTAGGCGGACGTGTCCGCAAACTGTGTCTTATCTCCGCAGTTCGGAGCGAGGCAGGGTTTGCGGAATTGAGCCATTTAAATAGGCATGTTAGGCAATGAGGAAGCAGGAGACCAAGTGTCTGAGCAGGAGCTCGAGGTAACTGAGACTGAGCTGGGTGCGTCCACTGAGGACACAGCCGACGCCACGGCTAACGCCGCGGGAGAGTCCGAGGTTGATTCCGCTGCGCCCGAATCTGCCGACGTCGACGCGTCCGAAGAGGACTTCAAGGCGGACGTAGACGGCGAATCGGATAACGAGTCAGATGACGAGGGCACCGTCGGTGACGATGGTGACGAGAACGCTGCTGACAGTTCGCTGGAAGCCGCTGCTGCTGCCGCACCGGCTGACCCGGCCGATGAATTCAAAGCCAAGCTGCGCCGCCAGGAGGGTGACTGGTACGTCATCCACTCCTACGCAGGTTACGAAAACCGCGTAAAGGCCAACCTCGAGACCCGCATCCAGACCTTGGACATGGAAGATTACATCTTCGAAATCCAGGTCCCCATGGAAGAAGTCGTTGAGATCAAGAACGCTCAGCGCAAGGTCATCAATCGCGTCCGTATTCCCGGCTACGTCCTGGTCCGCATGGACCTGACCGATGCTTCCTGGGGCGCGGTGCGCCACACGCCCGGTGTCACCGGCTTCGTGGGTAACGCCCACAACCCCGTTCCGCTGCGTCTGGATGAGGTCTTCTCCATGCTCGCCCCGGTCTTCGAAGAAGAGCAGGCAGAGCAGGGCAAGCCGGTCAACAAGCAGAACCAGGCTCCTGTCGCCGTCGACTTCGAGGTCGGCGAGTCGGTCATCGTCAAGGAAGGTCCCTTCGAGACCCTGCCGGCAACGATCTCCGAGATCAAGCCGGAATCCCAGACCCTCGTGGTACTGGTCTCGATCTTCGAGCGCGAAACACCGGTGACGCTCGCATTCAACCAGGTCACCAAGATCTAGTTGACTCCATATTTCGCTCCTGTCCTGCCTGCTTAGCAGTTCGGGAGCGGCCGGCTGCCTCGCCATGGCGGCCACCAACCTGGGACGCGCTCCTGTGCCCCAGGAAGCTATTGAGAGAAGGACCCTACATTGGCTCCCAAGAAGAAGGTCACCGGCCTCATCAAGCTGCAGATCCAGGCAGGTGCCGCTAACCCGGCTCCGCCAATCGGTCCTGCACTTGGCCAGCACGGTGTCAACATCATGGAATTCTGCAAGGCGTACAACGCTGCAACGGAATCCCAGCGCGGAAACGTTATCCCCGTTGAAATCACGGTTTACGAAGACCGTTCCTTCACGTTCATCACCAAGACCCCGCCGGCTGCAGAGCTCATCAAGAAGGCGGCAGGCGTTGCCAAGGGTTCAGCTACCCCGCACACCGTCAAGGTTGCCAAGCTGACCCAGGCCCAGGTCGAAGAGATCGCTTCCACCAAGATGGAAGACCTCAACGCCAACGACATCAAGGCCGCTGCCCTGATCATCGCCGGCACCGCCCGCTCCATGGGTATCACCGTAGAGGGCTAGTCAGCCTTCGAAAGCCATCCATGGCTTTCAACCCGCCGGGCAACCGGCACCAAAAATCGAAATGTCGTCAGGATCCACGCCGGATCCACGACTGTGGCAGGGCCCAGCGCGGTCCGCAGACCACAACTGCACAAGGAGAAACAGCAGCATGGCAAAGCGCAGCAAAGCATATGAGGCAGCCGTAGCCAAGATCGAGGCAGACAAGGTCTACGCCCCGGTCGAGGCCATTAACCTCGCGAAGGAAACCAACCCTTCCAAGTTCGACGCAACCGTTGAGGTCGCTTTCCGTTTGGGCGTTGACCCCCGTAAGGCCGACCAGATGGTTCGTGGCACCGTCAACCTGCCGCACGGCACCGGTAAGACCGCCCGCGTCCTCGTTTTCGCAACCGGCGACAAGGCTGAAGCAGCAATCGCTGCCGGCGCCGACTTCGTTGGTTCCGATGACCTGATCGAAAAGATCGCCGGCGGCTGGACCGACTTCGACGCCGCAGTGGCAACCCCGGACCTCATGGGCAAGGTTGGCCGCCTCGGTAAGGTCCTCGGCCCCCGTAACCTCATGCCGAACCCGAAGACCGGCACGGTTACCCCGGATGTCACCAAAGCTGTCAACGACATCAAGGGCGGCAAGATCGACTTCCGCGTCGACAAGCACTCGAACCTGCACTTCATCATCGGCAAGGTTTCCTTCGACGCCAACAAGTTGGCCGAGAACTACGCGGCTGCACTGGAAGAGGTGCTTCGTTTGAAGCCGTCCGCTTCCAAGGGCCGCTACATCCAGAAGGCCACCGTTGCCACCACGTTCGGCCCGGGCATCACCGTTGACCCGAACGTCACCAAGGTTCTCGTCGAGGCGTAAGCATCGGGAGCGCTGGCTCTGATAAAAGGACCGTCCGGCATAGCCGGGCGGTCCTTTTTCTTGCCGTCGCTGTCCCCAGCGGACGCACCGCCGTAGGCTGTGGTGCGTGTCGACGTCGAACTCTTCTGTCAATGGCGGCGTATCCGTGCAGCGGATCCCGGTGCCGCATAGTCCCGCGGCGCCCGGAGCGTCCGACTTCCACGCGTTCCACGAGTTGACGGTGTCCCACGAGATGGAACTCTGGGGAAACCTGGACCGCTGCCCCACGTGGGCCGAAGCCGTCCTGTTTTGGCAGGGCAACGATTATGAGGAGCGGCACGTATACCTGGCACACATCGGCGGTGTCCCCGTGGGAGCCGGCACGCTGACGCTCCCGATCTCGGAGAATACGACGACGGCGGGTGTGGACGTCCTCATCCGGCCAGGTTATCGGCGGCGCGGCTTAGGCTCGTTGATCCTCGGTGTGCTGGAGCAGGCGGCTTACGACCGGACCCGGGTTTCCTTTGATGCGTATTTCGGAGGGCCGATCGCGGCGGTGGAGGCGGGCTCCGATATTTTGGCGGCGAAATCCGGCTCTGGCGGCGTCCCCCGGTCTTGGGCAGCCACGTGTTTCGCCCTCCACCACGGTTATTCCTTGGAGCAAGTGGAGACCAGCAGCGTCCTTTCCCTCCCCATCCCGGCCGAGCGCCGCCTGGACGTCGAGGGGGACGCGCTGCGGCACGCATCGGGTTACAGCACCGTGACGTGGCATGACGCGTGCCCTGATGCGCTGATAGGTGCGTTCGCTCGACTTAAGAGCCTCATGAGCACGGAGGTGCCTATCGCCGGCATGGGCTGGGAGGGCGAGCAATGGAATGCCGCCCGCGTCCGGCAGGAGGAAGCAACGTGGGACGCCAGCGGGCTCCGGTCCGTGGTGGCCGTTGCCCGGCATGATGCCACTGGGGAGTTGGCGGCGTACACGGCCATGACTCATCGTGACCAGACACCCGCCATGCTCTATCAAGAGGACACATTGGTGGCTCCGGAACACCGCGGACACAGGCTGGGCATGGTCGTCAAGGTCGCAAATCTTCGCCAGGCCACAGAGCGGTGGCCGCACGCCACAGCCGTCTTGACATGGAACGCCACCGAAAACCAGCATATGCTGGCCATAAATATCGCCCTTGGATTCAAGCCTTCCGGGTTTGAAGGCGCATGGCAGAAACGGCTGGGATGACTGTAAACGACGCGCCGACCGTTCATATCGAGCAATTGTGGGTCCCGGATAACCTCGACAGCCCCGACGCCGTTGATTTCCTGGATGCGGTGGAAGTGGGGCGTCGGGTCCGAATGCAGACGTGGGGAAGCGATGACCTCGCTTACACACCACTTGAAAAGCTGCTCGAATTTTCCGATCCGTACGAGCGGCAACTGATCCTGGTAGCGAAAATCGGCGGCGTCATTGTGGGCACGGTGGACATCGCTTTTCCCTTGGCGGACAACCAGGACCTTGCCGAGTTCACCTTGGACATCCTCCCTGAGGCCCAAGGGCGCGGAGTGGGGCGTCAGCTCCTGGAAGCAGCGGAGGAACTGGCGCTGGCCGAGGGCAGGACCATGATCCTGGTGGACACGAACCACCCGGCAACCTCGCTGACTGAGGTGCCCGAGGACCAGCTGATACCCGGGAGTGGTGCCGGATTCATTCCGGTCAGCAGCAGGGAAGCGGACTTCGCCACGAGTGCTGGCTACACCTTGCAACACATCGAACAGTTCAGTTCCTGCGCGCTGCCCCTTGATTCCAAGCTGGCGGCTGATCTTCAGCGGGAAGCGGAAGAAGCCAACTCGGGCCGCTACGCCCTCCACCACTGGACGGACCGGTGCCCTGAGAAATGGCTTGAAGCGGTAGCCGTGCTGGAGAACGCTGCCGGGGAGGTAGTCCATGACGGCGGGGCGGACGAGCCTGCAGCCGCGCTGGCAACCGGCATGGTCTTTGACGCAGCAGTGCTGCGTGAAACCGAAGACGCCGCGTTGGCGCAGGGCAGGCGCACGGTGGTCACCGCCGTCGAGCATCTCGCCACCGAGCGCATCGTGGGGCTGACCACCATCAGCGTGCTGGCGCACCGCCAGGACGTTGTCTTCCAGGACGATACCCTGGTCCTGCAAGAACACCGGGGTAATAAGCTCGGATTGCTGATCAAGGTATCCAACATGGAACGGCTTACGGAGCAGTTCCCGGACGCTCGCGTCATTTACACGTGGAACGCCCCCGAAAACCGGTACCTCCTGACGGTGAACAAGCAGTTGGGATTCACGACGGCGGGTGTCACCGGCCTGTGGCAAAAGGAGTTCCCGGCCCGAGGACCAAGGGTGTCCTCATCGGAGTAGTGCCGGGCCGATTTGGTTTGCCGGACAGTCTCCCGTAGCCTTGAAGTACCAAAGACCGTCGGTTGATGGGAATCCACTCTTTCGAGCACAGCTCAACTCTGCAGCCACGCCCCTGAGATCCAAGTGAATTCCTTGACGAAGGACCCTGAACATAGGGCGGCCGGCGCAGGTGAACGAAGCGAGTCTCCACGCACTGAGCGTGTTGAGCCAAGCCCCGTGCATCTGCGCGGGGCGTTTTTAGTTTTTGCTCTCGTGAGCGGGGACCCGGAAGACCGGCTTTTATCCCCGGAAGGAGGGTTATGACAACGCCTAGCAAGGTCTCCGCAGTTGCAGAGATCACCACCGATTTCCAGGAATCGAACGCGGCTGTCCTGACCGAATACCGCGGGCTCACTGTTGCACAGCTCAAGGAACTGCGTGTTGCGCTCGGCCAGGACACCAAGTTCTCGGTCGTCAAGAACACCCTGAGCGCCATTGCAGCCAAGGAAGCTGGAGTTGAAGCATTCAACGAGCAGCTTTCCGGCCCCACTGCAATCGCCTTCATCAAGGGTGACGCTGTTGCTGCTGCCAAGAGCCTGACGGACTTTGCCAAGGCCAACAAGCAGCTGGTTATCAAGACCGGTTACTTCGAGGGCAAGGCACTGGACGCAGAAGGTGTTGCCGCGCTGGCAGCCCTTGAGTCCCGCGAGCTGCAGCTTGCACGTGTTGCCGGTGTCCTCAAGGCTCCCGCATCCGCTGCCGCACGCATCATCGACGCCCTGCGCCTCAAGCTTGAAGAAGAGGGCGGCGCACCTGCGGCTGCCGCTGAAGAAGCTCCGGCCGCCGAGGCTGCTGAAGAGCCCGCTGCTGAAGAGGTTGCGGCTCCGGCCGAAGCCGCTGAAGCTGCACCCGAAGAGAACTAAGTTCTCTCCCAATCAAACTCTGGCGCATGGACTGGCTTAGCCGGATCTGCACCAACTAATGGAAGGACGCCACCATGGCGAAGCTCAGCAACGAAGAGCTCATTGAAGCTTTCAAGGAACTGACCATCATCGAGCTCTCCGAGTTCGTCAAGCTCTTCGAAGAGACCTTCGAAGTTACCGCTGCTGCTGTTGCAGTTGCTGGCCCCGCTGCCGGTGCTGCTGAAGCTGTTGAAGAGAAGACCGACTTCGACGTCATTCTCGAAGCTGCTGGCGAAAAGAAGATCGCAGTGATCAAGGAAGTTCGCGCTATCACCTCCCTCGGCCTCAAGGAAGCCAAGGACCTGGTTGACAGTGCACCGAAGGCTGTTCTCGAAGGCGCCACCAAGGAAGCCGCAGAGAAGGCAAAGGCTCAGCTCGAAGAAGCTGGCGCCACCGTTACCCTCAAGTAACACCTCTTACGCAGGAAGCCCCGCCCGGTTCGCCGAGCGGGGCTTCCTGCGTTAACCCGACCCAACTAGGGGACAGATCAGGCCGTTCTGAGTGGTCACTAGGCCATGATCTGTCCCCTAGTTGGGTTCGCTGATGTCCGCCACGATCGCCCCAAGCGCTGAGGTGAGCGCGTCTGCGTCCACGAAGGCGCTACGGCCGTGGGCGCCTGCCCCCATGGATATCCGGCGCCCCGTGATGGTGGCATCCGCGTAGACAGGCCACCGGGTGGTGCTTCCCAATGGTGTGATGGTCCCGCGTTCATAACCCGTGGCAGCCAACGCGACGTCGGCATGGGGGAGTGAGAGCTTGTTGACCCCCACAAGGGCCCTCAACTTTGGCCACGAGATCTGCCGGTCACCTGGAATAAGGGCGAACAGGAAGCTACCGTCGCGGTGCTTGACCACCAACGATTTCACGATGTCGCCCGGGCTGATGCCCAGGATGCCCGCCGCCTCTTCCAAGCTGTTGGCGGCCGGACGCTCGACGACGTCGACGTCCAGCCCGCGCGCTGCGGCGTCAGCGAGGAACCTCTGTCCGCCGTCGTTCATGTCCTCCACGGTGTGCCCCTAAATACGGTGTGCCCGTTAGTCGCGGTAGAGGAGGAGGGCTTCGCCTTGGCCGCCGCCACCGCACAGGGACACAGCAGCTTTGCCGGAACCCCTGCGTTTGAGTTCGTGCGCAGCGTGGAGGGCCAGCCGCGCCCCGGACGCACCAATGGGGTGGCCCAATGCAATGGCCCCACCGTGGATGTTGCACTTCTCCAGCGGGTAGTTGAGGTCCTTCAACGACTGGACGGCAACGGAGCCGAAGGCCTCGTTGATTTCGATGAAATCCAAGTCTTCCGCGGTCCAACCGGCCTTCTTCAACGCTTGGGCAATGGCGTTGGAGGGTTGGGAGTGCAGGGAGTTGTCCGGGCCCGCTACCTGCCCCGGTTTGCCGACGACGGCCAAGTAGCCCAAACCGTTGTCCTCGGCGAAACGGCGACTCGTGAGCACCAGGGCGGAGGCGCCGTCGGACAGGGGAGAGGAGTTGCCTGCCGTGATGGTGCCGTCCGTCGCGAAAGCCGCCTTCAGCGGTGCCAGTGTTTCTACCGTTGTGTTGGGCCGCACTCCCTCGTCAGTTGCGAGGACCAGCGCGTCACCCTTGCGCTGCTTGACGCTGACGGGAGCAATTTCGACGTCGAAAGTTCCGTCCGCGATCGCAGTTGCGGCGCGCTGATGGGACGCGGCAGCCACTTGGTCCTGGGAAGCGCGGTCGATCCCCAGGGTGACGTTCTTGGATTCAGTGGACAGCCCCATCGACTGCCCGTCGAAGGCATCGGTAAGCCCGTCATGGGCGGCGACGTCCAGCGCTTGGATGGAGCCGTAGGTCCAACCCTGCCGGGATCCGGGCAGGAGATGTGGAGCCCGGGTCATGGATTCCTGTCCGCCGGCCACGACCACAGTTGCATCGCCACCGCGAATCATCCGCGCTGCGTCAATCACGGCCGTCAGGCCGGACAGGCAGACCTTATTGATGGTGACCGCAGGGATGTTCCAACCCAAGCCAGCTGCGATCGCGCTCTGCCGGGCCGGGTTTTGGCCAGCTCCGGCCTGCAGCACCTGCCCCATGATGACGGCGTCAACCTGTTCGGCCTTTACGCCGCTGGACTCAAGCGCCGCAGCGATGGCATGGGCGCCCAGATCGACGGCGGTGAAGGACGCGAGTTGCCCGTTGAGCCGACCCTGTGGGGTGCGGGAAGCGGCAAGGATGACAACATCGTTGTCGTCAGCGGAGGTGGTCATGATCTCTCTTCCGGTTGCAATGTGTAGCAAGGTTACCGCGGGGTGTGCGCTACCAGTTCAGCACCCTTCAACTACAACGGGAGTAATGCGCCTTGGATTCCCAACTGCCCGGTTCATAGGTACCCGGATTCTCA
This sequence comes from Arthrobacter sp. efr-133-TYG-104, assembly GCF_030208915.1. Lineage (NCBI taxonomy): Bacteria > Bacillati > Actinomycetota > Actinomycetes > Micrococcales > Micrococcaceae > Arthrobacter > Arthrobacter sp. efr-133-TYG-104. Next base: position 67,939 of record NZ_JARVTA010000016.1, read on the forward strand.
AGATTAGAACCATCCCGGACCGCAGGATTGGTGCTTGCATTCCCGGACGATCTGGGGTAGACAGGAAGGCTGCTTTGCCGTATTGTAGATATTTGCGTCTTCCCTGTTAACCTTCAGCCTTCATATAGCGGTGGGCTTTACCTCTCAGCTGCGCCATTGACGTGCCGTTCCTAACGTGCACTTTAGTGGGCAGCCTGGGTCCGGGTCATATAGCGGAACCGGAATAAGTGTCCTGCGGAGCATTCTGCCGGATGCAAACGGGGGAGATCTGAAAACGCCTGAAGGTCTGTGGAAGGATCCCTCTTGGTCGCCTCGAGCACCTCTAATAACGAAACCGCTAACACGGCAAGCACCGATGGTGCCACCCGCCGCCTCTCATTTGCAAAGATTCACGAACCTTTGGATGTTCCGAATCTTCTCGCCCTGCAGACTGACAGCTTTGACTGGCTTGTCGGAAACGAACGCTGGCAGGCGCGGGTAGCAAAGGCTGTCGAGGAGGGCGACCTCAGCGTCGCCACCACCTCCGGACTTGCCGATATCTTCGAAGAGATCTCCCCCATCGAGGACTTCCAGGGCACTATGTCCTTGAGCTTCTCCGAGCCGGAGTTCGCTGACCCGAAGTACACCATGGCCGAATGCAAAGACCGTGATGCCACGTACTCGGCACCCTTGTACGTCAAGGCCGAGTTCATGAACAACAACACGGGCGAAATCAAGCAGCAGACCGTGTTCATGGGCGACTTCCCGCTGATGACCGAAAAGGGAACGTTCGTTGTCAACGGCACCGAGCGTGTCGTCGTCTCCCAGCTGGTCCGCTCGCCGGGCGCGTACTTTGAGCGCACCGCAGACAAGACCAGTGACAAGGACATCTTCACTGCGAAGATCATCCCGTCCCGTGGCGCATGGTTCGAACTCGAAATCGACAAGCGCGACCAGGTCGGCGTTCGCCTCGACCGCAAGCGCAAGCAGTCGGTGACGGTCCTGCTGAAGGCCCTCGGTTGGACCGAAGGCCAGATCCTGGAAGAGTTCGGCCAGTACGACTCCATGCGCGCAACGCTGGAGAAGGACGCCACCGAGACGCGTGAAGACGCCCTCCTGGACATCTACCGCAAGCTGCGTCCGGGCGAGCCGCCCACAGTCGAGGCTGCCCAGTCCCTGCTGGACAACCTGTACTTCAACGCCAAGCGCTACGATCTGGCCAAGGTCGGCCGCTACAAGATCAACCGCAAGCTTGGTATCGATCGCTCCCTTGGTGACAAGGAAGCTTCGGTCCTGCATGTTGAAGACATCGTTGCCATGATCAAGTTCCTCGTTGCGCTTCACGCCGGCGAGAAGACCCTCATGGGCAAGCGGGATGGTCAGGACCACGAGCTCCGCGTCGAGATCGATGACATCGACCACTTCGGCAACCGTCGCATCCGCGCCGTTGGCGAGCTGATCGAGAACCAGGTCCGCACCGGTCTTTCCCGCATGGAGCGCGTCGTCCGCGAACGCATGACCACGCAGGACGTCGAGGCCATCACGCCGCAGACGCTGATCAACATCCGTCCCGTCGTGGCAGCCATCAAGGAGTTCTTCGGAACTTCACAGCTGTCGCAGTTCATGGACCAGAACAACCCGCTGTCGGGTTTGACCCACAAGCGCCGTCTGTCGGCACTTGGCCCGGGTGGTCTGTCCCGTGACCGTGCCGGCATGGAAGTTCGAGACGTTCACCCGTCCCACTACGGACGTATGTGCCCCATCGAAACCCCTGAAGGCCCGAACATCGGCTTGATCGGTTCGTTGGCTTCCTACGGTCGCATCAACCCGTTCGGTTTCATTGAGACGCCGTACCGTTTGGTGTCCGAAGGCGTTGTTTCGGATGAGGTCCAGTACCTGACCGCCGACGACGAAGCTGAAGTTTTGATCGCACAGGCCAACGCGCCGTTGGACGCTGACAAGAAGTTCTCGGAAGAGACCGTCCTTGTCCGTGCCCGCGGTGGTGGAGGCGAGCCCGTCCTGGTTCCCGCAGGCGAGGTCCAGTTCATGGACGTTTCCCCGCGCCAGATGGTGTCCGTGGCAACGGCGCTTATTCCGTTCCTTGAGCATGACGATGCAAACCGTGCACTCATGGGTGCCAACATGCAGCGCCAGGCAGTGCCGCTGGTCCGTTCCGAGGCTCCTTTCGTGGGCACCGGCATGGAGCGCGCAGCCGCCGTCGACGCCGGTGACGTTGTCATCGCGAAGAAGGCCGGTGTGGTCACCGAGGTTTCCGCCGAGCTCGTTGTCATGATCAATGACGACGGCACGGAGACCAACTACCGCATCAACAAGTTCGCCCGCTCCAACCAGGGCAACTGCTACAACCACCGCGTCCTGGTCAACGAAGGCCAGCGCCTGGAAGTTGGCGGCATCATCGCTGACGGTCCGGCAACGGACCAGGGTGAGCTTGCCCTCGGTAAGAACCTGCTCGTGGCATTCATGTCATGGGAAGGCCACAACTTCGAGGACGCCATCATCCTGTCCCAGCGCATTGTTGCTGAGGACGTCCTTTCCTCCATCCACATCGAGGAGCACGAAATTGATGCCCGCGACACCAAGCTTGGTGCCGAGGAAATCACCCGTGACATCCCCAACGTGTCCGAGGAAGTCCTGGCGGGCTTGGACGAACGCGGCATCATCCACATCGGTGCCGAAGTTGAAGCAGGCGACATCCTGGTGGGTAAGGTCACCCCCAAGGGCGAAACCGAACTCACCCCGGAAGAGCGTCTCCTCCGTGCAATCTTCGGTGAGAAGTCCCGCGAAGTGCGCGACACCTCGTTGAAGGTTCCCCACGGTGAGTCCGGCACGGTCATCGGCGTTCGCGTCTTCGACCGCGACAACGACGACGAACTGCCCCCGGGCGTGAACCAGCTGGTCCGCGTCTACGTTGCAGCCAAGCGTAAGATCACCGACGGCGACAAGCTCGCCGGCCGCCACGGCAACAAGGGTGTTATTTCCAAGATCCTTCCGATCGAGGACATGCCCTTCCTTGCAGACGGTACCCCGGTGGACATCGTCCTGAACCCGCTTGGTGTTCCGGGCCGAATGAACGTTGGCCAGGTCCTGGAAACCCACCTCGGTTGGGTTGCCAAGACCGGTTGGAAGATCGAAGGCGAGCCGGAGTGGGTCAAGAACCTGCCCAACCTGCCCCGCGAAACCGGCCAGACCACCGTTGCCACCCCGGTGTTCGATGGTGCCCGTGAAGAAGAAATCACCGGCCTGCTCGACTCCACCAACGTCACTCGCGACGGCGACCGCCTGATCGATTCCTCCGGCAAGACCCGCCTGTTCGACGGCCGCTCCGGCGAGCCGTTCCCGGACCCGATCTCCGTCGGTTACATGTACATCCTGAAGCTCCACCACTTGGTGGACGACAAGATCCACGCGCGCTCCACCGGCCCGTACTCCATGATCACGCAGCAGCCGCTGGGTGGTAAGGCTCAGTTCGGTGGCCAGCGCTTCGGTGAAATGGAAGTGTGGGCGCTCGAAGCTTACGGTGCCGCTTACACACTTCAGGAACTCCTCACGATCAAGTCTGATGACATCCATGGTCGTGTGAAGGTCTACGAAGCCATCGTCAAGGGCGAGAACATCCCTGAGCCTGGCGTTCCCGAGTCCTTCAAGGTCTTGATCAAGGAAATGCAGTCGTTGTGCCTGAACGTGGAAGTTCTTTCCACCGACGGAACCACGATCGAAATGCGTGACTCTGATGACGCAGTCTTCACGGCTGCGGAAGAACTGGGCATCGATCTGTCTCGTGCAGAGCCCAGTTCCGTAGAAGAGGTTTAGCAGCTATTCCGTCGGGCAGTCATTCAGCACTGCCCGACGGAACAGCTCCCTCTTCCCGTAACCAAGACTTCAGAATTTAGAGAACAAGAGAGAACAGGGACCATATGTCCAGCGAATCCTCCTTCGGCCTCATGCAGATCGGCCTTGCCACCGCGGAAGACATCCGCGGCTGGTCTTACGGCGAGGTCAAGAAGCCGGAAACCATCAACTACCGCACGCTCAAGCCCGAGAAGGACGGCCTCTTCTGCGAGAAGATCTTCGGCCCGTCGCGGGACTGGGAATGCTACTGCGGTAAGTACAAGCGCGTCCGCTTCAAGGGCATCATCTGCGAGCGTTGCGGCGTTGAAGTTACCCGCGCCAAGGTACGCCGCGAGCGGATGGGCCACATCGAACTGGCTGCGCCCGTAACCCACATCTGGTACTTCAAGGGCGTTCCTTCGCGCTTGGGCTACCTGTTGGACCTGGCACCGAAGGACCTTGAGAAGGTCATCTACTTCGCTGCCTACATGATCACCAGCGTTGACACCGAAGCACGTCACGCCGAATTGCCGAACCTCCAGGTTGAGCACGACCTCGAGAAGAAGCAGATGGTGGACAACCGCGACAGCGACATCGCCACGATCGCCCGTGACCTTGAAGACGAGCTTGCCCGTCTTGAAGGTGAAGGTGCCAAGGCTGCCGACAAGAAGAAGGCCCGCGACTCGGCAGACCGCCAGATGGCGAACGTCCGCAAGCGTGCCGACGCCGACATCGAGCGCCTTGAGCAGGTCTGGGACCGTTTCAAGAACCTCAAGGTCGCTGACCTCGAGGGCGATGAAGGTCTCTACCGCGAACTGCGCGACCGTTACGGTCTGTACTTCGAGGGCTCCATGGGTGCCGAGGCCATCAAGAAGCGTCTTGAGACCTTCGACATGCAGGCTGAGGCTGAGTCACTGCGCGACACCATCCAGAACGGCAAGGGCCAGCGTAAGACCCGCGCCCTGAAGCGCCTGAAGGTTGTCAACGCATTCCTGACCACCAACAACAGCCCGCTCGGCATGGTACTCGACGCCGTCCCGGTGATCCCGCCGGAACTGCGCCCCATGGTCCAGTTGGATGGTGGCCGCTTCGCGACCTCCGACCTCAACGACCTCTACCGTCGCGTGATCAACCGCAACAACCGTCTCAAGCGTTTGCTTGACCTGGGTGCTCCGGAGATCATCGTCAACAACGAGAAGCGCATGCTTCAGGAAGCTGTTGACAGCCTCTTTGACAACGGTCGTCGTGGCCGTCCGGTCACGGGTCCGGGCAACCGTCCGCTGAAGTCCCTGAGCGACATGCTCAAGGGCAAGCAGGGACGTTTCCGCCAGAACCTCCTCGGTAAGCGTGTTGACTACTCCGGCCGTTCGGTCATCGTCGTCGGCCCGCAGTTGAAGCTGCACCAGTGTGGCCTGCCGAAGCAGATGGCCTTGGAGCTCTTCAAGCCGTTCGTGATGAAGCGCCTGGTTGACCTCAACCACGCCCAGAACATCAAGTCGGCCAAGCGCATGGTGGAGCGTTACCGTCCGCAGGTTTGGGACGTGCTCGAAGAGATCATCACCGAACACCCGGTGCTGCTCAACCGTGCACCTACCCTGCACCGCCTCGGCATCCAGGCCTTCGAACCCCAGCTTGTGGAAGGCAAGGCAATCCAGCTTCACCCGCTGGTTTGTGGCGCCTTCAACGCTGACTTCGACGGCGACCAGATGGCAGTCCACCTGCCGCTTAGCCCGGAAGCCCAGGCTGAAGCCCGCATCCTGATGCTGTCCTCGAACAACATCCTGAAGCCGTCCGATGGCCGCCCGGTGACCCTTCCTTCGCAGGATATGATCATCGGCCTGTACCACCTGACCACCAAGCGCGTCGGTTCCGCCGGCGAGGGCCGCATCTTCTCCTCGGTTTCGGAAGCGATCATGGCGTACGACGCCCGTGACCTGCACCTGAACTCCCAGGTCAAGATCCGTCTCGACGACTTCGTGCCGTACGCGGGTTGGGAAGCTCCCGAAGGCTGGGAGCCCGGTCAGCCGGCGCTTGTCCAGACCTCCTTGGGCCAGGTCATCTTCAACCAGACGCTGCCCGAGGACTACCCCTGGGTTGAGGCTGTTGCCGACAAGGGCGAACTGTCCCGGATCGTCAACGACCTCGCTGAGCGCTACCCGAAGGTGGTTACGGCGGCAACGCTGGACAACCTGAAGGATGCCGGTTTCTACTGGGCAACCCGCTCGGGCGTCACCGTTGCGATCTCTGACATCGAGGTTCCCAAGGACAAGCCTGTCATCCTGGCCGGGTACGAGAACATGGCTGCCAAGATCCAGGGCCAGTACGACAAGGGCCTGATCGACGACGACGAGCGTCGCCAGGAACTGATCGAAATCTGGAACAAGGCAACCAACGAGATCGCCCAGGCAATGCGCGACAGCCTGTCTCCGATGAACACCATCAACCGCATGGTGTCCTCCGGTGCACGTGGTAACTGGATGCAGGTCCGCCAGATTGCAGGTATCCGTGGTCTTGTGGCCAACCCGAAGGGTGAGATCATCCCGCGCCCCATCAAGTCCTCTTACCGTGAGGGCCTGTCGGTGCTGGAATACTTCATCGCTACGCACGGTGCCCGTAAGGGTCTTGCCGATACCGCCCTGCGTACCGCCAACTCGGGTTACCTGACCCGTCGTTTGGTGGACGTTTCACAGGACGTCATCGTCCGTGAAGAGGACTGCGGTACCGAGCGCGGCTTGGTTACCCCGATCGCCGTGCCGGACTCCAACGGTGAGCTCGTCCTGGACGAGAACGTCGAGAACAGCGCCTACGCACGTACGCTGGCTGTCGACGTCGTCGATGCCCAGGGCAATGTCTTGGCAGCAGGCGGAACCGACTGCGGCGACGTCGTCATCGACCAGCTGCTGGCCGCGGGCATCACCGAGGTCAAGGTCCGTTCGGTGCTCACTTGTGAGTCCAAGGTCGGTACGTGTGCCCTGTGCTACGGCCGTTCGTTGGCAACGGGTAAGACCGTGGACATCGGTGAGGCCGTGGGCATCATCGCCGCACAGTCCATCGGTGAGCCCGGTACCCAGCTGACCATGCGTACGTTCCACACTGGTGGTGCTGTCTCTGCCGGTGGTGGCGATGACATCACCCAGGGTCTGCCCCGTATCCAGGAGCTCTTCGAAGCCCGTACTCCCAAGGGTGTTGCCCCGATTGCTGAAGCAGCCGGTCGCATCACCATCGAAGAGTCCGAGCGTCAGATGCGCTTGGTCATCACTCCGGACGATGGCTCCGAAGAGATCGCCTACCCGGTGCTGCGCCGTTCACGTCTCCTCATCGAGGATGGGGATCACGTCAGCGTCGGCCAGAAGCTGATCAACGGTCCTGTGGACCCGAAGCAGGTTCTGCGCATCATGGGCCCGCGTGCTGCACAGAAGTTCCTCGTGGACGAAGTGCAGGGCGTTTACCGCAGCCAGGGTATTGGTATCCACGACAAGCACGTCGAGGTTATCGTCCGCCAGATGCTGCGTCGGGTGACCGTCATCGAATCCGGCGACTCCGACCTGCTCCCCGGCGAGCTGGCAGAGCGCTCACGCTTCGAAGACGAGAACCGTCGCGTAGTGTCCGAGGGCAAGGCACCGGCTTCCGGTCGCCCGGAGCTCATGGGTATCACCAAGGCTTCCTTGGCTACCGAGTCCTGGCTGTCGGCGGCTTCCTTCCAGGAGACCACCCGCGTCCTGACGCAGGCGGCCATGGAAGGCAAGAGCGATCCCTTGCTCGGCCTCAAGGAAAACGTCATCATCGGTAAGCTCATCCCGGCCGGAACGGGCTTGCCCCGTTACACCGAGGTCACTGTGGAGCCGACGGAAGAAGCAAAGGCCAGCCTGTTCACGGGCCCCAGCGCTTTCACCGACTTCTCCTATGACGCCCTCGGGGGAGACGGTGCTCCTGAGTTCCACGCCATCCCGTTGGATGACTACGATCTCGGCAACGACTTCCGCTGAAATTAGTCGGCAGTAGTTAGCGATTGAAGGTCAGGCCCCGCACTTTCAGAGTGCGGGGCCTGATCCGTTAAGCGCGCGCCCGTTAAGTGCCGGCCGGGCCCGTCAGGGGAGGCGCGTGCCGTCAGGGGAGGGGCGTGCCGCCGTCGGACTCCTATACACCCGATTAAGGCGCTTGAGCAAGCCGTGCTAGACTTTTGTTAATTGTTCTGTGTGGCAGTGGATGAAGGCCGCCGCAGCATCATTTTGGTTTTGTTCTCATGGTGCTGGGTGGAGTCTGTTTCCGGGTTGCGGGCAACATGCGCAACGAATGCCGCACTTTTGCACGCCTACCGGAGTTTCGGCCGGCCGCATGAGCAACGCCAAAGTTCCCACGTTCACACCGGCTGGCGCCTGTGTGTGGGGGCAGAGATCAAACAACGGAGAACACGAAAGTGCCTACGATTAACCAGCTGGTCCGCAAGGGCCGCACGCCGAAGGTCTCCAAGACCAAGGCTCCCGCGCTGAAGGGCAGCCCGATGCGCCGCGGTGTTTGCACCCGCGTTTACACCACCACCCCGAAGAAGCCGAACTCGGCTCTGCGTAAGGTGGCACGTGTGCGCCTCAACGGTGGCGTGGAAGTTACCGCTTACATCCCCGGCGTTGGCCACAACCTCCAGGAGCACTCCATCGTGCTCGTCCGTGGTGGTCGTGTGAAGGACCTTCCGGGTGTCCGCTACAAGATCGTCCGCGGCGCACTCGACACCCAGGGTGTCAAGAACCGCAAGCAGGCCCGTAGCCGTTACGGCGCAAAGATGGAGAAGAAGTAATATGCCTCGCAAGGGTCCGGCCCCGAAGCGGCCGCTAGTTTCCGATCCCGTTTACGGCTCCCCGTTGGTCACGCAGCTGATCAACAAGGTCCTGGTTGACGGCAAGAAGTCCACCGCAGAGCGCATCGTTTACGGTGCACTCGAAGGTGCTCGTGCCAAGTCCGGCGGCGACCCCGTTGCCGCCCTCAAGAAGGCCATGGACAACGTCAAGCCTTCCCTCGAGGTGCGTTCACGCCGCGTCGGTGGCGCAACCTACCAGGTTCCGGTTGAGGTCAAGCCGGGTCGCTCCACCGCACTCGCCCTGCGCTGGCTCGTGGGCTACTCCAAGGCTCGCCGGGAGAAGACCATGACCGAGCGTCTCCAGAACGAAATCCTGGATGCCTCCAATGGTCTTGGTGCCGCTGTGAAGCGTCGCGAAGACACCCACAAGATGGCCGAGTCCAACAAGGCCTTCGCACACTACCGCTGGTAAAAACTTTCCGGACGCCGCCGGCTCACTGAGCCGGCGGCGAACGTGTAGTCCATCCGAAAGGGAGACCCCGTGGCACAGGACGTGCTTACCGACCTCAACAAGGTCCGCAACATCGGCATCATGGCCCACATCGATGCCGGCAAGACCACCACTACCGAGCGCATCCTGTTCTACACGGGTGTGAACCACAAAATCGGCGAAACGCACGACGGCGCTTCGACCACCGACTGGATGGAACAGGAAAAGGAACGCGGCATCACCATCACGTCTGCCGCCGTGACCTGCTTCTGGGACAAGAACCAGATCAACATCATCGACACCCCGGGCCACGTGGACTTCACTGTTGAGGTTGAGCGCTCCTTGCGCGTCCTTGACGGTGCCGTTGCGGTGTTCGACGGCAAGGAAGGCGTGGAGCCGCAGTCCGAGACTGTTTGGCGCCAGGCTGACAAGTACAACGTGCCCCGCATCTGCTTCGTCAACAAGATGGACAAGCTGGGTGCTGACTTCTACTTCACCGTAGACACGATCATCTCCCGCCTTGGTGCCAAGCCGCTCGTTATGCAGCTGCCCATCGGCGCTGAGAACGACTTCGTTGGTGTTGTGGACCTCCTTGAAATGCGCGCCCTGGTTTGGCCTGGCGACGCTAAGGGTGACGTCACCATGGGTGCTTCATACGAAGTGCAGGAAATTCCTGCGGACCTCCAGGCCAAGGCCGAAGAGTACCGCGCGCAGCTCGTTGAGACTGTGGCCGAAGCTTCCGAAGAACTCATGGAGAAGTACCTCGAAGGTGAAGAACTCACCCTCGAAGAGATCAAAGCCGGCATCCGCAAGATGACCATCAACTCTGAGCTCTACCCGGTCTTCTGTGGCTCTGCCTTCAAGAACCGTGGCGTACAGCCGATGCTGGACGCCGTCGTCGACTTCCTGCCGAACCCGCTGGACGTCCCGCCGATGATCGGTCACGATCCCCGCGACGAAGAGAAGGAACTTACTCGTAAGCCTTCGGCCGACGAGCCCTTCTCCGCCCTCGCGTTCAAGATCGCGGCACACCCGTTCTTCGGTCAGCTGACCTTCATCCGCGTGTACTCCGGTCACGTCGAAGCCGGCGCCCAGGTGGTCAACTCCACCAAGGGCAAGAAGGAACGCATCGGCAAGCTGTTCCAGATGCACGCCAACAAGGAAATGCCCGTCGAGGGCGCTACCGCCGGCCACATCTACGCAGCTATCGGCCTGAAGGACACCACCACGGGCGACACCCTGTGTGATGCCAACAACCAGATCGTCCTTGAATCGATGAGCTTCCCGGCACCGGTTATCTCCGTTGCCATCGAGCCCAACACCAAGGGTGACCAGGAAAAGCTCTCCACGGCCATCCAGAAGCTCTCCGCTGAGGACCCGACCTTCCAGGTCTCCCTTAACGAAGACACCGGCCAGACCATCATCGCCGGCATGGGCGAGCTCCACTTGGACATCCTGGTGGACCGCATGCGCCGCGAATTCAAGGTCGAGGCAAACGTTGGCAAGCCGCAGGTTGCTTACCGCGAAACGATCAAGCGCACTGTTGAGCGTCTTGACTACACGCACAAGAAGCAGACCGGTGGTTCGGGTCAGTTCGCTAAGATCCAGATCGCCATCGAGCCGATGGACACCAGTGACGGCGAAATGTATGAGTTCGTGAACAAGGTCACTGGTGGCCGCGTTCCGCGCGAATACATTCCTTCGGTCGACGCCGGTATCCAGGATGCGCTGAACGACGGCGTCTTGGCTGGCTACCCGGTTGTCGGCATCAAGGCCACGCTGATTGATGGCGCGTCCCACGATGTTGACTCCTCGGAAATGGCGTTCAAGATCGCCGGCCGTATGGCTTTCAAGGAAGCTGCACGCAAGGCGAACCCTGTTCTGCTTGAACCGCTGATGGATGTTGAGGTCCGCACCCCTGAGGAATACATGGGTGATGTTATCGGTGACCTGAACGCTCGTCGTGGCCAGATGCAGTCCATGGAGGACGCAGCAGGTGTGAAGGTTATCCGTGCACACGTTCCGCTGTCCGGCATGTTCGGCTACATCGGTGACCTTCGGTCCAAGACCCAGGGTCGTGCCGTGTACTCGATGACGTTCAACAGCTACGCTGAGGTCCCCAAGGCAGTAGCCGACGAGATCATCCAGAAGACCCGCGGCGAGTAATCTCCCGGTAACCGATGCAATTCCGGTCCCGGGAAGGCATCTCAGCTCGCGAGGCCGGGTTGTGGCGAGAGCCGCAACCCGCCCCGTGCGCGAACAGGCTCTAGGAACTAAGATTGGTTCCTGAATCTGCAATTTCATCAAAACCAAGCCCCCAAGTAGACTTGCTAAAGTTTCTGCCGCGAAAAGCGCGGCCGAGGAGCACTTCACTTGAAATCGTTCTAGGAGGAACCTGTGGCAAAGGCAAAGTTCGAGCGGACTAAGCCGCACGTCAACATCGGCACCATTGGTCACGTTGACCACGGTAAGACGACGCTGACTGCCGCCATTTCCAAGGTGCTGTACGACCAGTACCCGGACATCAACGAGCAGCGCGACTTCGCGTCGATCGACTCGGCTCCGGAAGAGCGCCAGCGCGGTATTACCATCAACATCTCCCACGTGGAGTACCAGACCGAGAAGCGCCACTACGCACACGTAGACGCCCCGGGTCACGCTGACTACATCAAGAACATGATCACCGGTGCTGCCCAGATGGACGGCGCAATCCTCGTGGTTGCTGCAACCGATGGTCCGATGGCTCAGACCCGTGAGCACGTTCTGCTCGCCCGCCAGGTTGGTGTTCCCTACCTGCTGGTCGCGCTGAACAAGTCCGACATGGTTGATGACGAAGAACTCCTCGACCTCGTCGAAATGGAAGTTCGTGAGCTCCTCAGCTCGCAGGGCTTCGATGGAGATGAGGCTCCGGTTGTTCGCGTTTCCGGTCTGAAGGCTCTGGAAGGCGACCCGGTTTGGGTCAAGTCCGTCCAGGACCTGATGGCAGCTGTCGACGAGTCCGTTCCGGACCCCGTACGTGACCGCGACAAGCCGTTCCTGATGCCGATCGAGGACGTCTTCACCATCACCGGCCGTGGCACCGTTGTAACGGGCCGCGCCGAGCGTGGAACCCTCGCCATCAACTCCGAGGTCGAGATCGTCGGCATCCGCCCGGTCCAGAAGACCACGGTTACCGGTATCGAGATGTTCCACAAGCAGCTCGACGAAGCATGGGCCGGCGAGAACTGTGGCCTCCTGCTCCGCGGTCTGAAGCGCGACGACGTCGAGCGTGGCCAGGTTGTCGTCAAGCCGGGTTCCATCACCCCGCACACCGACTTCGAGGCCAACGTCTACATCCTGTCCAAGGACGAAGGCGGACGTCACAACCCGTTCTACTCCAACTACCGCCCGCAGTTCTACTTCCGTACCACGGACGTAACCGGCGTTATCACCCTGCCGGAAGGCACGGAAATGGTTATGCCTGGCGACAACACTGAGATGACCGTTGCGCTCATCCAGCCGATCGCTATGGAAGAGGGCCTCGGCTTCGCTATCCGCGAAGGCGGCCGCACCGTTGGTTCGGGACGTGTCACCAAGATCATCAAGTAGTTTCCTGCTTGTAGGTCGGTGACCTTCCGGATTTACCGGTAGTTACCTGAAAAGAACCCCATCGCTCCGGCGGTGGGGTTCTTTTTCATGCCTGGGCAGGTGACGCTACCGGAAGAGTGAGCTTTGGTGGTTCCGCGCCTTGGCCAATGAGCGCAACCAGTAGAAGGAGTCTTTGGGGGTTCGAGCCTGTGTGTCGAAGTCGACGTGGACCAGGCCGAAACGCTGCGAATAGCCGGCGGCCCATTCGAAGTTGTCGGTGAGGGTCCACACGTAGTAGCCGCGTAAGTCCAAGCCCTCCGCCACGCCACCAGGTCCCGTGGCGGTCAGCGCATGCCCCAGATGCTCTGCCAGGTAGGAGATCCGGTTGGTGTCCTGTATGGGACCTTCCACGTGGGCCGGCTCCGGGAAGCTCGCACCTCCCTCCGTGATGTATACCGGAGGGAGCGCGTCGCCGTAGCGTTCCCGCATTTCCTGCAGCAATATCGACAAATGCTCGGGAGCCACCGGCCAACCGAACCCGGTGGTCTCGTATTCACTGTACGTGGCCAGGTGAAACGGAATTTTGGCCATTTCGGGAGAGCTTCCAGTGGGGATCTCCGCCGGCCCCGGCCCCGAGGCGACCTTCAAGGGGTAGTAGTAGTTGAGCCCGTAGAAGTCCAGCGGCTGGTGAATGGTGTCCATGTCGCCGTCTTCGACAGTGCTCAGTGATCGAAACCAAGGTTTCATGGGCAGTGGTGGCTTGGGGTACTGACCAAGGAGGACGGCGTCCGCATAGATCCGGTTGAGGATGTGGTCCAGCGCTTGGGCCATGAGCCGGTCCGACAGCTTGTTGGTTGCGGCGCGGACGGGGGAGTGCATGTTCGAAATGCCAATTAGTCCTTTGACGCCCACGCCACGGAGGGCCTGGACTGCCAGCCCATGGCCCAACAATTGGTGGTGGGCGGCGGGAAGCGAGTCGAACAGCAGTTCCCTACCGGGGGCGTGGACCCCCAGCGCATAGCCTTGGAGGGTAACCGAAACGGGTTCGTTCAACGTAACCCATCGATCCACGCGATCCCCATAGCGTTCAGCAGCCGCTTCACAATAAACGGCGAAGCGCTCTGCGGTCTGCCTGTTCATCCACCCGCCGGTCTGCTCCAGTTCCAGCGGCAAGTCCCAGTGGAAGAGGGTGGCCATGGGGGAGATGCCTGCGGCCAGGAGTTTGTCGATGAGGCGATCGTAGAAATCCAAGCCGCGCTGGTTGACGGCGCCGGTCCCCCCGGGCTGTATGCGAGGCCACGATAGCGAGAAGCGGTACGAATCGATGCCTAGTTCCTGCATCAGGGCGATGTCCTCGTCCGCGCGGTTGTAATGGTCGCACGCAACGGCGGGGGAGCCGCCGTCGACAATCACGCCTGGCTTCTCGGAGAAGGCATCCCAGCCGGACGGGCCCCGACCATCGGCGGTCAGCGAACCCTCGATCTGGAATGCGGCTGAGGCCACGCCCAGGACGAACCCTGGCCGGAGGCGCGCGGCAAGATCTTCCACGGAACCTGTATCCTGGACGGTCATTTTCCTATCATGCACAGGGTATCGGTGCCCGGCAATGGTGTCTGGGGCCCCGATTGGCCTTTACGCCATAATTCCGCCATACTGGATAAGTTGTTCAAGCGCTTCTTCGTGTCCCGATCCGGATAATGCCGGATGTCAGGGGCCAAGCTGAAGCCCAAACATAACCCTGAACCCCATGATTGCGGTCGAGTTTGCGTGGAAATCGCGACACGCCCGACCGCGGGGGTCGGTGCGCTGGCAGGTTGAGGAACCCGGATATCCGGATTCAGCTTGTGCGGCGTGTGGTGGCAGAGCCTCAATCGCTTCGGCGGCCACGTCAACAGGTAAGTAAACAGAGCAGCCCTAACTAGAGCAGCACTAGCTGAAAGAGAGTCAGGCGACATGGCGGGACAAAAAATCCGCATCCGGCTGAAGTCATATGACCACGAGGTCATTGATGTTTCAGCGCGGAAGATCGTTGAGACGGTCACGCGCGCAGGCGCAACGGTAGTCGGCCCCGTGCCGCTGCCGACGGAGAAGAACGTGTACTGCGTTATCCGCTCTCCGCACAAGTACAAGGACAGCCGTGAGCACTTCGAAATGCGTACTCACAAGCGTCTGATCGACATCATCGACCCCACGCCGAAGGCTGTTGACTCGCTCATGCGTCTCGACCTGCCGGCTGACGTGAACATCGAAATCAAGCTCTAGGGAGGTGCTGAGAGACTATGACCGCAACCCGTAATGTAAAGGGCCTGCTGGGCACGAAGCTCGGCATGACCCAGGTCTGGGACGAGAACAACAAGCTCATCCCGGTAACTGTCGTCCAGGCTGACTCCAACGTCATCACCCAGCTGCGCAACGCAGAGGTTGATGGGTACGTCGCCGTCCAGATCGGCTACGGCCAGATCGACCCCCGCAAGGTCACCAAGCCGCTGGCTGGTCACTTTGAAAAGGCAGGCGTCACGCCTCGCCGCCACGTTGTCGAACTGCGTACCGCAGACGCCGCATCTTACGAGCTGGGCCAGGAGCTTTCTGTTGAGCTCTTCGAAGCCGGCCAGAAGATCGACGTCGTAGGCACCTCCAAGGGCAAGGGCTTCGCCGGTGTTATGAAGCGTCACGGCTTCCACGGCGTTGGTGCTTCCCACGGTGCCCACAAGAACCACCGTAAGCCTGGCTCCATCGGTGGCGCATCCACCCCGAGCCGCGTCTTCAAGGGCCTGAAAATGGCCGGCCGCATGGGCGCCGAGCGTCACACGACGTTGAACCTGACGGTTCACGCTGTTGACGTTGAGAAGTCGCTGCTCCTTATCAAGGGTGCCGTTCCCGGTGCCCGCGGCCAGGTCGTACTCGTACGCACTGCCGTGAAGGGAGCCTAGTTAAATGACTAGCACTGTCAAGGTAGACCTGCCTGCAGAGATCTTCGACGTCCAGACCAACGTGCCCCTGATGCACCAGGTCGTCGTCGCCCAGCTCGCTGCTGCACGCCAGGGTACCCACAAGACGAAGACCCGCGCCGAGGTTTCCGGTGCAGGTCGCAAGCCGTTCAAGCAGAAGGGCACCGGCCGCGCCCGTCAGGGTTCCATCCGTGCTCCTCACATGACCGGCGGTGGCGTTGTCCACGGTCCGACCCCTCGTGACTACAGCCAGCGCACCCCCAAGAAGATGAAGGCTGCTGCACTCCGTGGAGCCCTCTCTGACCGCGCCCGTAACGGCCGCATCCACGTCATCGCTGAACTGGTTACCGGCACCAAGCCGTCAGCCAAGGACGCACTGGCTTCGCTGCGCTCTGTCACAGCGCGCAAGAACCTGCTCGTCGTTATCGAGCGCGCCAACGATGTTGCTGCACTGTCCGTGCGCAACCTCGAAGATGTTCACGTTCTGTACGCAGACCAGTTGAACACCTACGACGTGCTGGTCTCCGACGACGTGGTCTTCACCAAGGCTGCTTTCGAGGCGTTCGTCGCTGACAAGGCAAAGAACGAGGAGGCCTCCAAGTGAGCGTAACCACCATCAAGGACCCGCGCGACGTCGTGCTTGCACCCGTCGTTTCGGAAAAGAGCTACGGTCTGATCGACGAAGGCAAGTACACCTTCCTGGTGGACCCTCGCTCGAACAAGACCGAAATCAAATTGGCCGTCGAGAAGATCTTCTCGGTCAAGGTTGACTCGATCAACACCATCAACCGTGCCGGTAAGCGCAAGCGCACCAAATTCGGCTGGGGACAGCGCAAGAGCACCAAGCGTGCAATTGTCACCCTCAAAGAAGGCACAATCGACATCTTCGGCGGTCCGCTCGCGTAGCGGAGACCACTTTAACGAGGAAATAAATTATGGGAATCCGTAAATACAAGCCGACTACCCCGGGCCGTCGTGGCTCGAGCGTAGCCGACTTTGCTGAAATCACGCGATCGACTCCGGAAAAGTCGTTGCTGCGTCCGCTGCACAAGACTGGCGGCCGTAACAACTCCGGTAAGATCACCACCCGTCACAAGGGTGGTGGGCACAAGCGCCAGTACCGTCTGATCGACTTCCGTCGTCACGACAAAGATGGCATCAATGCCCGCGTTGCCGAAATTGAGTACGACCCGAACCGCACGGCTCGCATCGCACTCCTGCACTACGTTGATGGCACCAAGCGTTACATCATCGCCCCCAACAAGCTGTCCCAGGGTGACTTCGTCGAGGCTGGTCCTGACGCTGACATCAAGCCGGGCAACAACCTGCCGCTGCGCAACATCCCGGTTGGTACCGTAATCCACGCAGTTGAACTGCGTCCGGGTGGCGGCGCCAAGATGGCACGTTCCGCAGGTGCTTCGGTGCAGCTCGTTGCCAAGGAAGGCCGCTTCGCCCAGCTGCGTCTGCCCTCCGGTGAAATCCGCAACGTTGACGTGCGCTGCCGCGCAACCGTCGGCGAGGTCGGCAACGCCGAGCAGTCGAACATCAACTGGGGCAAGGCCGGCCGTATGCGCTGGAAGGGCGTTCGCCCGACCGTCCGTGGTGTAGCCATGAACCCGGTTGACCACCCGCACGGTGGTGGTGAAGGTAAGACTTCCGGTGGACGTCACCCGGTTAACCCGAACGGCAAGCCCGAGGGCCGTACCCGCCGTCCGAACAAAGAGAGCGACAAGCTTATTGTTCGTCGCCGCCGTACTGGCAAGAACAAGCGATAGGAGCCTGGACACATGCCACGCAGCCTGAAAAAAGGTCCTTTCGTTGACCAGCACCTCTTTGTGAAGGTCGCACGGGAAAACGATAAGGGCACCAAGAACGTCATCAAGACCTGGTCCCGCCGTTCGATGATCATCCCCGACATGCTCGGGCACACGATCGCCGTACACGACGGACGCAAGCACATCCCGGTGTTTGTCACTGAGTCGATGGTCGGGCACAAGCTCGGCGAATTCGCTCCCACGCGGACATTCCGCGGCCATGTTAAGGACGACCGTAAGGGCAAGCGCCGCTAGGCGCCTGACTTTACGTCTTAGACGAGAGAAGGAAAGCAATGGAAGCCAAGGCTATTGCGCGTCACATCCGCGTAACGCCTATGAAGGCCCGGCGCGTCGTCAACCTTGTTCGTGGTAAGCAAGCGAATGAGGCTCTGGCAATTCTGAAGTTTGCCCCCCAGGCAGCTTCGGAGCCGGTATTCAAGGTACTTCAGTCGGCAATGGCCAACGCACGCGTCCTCGCGGACCGTGACGGCGTTGCATTCGACGACAGCGACCTGTTCATCAGCGAAGCATTCGTTGATGAAGGCCCGACCATGAAGCGGTTCCAGCCGCGTGCCCAAGGCCGCGCCTACCGCATTAGGAAGCGGACCAGCCACATCACCGTGGTCGTCGCAACCCCGGAGAAAGAGGAGGCTCGCTAAGTGGGACAGAAAGTAAACCCGCACGGGTTCCGACTCGGCATCACCACCGACCACGTTTCGCACTGGTTCGCTGACAGCACCAAGCCCGGACAGCGCTACAAGGACTTCGTCCGTGAGGACATCAAGATCCGTCAGCTCATGTCCACCGGCATGGAGCGCGCCGGCATCGCCAAGGTCGAGATCGAGCGCACCCGCGACCGTGTCCGTGTGGATATCCACACTGCACGCCCGGGTATCGTCATCGGCCGCCGCGGCGCCGAAGCAGACCGCATCCGCGGCGAGCTCGAAAAGCTCACGGGCAAGCAGGTCCAGCTGAACATCCTCGAGGTCAAGAACCCCGAGATGGAAGCACAGCTTGTTGCCCAGGGCATCGCTGAGCAGCTGACTTCCCGCGTGGCTTTCCGCCGCGCAATGAAGAAGGCAATGCAGTCCGCACAGCGTGCGGGTGCCAAGGGCATCCGTGTTGCTTGCTCGGGCCGTCTGGGTGGCGCAGAAATGTCCCGCTCGGAGTTCTACCGTGAAGGCCGTGTGCCCCTGCACACCCTCCGCGCGAACATCGACTACGGCTTCTACGAAGCCAAGACCACCTTCGGCCGTATCGGTGTGAAGGTTTGGATCTACAAGGGTGACGTAACCGCCAAGGAACTGGCTCAGCAGGCAGCTGCTGCTCCTTCCCGTGGCCGTGCAGGAGAGCGCCCGGGCCGCCCGGGTGGCGACCGTCGTCGTCGTAACGACCGTCCGGCAGCTGAGGCAGCACCTGCTGCCGTTGAAGCACCGGCCGCTGAAGCCGCTACCGCAGGTTCGGCTCAGGCAGCAGAAGGAGGACAGGCTTAAATGCTTATCCCACGTCGAGTCAAGCACCGTAAGCAGCACCACCCGGGTCGTTCCGGCGCTGCTACGGGCGGCACCAAGGTCAGCTTCGGTGAGTACGGTATCCAGGCCCTCAGCCCGGCATACGTAACCAACCGTCAGATCGAGTCCGCTCGTATCGCGATGACCCGCCACATCAAGCGTGGCGGTAAGGTCTGGATCAACATTTACCCGGACCGTCCGCTGACGAAGAAGCCTGCTGAAACCCGTATGGGTTCCGGTAAGGGTTCTCCGGAATGGTGGGTCGCAAACGTCAAGCCGGGTCGGGTTCTCTTTGAACTCTCCGGTGTCAATGAAGAGGTAGCTCGCGAGGCCCTGCGCCTGGCAATCCACAAGCTGCCGTTGAAGGCACGCATTGTGCGTCGCGAAGGTGGTGAATAGAAATGGCAGTAGGGTCGAAGGATCTCGCACCCGCACAGCTGGACGGTTTCGACAACGAGCGTCTCGTTGAAGAACTCCGCAAGTCCAAGGAAGAGCTGTTCAACCTGCGTTTCCAGTCCGCCACCGGACAGCTGGAAAACCACGGTCGTTTGCGCGCGGTAAAGAAGGACATCGCACGCATCTACACCGTTCTTCGTGAGCGCGAGCTGGGCATTCGTGCCGAGGTTGCCGCACCGGTTGTGGAAGCCAAGGAAGAAAAGAAGTCCAAGAAGGCTGCCAAGGCTGAACCAGCCGAGGTTGAAGCCGGAGAGGACGCCAAGTGAGCGAGAAGGAAACTGTGACGGAAGCAGCAGCCAGCGCTGAACAGCGCGGTTACCGTAAGACGCGTCGCGGCTACGTAGTCTCTGACAAGATGGAAAAGACCATCGTTGTTCAGGTTGAAGACCGCGTGAAGCACGCTCTGTACGGCAAGGTTATTCGCCGCACCTCGAAGGTCAAGGCTCACGACGAAGAGAACATCGCCGGCGTCGGCGACCTCGTTCTCATCTCTGAGACCCGCCCGCTGTCCGCTACCAAGCGGTGGCGTCTGGTTGAGATCCTCGAAAAGGCCAAGTAAATCCAGCGCTCGGTTTACCCGGCAAGGATTCACTGGAAAGGCCCGCGTTCCCTACGGAACGCGGGCCTTTCCGCGTTCCCGGCCGTTTCGGTTCATAGCCCAAAACGTGCTAGGATATTGAGTTTGTATGGCGCCACATGAGCGTCGTCCACTACCTCGTAAACAATCGTGCCACTGCATACTGCCCCGCGCAGAGTTTTCTGCAAGGGAAGCTGATGCTTGTGGCACGGGCGTTTAGGCCTGGTCTGGCAAAATCCAGCCAGGTCAAGAGACACCCCGATCAACCGTTCCGCAAGGCTCATTCCGTAGGCATGATTTCGGTCTGAGAACCCGCGCGACGCAAGGAGTAAAAATTGATTCAGCAGGAGTCGCGACTCAAGGTCGCCGACAACACGGGTGCTAAGGAAATCCTTACCATTCGCGTTCTCGGTGGATCCGGTCGTCGCTACGCAGGCATTGGCGACGTCATCGTCGCTACCGTCAAGGACGCTATTCCCGGCGGAAACGTAAAGAAGGGCGACGTCGTCAAGGCGGTCATCGTCCGTACCAAGAAGGAACGCCGTCGTATCGACGGTTCCTACATCAAGTTCGACGAGAACGCAGCTGTGATCCTGAAGAACGACGGTGACCCCCGTGGTACCCGTATCTTCGGCCCGGTTGGTCGTGAACTTCGCGACAAGAAGTTCATGAAGATCGTTTCGCTGGCCCCGGAGGTGCTTTAGTCCATGGCTAAGATCAAAAAGGGTGACCTGGTTCAGGTCATCACCGGCGCCAAGCAGGAACGCGGCGGCGACCGCGGCAAGCAGGGCAAGGTCCTGCGCGTATTCCCGTCCACCAACCGCGTGCTGGTAGAGGGAATCAACCGTGTCACCAAGCACACCAAGGTCGGTCAGTCGCAGCGCGGCACCAAGACCGGTGGCATCGAGGTTGTAGAGGCCCCGATCCACGTTTCCAACGTTGCTTTGGTGGACCCGTCGACCAAGAAGCCGACCCGTGTTGGTTTCCGTCTCGACACCGTTGAGAAGGATGGCGCTACCAAGACCGTCCGTATCCGCGTGTCCAAGGCCACCGGGAAGGACATCTGATGAGTGAGACATTGTCTGAGAACACCGTCGAAACCAAGATCGTTCCTCGTCTGAAGACGAAGTACGCAGAGACCATCAAAAAGTCCCTGCAGGACGAATTCAACTACGCGAACGTGAACCAGGTTCCCCGCCTCGTCAAGGTTGTCGTGAACATGGGTGTTGGAGATGCCGCTAAGGACTCCAAGCTGATCGACGGCGCTGTCCGCGACCTCACCCTGATCACCGGCCAGAAGCCGCAGGTTACCAAGGCCCGCAAGTCAATCGCACAGTTCAAGCTGCGCGAAGGCATGCCGATTGGCGCACACGCTACCCTCCGTGGCGACCGCATGTGGGAATTCGTGGATCGTCTGGTCT
The DNA here is from genome assembly GCF_030208915.1 of Arthrobacter sp. efr-133-TYG-104. NCBI lineage: Bacteria > Bacillati > Actinomycetota > Actinomycetes > Micrococcales > Micrococcaceae > Arthrobacter > Arthrobacter sp. efr-133-TYG-104. The sequence continues at coordinate 89,343 of NZ_JARVTA010000016.1, forward strand.
CCCTCGCACTGCCCCGTATCCGCGACTTCCGCGGCCTCAACGGCAAGCAGTTCGATGGCAACGGCAACTACACCTTCGGTTTGACCGAGCAGGTTATGTTCCACGAAATCGACCAGGATTCCATTGACCGCGTTCGCGGTATGGACATCACGGTTGTCACCACTGCCAAGACCGACGACGAGGGCCGCGCGCTGCTCAAGGCGCTTGGTTTCCCGTTCAAGACCGAAAACTAACTACGTAAAAGGTCCGCAGCGCCAACTCCTCGGAGCAAGCGCTACGGAAACCGGTACGAGGAAGGGCTATAGCCCAAATGACTATGACAGATCCTGTCGCAGACATGCTCACGCGTCTGCGCAATGCAAACTCGGCATACCACGACTCCGTGTCCATGCCGTACAGCAAACTGAAGGCACGCGTTGCTGACATCCTGAAGGCAGAAGGCTACATTGCCGGCTGGAAGGAAGAAGACGCCGAGGTTGGCAAGAAGCTGACCCTCGACCTGAAGTTCGGTCCGAACCGCGAGCGTTCCATCGCTGGCGTCCGCCGCATCTCCAAGCCCGGCCTGCGCGTCTACGCGAAGTCCACTAACCTGCCTCACGTGCTCGGTGGCCTGGGTATCGCAATCCTGTCCACCTCTTCCGGCCTCTTGACTGACAAGCAGGCCGGCAAGAAGGGCGTGGGCGGCGAAGTCCTCGCGTACGTCTGGTAACGGGAAAGGAAGAGAATAATGTCACGTATTGGACGTCTCCCCATCACCGTTCCTGCCGGAGTTGAGGTCAAGCTCGATGGCTCCGTCATCAGCGTCAAGGGTTCCAAAGGCGAGCTGAGCCACACTGTGGCCAGCCCGATCGAGGTTGCCCTGGAAGAGAACACGCTCACGGTCACCCGCCCGAACGACGAGCGCGCTTCGCGTTCGCTGCACGGCCTGACCCGCACCCTGATCGCCAACATGATCCAGGGCGTTACCGAGGGCTACGAGAAGAAGCTTGAAATTGTCGGTACCGGTTACCGCGTTCAGGCCAAGGGTTCTGACCTGGAGTTCGCTCTGGGCTACAGCCACCCGGTTAACGTCTCTGCACCCGAAGGCATCACCTTCGTAGTAGAGGGTCCGACCAAGCTCTCTGTTGCGGGTATCAATAAGCAGCAGGTCGGCGAGGTTGCTGCCAACATTCGCAAGCTGCGCAAGCCCGACCCCTACAAGGGCAAGGGTGTCCGTTACGCCGGCGAAGTCATCCGCCGCAAGGTCGGAAAGGCTGGTAAGTAAACCATGGCCATCGCAATTAACAAGAAGCGTTCGAACAAGAGCAAGTCTGCTGCACGCAGCCGTCGCCAGCTTCGTATCCGCAAGCGCATCAGCGGAACGGCTGTACGTCCTCGTCTGGTCGTCAACCGCTCGGCACGCCACGTATTCGTCCAGGTTGTCGATGACAGCAAGGGTGTAACCGTGGCTTCGGCTTCCACTTTGGAAGCTGACCTCCGCGCATTCGACGGAGACAAGACTGCCAAGGCCAAGCGCGTTGGTGAGCTCGTTGCCGGGCGTGCCAAGGCCGCAGGCGTCGAAGCTGTCGTCTTCGACCGTGGCGGTAACAAGTACCATGGCCGCATCGCCGCCGTCGCTGACGGTGCTCGCGAAGGTGGGCTGGCACTGTGACCGTTGAAAATAACGAAAAGGACATTCAGGTGACTGAAGCTGTAGCTGCTGAAGCAACTGAGACCGCGACGGCACCCGCTGCCGATGACCGCCGCGGCGGACGTCGTGGCGAGCGTGGCGACCGTGGCCAGGGCCGTGGCGACCGTGGTGGCCGTGGTGGCCGCGACGGTGGACGCGAAGCCGAGAAGAGCCAGTTCGTAGAGCGCGTTGTCACCATCAACCGTGTTGCCAAGGTCGTCAAGGGTGGTCGTCGCTTCAGCTTCACCGCTCTCGTCGTCGTCGGTGACGGCAACGGTATGGTCGGCGTTGGCTACGGCAAGGCCAAGGAAGTTCCCGCTGCTATCGCAAAGGGCGTCGAAGAGGCCAAGAAGTCCTTCTTCCGCGTTCCCCGCGTTGGCAGCACCATCCCGCACCGCGTGCAGGGTGAGGCTGCTGCAGGCGTTGTCCTGCTGCGTCCGGCTTCCGCCGGTACCGGTGTTATCGCCGGTGGTCCGGTCCGCGCGGTATTGGAGTGCGTCGGTATTCACGACATCCTCTCCAAGTCGCTCGGTTCCTCCAACGCGATCAACATCGTTCACGCGACTGTTGCCGCTCTGAAGCAGCTCGAAGAGCCCGCCTCCGTGGCTGCCCGCCGTGGCCTGCCGCTGGACGAGGTTGCTCCTGCTGCTCTGGTGCGCGCGCTCCAGAACCAGAAGGCAGGTGTTTAGTCATGGCTAAGAACCTGACTCCCTCCGACGCCAAGTTGGAGATCACCCAGATCAAGGGCGTCATCGGCGCCAAGCAGAACCAGAAGGCAACCCTTCGGTCACTGGGCCTCAGGCGCATCGGACACACTGTTGTCCGCAACGCTGATGCCGTGACTGTTGGAATGCTGAACACGGTTCCGCACCTCGTGAATGTAGAGGAGGCGAAGTAATGGCAGAGAACAAGACGGCCGCAGAGGCTGCTGAGAAGCAGAACACTCTGAAGGTCCACCACCTGCGTCCCGCCCCGGGTGCCAAGACCGCCAAGACCCGTGTTGGTCGTGGTGAAGGCTCCAAGGGTAAGACCGCTGGTCGCGGTACCAAGGGTACGAAGGCCCGCTACCAGGTAAAGGCTGGCTTTGCCGGCGGCCAGCTGCCGCTGCACATGCGCCTCCCGAAGCTGCGCGGCTTCAAGAACCCGTTCCGGGTTGAGTTCCAGGTTGTAAACCTGGAGAGGCTCAACGAGTTGTTCCCGGAAGGTGGCACTGTCACCGTGGAGTCCCTGGTTGCAAAGGGTGCGGTTCGCAAGAACCAGCCCGTGAAGGTGCTGGGCACCGGCGACATCACCGTCAAGGTTGACGTCACCGCCCACGCTTTCTCTTCCAGCGCTTCGGAAAAGATCGCCGCAGCTGGCGGAAGCACCACTGCTCTCTAGGAGCTAGTGGGGTGAACACCCGTTGTGAAAAGAATCCCGGTATGCGGGGCTTCGGCCCCGTATGCCGGGATTTTTTTGCGTGGCTGTGGACTCTCGATTATTGCGACGGCGGCACAAGCGGTTAGACTCGGTTGTTGGGTTTCATTGAGCCCATCCACACCCTTGTACTTTCTACTCAGGAGGACGCTTGCTAAGCGCATTCGGCCGGGCGTTTCGGACGCCTGATTTGCGACGCAAGTTGTTGTTCACGCTGGCAATCATCACAATCTTCCGCTTGGGAGCTTTCATCCCCTCGCCTGGTGTGAACTACCAGAATGTCCAGCAATGCTTGAACACCGGTGACACCTCGCAGGGCATCTACCAGCTGGTGAACTTGTTCAGCGGCGGCGCGTTGCTGCAGGTCTCGATCTTCGCTCTGGGGATCATGCCTTACATTACGGCGAGCATTATCGTGCAGCTGCTCCGGGTGGTCATTCCCCGGTTCCAGCAGCTGTATGAGGAAGGGGCCTCGGGCCAGTCAAAGCTGACGCAGTACACCCGCTACCTCACCATCGCCTTGGGCCTCTTGAACGCAACCACCTTGGTCTCCCTGGCACGGTCCGGCCAGTTGCTGCCGGGCTGTAACCTGCACATCATTCCCGATGACAGCATCATCACCACGATCCTCATCATCATCACACTGACGGCCGGTACGGGCTTGATCATGTGGATGGGTGAACTGGTCACCGAAAAGGGTGTGGGCAACGGCATGTCGCTGCTCATCTTCACTTCCATCGCAGCTGGGTTCCCGCGTTCGCTGGGTGCCATTTGGGAGTCCAAGGGCCCGGGTACCTTCTTCCTGGTGTTGGCCATTGGTTTGCTCACCGTGGCGCTAGTGGTCTTCGTGGAGCAGTCGCAGCGCCGCGTTCCGGTGCAGTACGCCAAGCGCATGATCGGGCGACGCACTGTGGGCGGCACCAGCACCTACATTCCCATCAAGGTGAACATGGCCGGCGTCGTGCCTGTCATCTTTGCTTCCTCCATGCTTTACCTGCCCGGACTGATTTCGCAGTTCAACCAGCCGAAGGCAGGGGAGCCGATGGCTCCATGGGTCGAGTGGATCAACAACAACCTCACCCGTGGCGACCACCCCATCTACATGGCCTTGTACTTCCTCATGATCGTGTTCTTCACCTACTTCTACGTGGCGATCACTTTCAACCCTGAAGAAGTCTCGGACAACATGAAGAAGTACGGTGGCTTCATTCCGGGCATCCGGGCGGGTAAACCGACCGCGGACTATCTGCAGTACGTGCTTTCGCGAATCACTTTGCCGGGAGCCCTGTACCTGGGCTTCGTGGCGCTGATCCCGCTGGTCGCGCTCGTCCTGATCAATGCCAACCAGAACTTCCCCTTCGGTGGCACCTCAATCCTGATCATGGTGGGAGTTGGCCTGGAGACTGTCAAGCAGATTGATGCGCAGCTACAACAACGTCACTACGAAGGGCTTTTGCGATGACGAGAATGCTGATCATAGGACCTCCCGGTTCGGGGAAAGGTACGCAGGCTGAACGGATTTCCGAGCGGCTCGGCGTCGTCGCCATCTCAACCGGCGACATCTTCCGCGCCAACGTCAAGGGTGAAACTCCCTTGGGTATCGAAGCGAAGAAGTACATGGACGCCGGCGACTTCGTTCCGGACAGCGTCACGAACGACATGGTTCGCGACCGGCTGAGCCAGCCCGACGCCGAGAATGGCTTCCTGCTGGACGGTTACCCGCGCACCACCGCGCAGGTGGACTACCTGGACCAGATCCTCGCAGACGGCCAGCAGGAGCTCGACGTCGTGCTCCAGCTGACTGCCGACGACGAGGAACTGGTAGCCCGGCTGTTGGGCCGTGCGAAGGAAACTGGCCGTTCGGATGACAACGAAGCTGTTATCCGGCATCGCCTGGACCTCTACCACGGTCAGACTGAAGCCGTCGTTGCAAAGTATGCCGAGCGCGGCATCCTCACCAAGGTCGATGGCATCGGCGGTATCGATGAAGTTACCGAGCGCGTCCTCACAGCCATTGAGTCGGCCAAAGCAGTCTAAGTAGCTCCCCGCCGTGGGCCTTGGCCACGGAGGAAAAAGGGCGTGCTCCGCACTAACCGTGCAGGGCACGCCCTTCCTTAATTTCGGCCACGCTCCCCAATACGGGAAAATGGTCTTAGTCGCGGCGCCTGATCGGTCCCCGCAGTAAACCATCCAGAGGAGATCATGGCGTTCGGTCAGCCCCGCATTGAGTACAAGACCAATGAGCAGATGCGCATCATGCACCAAGCCGGGCTCGTCCTGAGCCGTGCACTGGACGCTGCGGTAGCGGCGGCAAAGGCCGGTGTCACCACCAAAGACCTTGATGAGGTGTTCGCTGCCGTGCTGAGCGATGCCGGTGCGAAATCCAACTTCCTCGGCTACCACGGCTTCCCCGCTACCATTTGCACCTCCGTCAACGAGGAGGTGGTGCACGGCATCCCGGGGAACCGCGTGCTCCAGGACGGAGACATCATCTCCATTGACGGTGGCTGCATTGTGGACGGGTGGCACTCTGACTCCGCCAGGACGGTCATCGTAGGCACGGCGGATCCTGAGGACCAGCGGCTCTCGGATGTGACCGAGGAAGCCATGTGGCGGGGTATTGCTGCCTTGGCCACGGGCAAGTTCGTGGGTGACATCGGCAATGCGATCGATGATTACGTGTCGTCCGTGCACGGCAAGCCCTTAGGCATCTTGGAGGACTATGTGGGCCACGGCATCGGCTCGGAGATGCACATGGCTCCGGACGTCCTGAATTACCGCACCGGACACCGTGGGCCGAAGGTCCGGCCCGGCCTGTGCCTGGCGATTGAACCGATGCTCGTTCGTGGCGGTATCGAAACCGCCACGTTGGAGGACGACTGGACAGTGGTGACCACAGACGGGAAACGGTCCTGCCAGTGGGAACATTCGGTAGCAGTTCACGAACAGGGCATCTGGGTGCTGTCCGCAGCGGACGGGGGCGCTGAACGCTTGGCGCCACTCGGCGTCGTGCCAGTCCCGATCCCGTAGCAGGAGATGAAAAATGGCAGTAGTGGTGGTACCCAGACTTGGGCGCCACCACTACTGCCAGTTAAGAGACTCGATCAGGCCTTCAACTTGGGTTTGACGTCCTTGGTGTAGATCCCATCCAGCGTCCCCTTGAGGTCGGTCATGGTTGCCTTGACGTCACCTTGCTGGGTGAGGATCTTCGCGGCGGCCTTGGCCATCTCTTGGTCGGCGCCGGGAAGGAACACTCGCGCGTTGTCCTGGACCCGGGTAACGGCGAGTTGGTCCATTGCCGTCTTGATCTGGGGCGTCTTGGCAAGGACAGCGGACATGTCCGCGGAATGCCGGGTAGGCATGTAACCGGTGGCTGCGGAGAATGCTGCGGTGTTTTCCGGTTCCGTCATGAACTTCAGGAAGGTGGTAGCGGCGAGCTGCACTTCCTTGGTGACACCGCTGGGGATGCCAAGGCCCGCGCCGCCCGTGGGGCAGACGTTCGTCGCCGCTTTGGGGCCGCCGGGCAGGAAGCCGACTCCGACGTTGAACTTGGCGGACTTCAGCACGCCGAGGAGGTCACCGGTGGAGGAAATGGTGGTCGACGTAATACCTGCCGAGAAATCGTCCGCCGCGTTCTTCGAGGAGACGCCGGCCCACTTGTCCTTGTAGACGGAGTCCTGTGCCCATTGAAGGGCAGCAACGGACTCGGTGGAATCGCAGGTGATTTTCCAACCGTCGGACCAGCTGCCGCCCCAGCCCCAGAGGTTGTTCTGCAGGGTCCAGCCCGCGTAACCGGCCAAGGCGGGATACATGTAGGCGTATTTGGCGCCGGAGGCCGCTTGGAGTTTCGGTGCCCAGTCGGCGAATTCCTGCCATGTCTTCGGTGCCCGGTCAGGCAGCCCGGCGGCCTTGAAGTGGTCCTTGTTGTAGTAGAAGAGCGGCGTGGAACGGCCGTAGGGAAGCGCCCACTGCTTGTCCGCGTACTTGTAGTCAGCCACGAGGGACTTCTGGAAATCGTCCATGGCGAAGTTCAACTGCTTCAGCAGCCCGTCCAAGGCGATGATGTTGCCGTTGGTGTAGTAGCGGAACCACCAGACGTCCGAGAGGACCACGAGGCCGGGGAGCGTCGACTTCGCAGCCTGCGAGGTCTGGAATTTCTGCGCGATCTCTTCATAATTGGCACCGGCGGTTACCAGGTTCACCTTGATATCCGGAAACTTCGCGTGGAATTTGTCGATGATGGACCGTTCAACGTCCATGGACTGTCCCGGGTGGCTCGTCCAGAAATCAAATGAGCCGGCCGGCTTCACGCCGGTGAAGTCGACAGTGGATGCGTCGACGGTTGCAGCCGGAGCCGACGTCGAGGGGCCGCCGCAGGCCGCGAGGGCAACAGCGCTGGCGCCCAGGCCTGCGAGGCCCAGGAAGTGGCGCCGGTCAAGTTGGGTGTTCACAATGCTTCCTTTCAAGAATCTTCAGGGGTAGATCGATGCGATGGATGTGATGGAGGCCTAGCCGGTCACGCTGCCTTGGGTGAGGCCGGCGACGATGTAGCGCTGCAGTGCCGCGAAGACGAGGAGGATCGGGATGATCACCAGAACGGCGCCGGCCATCAGGATTCCCCACCCGGCGCCGTTTCCTTCAGAGTTTTGAAGGAGCGTCAGGCCGACCGGAAGGGTCATGGTTTCAGGGCGGTCGGTAATGATCAGTGGCCAGATGTAGTCGTTCCATTCGCTGACCACGGTCACCAGAGCCACCGTCGCGATGGAAGGAAGCGATACCGGTGCCACCACTTGCCAGAGCCGCCGCCAGTGGCCTGCGCCGTCGATCTCGGCTGCTTCCAAGATGGAGGCAGGAAGCGTCAGGAAATGTTGGCGGAGCAAGAAGGTACCGAAAGCTGTACCAAGGCCCGGAAGGATGATTCCCCAGAGCGTGTTCTTCCCGCCCAGTCCCGAGATCAGGATGTAGTTGGGCAGGATGGATACCTGCGGTGGCACCATCAGCGCCACCAAGATGAGAACGAAGATGACGTTCTTGAACGGGAATCGGACAAAGACCAGCGCGTAGGCGGTGAGGATCGCCAGGACTACTTTCACGGTGGAGCCCACCGTGGTGACGATGAGGCTGTTGAGGAAGAACTGGGCGAACGGCACCGTGGTCATAGCTGCGCGGTAGTTCTCCAGGTTCACGCCCTGGGGCAAGATCTTCAGGTCTGTTGTGACGATCTCGCCCGGCTGTTTCAGGGAGCTCAGGACCATCCACAACAACGGTAGGACCACCACCAACGTGGCCACGAGGAGGGGAAGGTAACCTCCCGCGAGTGTTTGGACGAGGTTCTTCCGGGAGAACGGACGGGCGCGCTCCACCATCACCTCCGGAGCTGCGTTCTGTTGTGGCGTCAGCGTGCTCATGAGTAGTGCACCTTCCGTTCGACGAACCGCAACTGGAGCACGGTGATGATGAGCAGGAGGGCGAAGAGGACCACCGAGATGGCGGCGCTGTACCCGGCGCGGTTATAGGCCCCGAAAGCCTGTAGGTAGGCCTCGTAGATCAGGGTGCTTGTACCCGCGCCCAGCGGAGTCATGATCCGGATGAGGTCAAAGGCCTGCAGTGAACTAAGCATCGTGGTGATCAGCAGGAAGAACGTTGTGGGGGAGAGCAGCGGAACGGACATGCTCATGAAGCGCCGAAGACCGCTGGCCCCGTCCAGCGATGCTGCCTCCATGACGTCTTTGGGAAGGGACTGCAGTCCGGCGAGATACACAACGGCGCAGTAGCCGAGGTTTTTCCAGATGTAGACGATGATGACCATCACGAGGGAAAGTTGGGGATCGTTGATCCACTCCGGGCTTTGCTGGCCGAGGCCACGAAGGATCCAAGCGAGCACGCCGTAACCGGGATCGAAGATGAATAGCCAGACAAGGCCGACTCCCACGCCGCTCAGAACGTAGGGAGCGAAGACGGCGGAGCGCGCGAAGGTGGTGCCGCGGACCTTCGAGTTGAGGGCAACCGCGATCAGGAGTCCCAGTGCCATCGAGCCACCCACGGTCACCAGGGTGAAGACGGCGGTGGTGCCCAAGACGTTGGAAGCATCGGAACCGGTGAAGAAGTCGATGTAGTTCCCGAAGCCCACCACCGTGGCCGAGGCGGAGCCCAAGGTCCAGTCAAGGGTTGAGTAGTACATGTTGTTGATCAGCGGCCAGTAAGTGAACGTCCCAATCAATATCAGGTTGGGCAAGGCCAGGGCGAGGAAGACCACGAAGTCCCTGCGGGTACGGCGCGACCAGCCATTGCGTTTGCGGCGGGCGTCGTCGCTAGGAGAGGGGGTCCGCGTCTGGGCGTTCGGCTGGCCGAGAGGCACAGGGCTGTTGCTGCTGTGAATCTGTCGGGTAGTCATGGGTCGCTCACGGGTTGGGTTGTGGTGGCCGGCTCCCGGATCGGGGCGGCGGGACAGGCCTAGCTCATCACGCCGCACTAGCGCAGTAGCACCAAAACCGGCCAGCGTAGCGACAGTTGTCGTACGCTTCCACGATTGTTTACCGTGCGTTCCCCGCATGTTCGGAAATGAGGTTGGGCTCCCGTTTGCGCCAGGGGATCTGCCCAGGAGAGGAGCGCTCGACTAATGGAGACTCTCCGGTGGACAGCCGGTGGCCCCAGTGGAGAATGGAGCCATGAATGCAATCACCGACGTACCGGGCGTCCGGGTTGGGCACGTGCAGAAGCACGACGACGGCTGGCTCAGTGGCGTCACTGTGGTCCTTCCTCCGCCCGGAACAGTAGGCTCCGTCGACGTGCGCGGGGGCGGCCCGGGGACGCATGAAACCGATGCGCTGGATCCAACAACGCTCGTGCCCACCGTTGATGCCGTGGTGCTCACGGGCGGCAGCGCCTTTGGACTGGCCTCCGCAACAGGCGCCCAACTCTGGTGCGAGGAACAGGGCCGAGGGTTCGCAGTGCCCGGAACCGTGGTGCCGATTGTTCCGGCCGCCGCAATCTTTGACCTCGGGCGTGGCGGTGACGTGAACGCGCGACCCGGCGCGGACATGGGTTACCAGGCTGCCGCGGCGGCGTTCGCATCAGGCGACCACGCCGCCGTCGAACGTGGAAACGTCGGTGCCGGCACGGGTGCGGTCATAGCCCGTGGGCAGTACAAGGGCGGGGTGGGCACCTCGTCGCTCACGCTGGAGAAGATTTCCGCGGAAGGTCCGGTTATCGTTGGTGCCATCGCCGTAGTCAATGCACTGGGGGCGCCGCTGGGATTGACGCCTGCCAGTGCGCGCCCGAGTCCGAGCACGCATGGGGCGCCGGGTCCGGGGGGCCTCAACACCACTCTCGTGGTGATTGCCACCAACGCAGTCTTGGATGCGGCCGAGTGCAAGCGGACCGCCTCCGCGGCGCACGCAGGTGTGGCGCGGGCGCTCGATCCGTCCCATACGCTAGCGGACGGAGATACCGTGTTCGCCTTGGCGACGGGCGGCGTCGTGCTTGACCGCAGCACCGAACAGGCACGGCAGATCTCGCTCATCACGCTGCAGAGCGCAGCTGCGGAAGCGGCCCGGCTGGCCATCCTCGACGGCGTCATGGCAGCGGAAAACGTCTCGACCACGGCCGGTGATTTCCCGGCATTCAGGCCCGCAGGGGAGTGACGACGGCGGACAGGTGCGCTACCATGGCCGGATTTAACATTCATGCGGCATTGGCGTAGAGTTGTCTGTTGGTTGTCTGTACAGCCACGCCCTTTTCAGTGTCGCCTTCATCGGCGTCGCGCGCAGGAGTGTCGTGGACCCAAGACGACCAAACAAACAAAAAACGTCCGCTGGATCTTCGGTGCCTAACCGGGGGACGGCGGCAAACAACAGTTAGCGGAGGGTATGGCCAAGAAGGACGGGGTCATTGAGATCGAGGGCGTTGTGACTGAGGCGCTGCCCAACGCGATGTTTCGCGTTGAGCTCACCAACAAGCACGTTGTTCTCGCACACATCTCTGGGAAGATGCGTCAGCACTACATCAGGATTCTCCCAGAGGACCGCGTAGTGGTGGAGCTAAGCCCATACGACCTCACACGTGGTCGTATCGTCTACCGCTACAAGTAAATTGCTGGGCGGCCAGGCAGAAATGCCCAGCTGCTCCAGCAGATCAACTGCTAAATCACGCAAAGGAACGCCATGAAGGTCAAGCCGAGCGTCAAGCAGATCTGCGACAAGTGCAAAGTGATCCGCCGTAATGGCCGGGTCATGGTGATCTGCGAGAACCCGCGCCACAAGCAGCGCCAGGGCTAATTCCCGCCAGGGAATCAGCGCCCGAAAGGGCAAACCTGGGTTGCTAGCCCACGCAAGTAAATAAAGGCAGCACAAGCTGTGCCAGGACTGCATGACAGAGCCTGGTCAGCGAACCCCCGGTCGGAGGCTGGGGCCACACAGCACGTGTGGGTGTACTGCCTACGACCTCCGGTTTATTCAAGGAGTACCGCCACTATGGCTCGTCTCGCTGGCGTAGACATTCCCCGCGAAAAGCGGTTGGAAATTGCGCTTACTTACATCTACGGCGTGGGCAAGACCCGTGCACACGAAACCCTGGCTGCCACCGGCATCAGCGCTGACGTTCGCGTCAAGGACCTGACTGACGCCGAGCTGGTCCAGCTGCGTGACTACATTGAAGGCAACTACAAGGTTGAGGGTGACCTTCGCCGCGAGGTAGCCGCTGACATCCGCCGCAAGGTCGAGATTGGCAGCTACGAAGGCCTGCGCCACCGCAAGGGCCTGCCCGTACGCGGACAGCGTACGAAGACCAACGCTCGTACCCGCAAGGGCCCGAAGCGCACCGTCGCCGGCAAGAAGAAGGCCGGACGTTAATCCCTCGGGATTGACCTGGTTTTCCCCCGATAACTTTCTGTAGGAGAAACAATGCCCCCGAAGACTCGTGGAGCGGTTCGTAAGCCGCGTCGCAAGGATAAGAAGAATATTGCGCTTGGCCAGGCGCACATCAAGAGCACGTTCAACAACACCATCGTGTCCATCACGGACCCGAACGGTGCTGTCATCTCATGGGCTTCTGCCGGTGAGGTTGGCTTCAAGGGCTCCCGTAAGTCCACCCCGTTCGCTGCCCAGATGGCTGCCGAAGCTGCTGCAAAGCGCGCTCAGGAGCACGGTCTGCGCAAGGTTGACGTATTCGTCAAGGGCCCGGGATCCGGACGCGAAACCGCAATCCGTTCGCTTCAGGCCGCTGGCCTCGAGGTTGGCTCCATCCAGGACGTCACCCCCAGCGCCCACAACGGTTGCCGCCCCCCGAAGCGTCGCCGCGTCTAATTAGGTATTCCCTGCCTGCCGGCCGGGCCTCGCTGTGAATGGTTTCGACCCTCATCAGCATGGCCCGGCCGGCAAGGCTGGAAACCGAAGCCGATTTCCACCACCTGTGTTGCGTCATATAGCGGATGCTCGCCGAAAGGAAACCTAAGTGCTCATTGCACAGCGCCCCACCCTGTCCGAAGAAGTAGTCTCCGAGAACCGCTCCCGTTTCATCATTGAACCGCTGGAACCGGGCTTCGGCTACACTCTGGGCAACTCACTCCGCCGTACCCTGCTCTCCTCCATTCCCGGTGCCGCTGTAACCAGCATCCGGATCGATGGCGTGCTGCACGAGTTCACCACGGTTCCGGGTGTCAAGGAAGATGTCACCGAGATCATCCTGAACATCAAGAACCTGTCCGTTTCCTCCGAGCACGATGAGCCGGTTGTTGCTTACCTGCGCAAGCAGGGCCCCGGAGTCGTCACGGCAGCGGACATCGCACCGCCGGCCGGCGTCGAATTCCACAACCCGGATCTGCACATTGCCACCCTGAACTCGAAGGGCAAGTTCGAACTCGAACTGACCATCGAGCGTGGACGTGGCTACGTTTCGGCAGCTCAGAACAAGTCCGGCGACTCCGAGATCGGCCGTATTCCGGTTGACTCGATCTACTCGCCGGTCATGAAGGTAACTTTCCGCGTGGAAGCTACCCGTGTTGAGCAGCGCACCGACTTCGACAAGCTCATTGTCGACGTCGAGACCAAGCAGGCAATCGCTCCGCGCGATGCTGTCGCTTCCGCAGGCACCACCTTGGTGGAACTGTTCGGTCTGGCTCGTGAGCTGAACACCGCAGCTGAAGGTATCGAGATTGGCCCGTCGCCCACCGACGCTGCCCTGGCAGCTGACATGGCTCTGCCGATCGAGGATCTGGACCTCACGGTCCGTTCCTACAACTGCCTCAAGCGTGAGGGCATCCACTCCGTGGGTGAACTCGTTGCCCGCTCCGAGGCTGACTTGATGGACATCCGTAACTTCGGTGCGAAGTCCATTGACGAGGTCAAGGCAAAGCTCGTGGAACTGGGACTGTCCCTCAAGGACTCCCCTCCCGGTTTCGATCTCGCAGCCCGTGCCGCAGCCATCGAAGAGGACGACGCCGCGTTCAGCGACGACGAGCTCTAACCAGCAGATCTTGGCCGATCGGTTCAGCGATGGACCTGTTCGGCTTACATAACAGGAGAAATAACTATGCCTACCCCCACTAAGGGTCCGCGCCTCGGAGGCGGCCCGGCTCACGAGCGCTTGATGCTCGCGAACCTGGCAGCTGCTCTGTTTGAGCACAAGCGCATCACCACCACGGTCACCAAGGCCAAGCGCCTCAAGCCGTACGCAGAGCGTTTGGTCACCTTCGCCAAGCGTGGCGACCTCGCTTCCCGCCGTCGTGTTCTCGGCCTGATCAGCGACAAGGGCGTTGTCCACGAGCTGTTCACCGACATCGCCGGCGCCGTTGCCAACCGCGATGGTGGATACACCCGCATCACCAAGATCGGCAACCGCAAGGGCGACAACGCTCCCATGGCTGTCATCGAGCTCGTCCTTGACCCCGTTTCCCCGAAGCAGGCCGTTGTTGCTGAAGCAACCGCCGCTGCTGCCAAGGCTGCTCCGGCTGCCGAAGCTCCGGCCGCTGAGGAAGAGGTTGTAGAGACCGAAGCTGTCGAAACCGAAGAGGCTCCGGCTGCTGAGGCTGAAGCTGCTGACACCGAAGAGGCTCCGGCCGCTAAGGACGCGAAGTAATTCACTGAATTCTTCCCAGTAGACTTGGGTCTATGAACGAACGAAAACCCGCTGCCCCCGTTATGGGGGGCAGCGGGTTTTTGCGTGTCCGGCTGGACCTGTCGTATGACGGCGGCCCTTTCAGCGGGTGGGCGCTCCAGCCAGGCCGGCAAACCGTGCAGGGTTCACTCGAGCAAGCTTTGGCGCTCCTTTTCCAGCGCCCGGTCCGTGTGACCGTTGCCGGCCGGACCGACGCCGGTGTCCACGCCCGGGGCCAGGTGGTCCACTTGGACGTCTCCGAAGCTGAGTGGTTGGCGCTTCCGCGCGGGCATGAACTTGATCCCGCCGTCGCTCTTTTACGGCGGCTCCGCGGCGCCTTGAGCCGCATCCTCGGCGAGCTCACCGGTGCGGTGGAAGTGCACGACGCCGGCCTGGCGCCGGAGGGTTTCGACGCCAGGTTTTCGGCGTTGTGGCGTAGGTACAGCTACCGCATCGCTGACGGGCCCGAACGGTGGGATCCGGTGCTGCGCGGGATAACCCTGTGGCACAAGTCCGCTGTGGATGTAGACGCTATGAACGAGGGCTCACATGCACTGTTGGGCCTGAACGATTTCCGGTCCTATTGCAAGCCACGGGAAGGTGCTACTACCGTCCGGGAGTTGCAGAAGTTCTCCTTCGCGCGCAGGCCCGACGGCGTCATTCTCGCCACCGTTCAGGCGGACGCCTTCTGCCACAATATGGTGCGGTCCTTGGTGGGCTCGGCATTACGTGTGGGGGAGGGCCTGGAGTCACCGGGATGGTTGCTTGAGCGCCTTGTGGAACGCAAGCGCGATGCCAAGTCGATCCTGGCCGCACCCCACCCGCTCGTGCTGGAGGAGGTCGCGTACCCATCGGACAGCGAGTTGCTGGCCAGGGCTGAGCTGACCCGGGCGCGCCGGGAGTAGAGCGCGGCATTTGCCCGGTACCGGATTTGCCCTACACCGGGACGAAACGTGGAGGACCCCCTCCCGGCTCTGGGTACCGGAAGGGGGCCGATTGGCTGCCCATGGTCTGGGATCCGCGGACAGCCGGTCTATCTCCCCGGAGGGCAGGATCACAAGGTGGTGAAAACGTGCATTATCTTGATGACGGCTGGACCCAGAAGGACGATAAAGAGCACCGGAAAGATGGAGAACAGTAGCGGGAAGAGCACCTTGACGGGTAGTTTCATGGCCTTTTCCTCGGCGATTTGACGGCGTTTGACGCGTGCCTGCTTGGCTTGGGCACGAAGTACGTTCGCGATGCCGATACCGTACTTATCGGCCTGGATGACGGCCAGGACGAAACTGCGAACGTCAGCCACGGTGGAACGATCGGCCAAGGCGGTGTAGGCCTCCTGCCGAGGACGGCCCACTTGGATGTCTTGAAGCGTCCGCAGCAGTTCCTGTGCCAGCGGGCCCCCTCCGTATGTAGAGGCCCTCTCCATGGCAGCTTCAAACCCCAGGCCTGCTTCTACTGAAATGAGCATCTGGTCCAGTGTGTTGGGGAACTCCAACTGGATGGCTTCCTGCCGCTTGAGGCCTGTGTTGTAGACCAACAAGTCCGGTATGAAATACAGGAAGACTGTCAGAAAGAGCCCGAGTCCAATAGCCAGTGGGCTCTGGCTGGCGGCAAGTAACAGCAGGCCCGCGGCGCAACCGCCGGCCGCCAGAATCGGCTTGATGGCAATCAGCTTTGTCAGCGGGATCCATTGCGGACGGCCAGCTAAGGCGAGCCATCGATCCAATTTGGCTTCGTAGCTTCCAGGGGTGAGTTTCCTAGCGATCCCCAGCATCAGTGGTGGGCGTTGGATTGTCACCCCCGAGCCATTGCTGAACCCAGAGCCCAGGTTGCTGTGGATGGCAACCATGCCCTTGCGATCGATGGTTGCCAGGGACCAGGCAAAGTAAGCCAGCGGGATGATGATGACGGCGATGATCAGCCAGGCGATGATAGTCACGACGATCCTCCTAGAACTTGATCTTCACGGTGCGGCTCATCCAGAAACCGCCGACGACAAACAGGACCGCGCTGGCAATGAACATGGCGATTCCCAACGGATTCTGCACGAAGACCGACATGTATCCCGGGTTCATGAGGGTCAGCAGGAGGCCGACGCCGATCGGCAAGGCCATGAGGATGTAGGCAGACATCTTTCCTTCGGCACTGAGTGCCCTGACATGGGCCTTGATTTCACTGCGCTCCCGGATGGTCCCCGCGACTTGTGCCAACACTTCGGCCAAGTCACCGCCGACCTCCCGATTGATTTGGATTGCTTGGCCAATCCAGCGAAAGTCATCGCTTTCCATGCGGGCGGCGCAATCTTCCACGGCTTGGCGAGGGTCCTGGCCGATTCGCACTTCATTGACGATCCGGAACAGTTCTTCAGAGGCAGGCGCTTCCGCCTCTTGGGCTACAGCTTCGAATGACCGCATGATGGTGTGGCCTACCCGGAGGCCGCCAATGAGCATTTGAATGATGTCAGTAAGTTGGCTTTCGAACTTTGCGCGGCGCTTCCCGCTCCTGAAGGCAAGGACAAGTTTCACTATGAACGGAGTGGCTAACGCCAGCAGGAGTCCGAAGAAGACGTTGATGAGGAACGTCACCGCCACGCCGACCACAATGGTTCCAAAAGCAACCATGACGGTGAAGTCGGCGGGGCTTAGGTGGACGCCGGCATTGTAGAGAACTTCGCGGTTGAACGGCCCACCTGAGCGTCCCAGGGCAGTATCCATGGCCTGGACTGCCGATTGGGAAACGCGGCCAAGGACCGAATCATCGGGCAGTGTGCCCTCGCGCCGCCTTTCCAACGGAATAGTGCCGTTGGTTGGCTTCAGAACAACGAAGAACAGCACCAGGATGGCGCCGAGGCAAAGGCCGATCGCTGCAACGAGCAGGGCTGGATTGTCCATGGTTATCGCCTCGCTGCAGAGGTAGGGCCAACCCCAAATACTGCTGGGGAGACGGAGATACCCAGTTCCGCGAAGCGGTCCATGAACCTGGGCCTGATGCCGGTGGGTAGAGCCCTGCCCAGAAAACGTCCTTGGGCGTCCAAGCCGGCAGAGTAGTCGAACAGGAAGGCGTCTTGGAGGGTGACGACGTCTCCTTCCATGCCTTGCACCTCCGTCACGTGGGTGACGCGGCGGCTCCCGTCACGCAAGCGGGTCACCTGGACGATGAGGTCGACCGCGGATGACACCTGTTCCCGAACCGCCCGGAGTGGAAGGTCCATCCCTGCCATCAGCACCAAGGTTTCCAGGCGGGAAATAGCGTCCCGGGGAGAGTTCGCGTGGACCGTTGACAGTGAACCGTCGTGGCCGGTGTTCATGGCCTGCAGCATGTCAAGGGACTCTCCGCCACGAACTTCACCCACGATGATTCGGTCCGGCCGCATGCGGAGGGAATTGCGGACCAAGTCCCGAATGGTGACCGCACCCTTGCCCTCGATGTTCGGGGGCCGGCTTTCCAGGCGCACCACGTGACGCTGCTGCAGTTGCAGCTCCACCGCGTCTTCAATGGTGACAACCCGGTCCGATTCCGGAATGAACGACGACAGCACATTGAGCAGAGTCGTCTTTCCGGTACCCGTTCCGCCCGAGACAATAATGTTCAGGCGTGCCAGAACGCATGCACTCAACAATTCCGCCATCTCTTGGCTTACCGAGCCCCACTCGATGAGGTTACGCACCGTCAGCGGGACGTGGCTGAACTTCCTGATGGTCAACGACGGTCCATTGACCGCCAGGGGCGGAATGATGGCGTTAACGCGAGAGCCGTCCTCCAGACGTGCATCAACCAGGGGTGATGATTCGTCAATGCGGCGCCCCACCTTGGATACAATGCGCTCGATGACCTTCCTCAGGTGCCCATCGGAACTGAACTGCAGATCCGTCAACGCCAAATGGCCGTGGCGCTCGACGTAAATCTGGTCAAAGCGGTTGACCATCACCTCGGTGACCGACGGATCTTCGAGCAAACGCTGCAACGGGCCGAAACCCATGACCTCATCGGCAATTTCGCGGATGAGGCGCCGGCGCTCTTCAGGGGAAAGTGGGACCTGTTCATCGTCAATAACCGCTGACAGCTCATCGACGGCAAAGGACCTGAGTTCCTCTTCCGACGACGACGAGTCGCCTATGCGGCTTCCCATCCGCTCGAACAAAGCCGAGGCGGCACGTTGCTTCAGCCCGGCCAAGGCATCCACGACCGGAGTTGTAGGGACTCCGCCGAGCATTGGGGCTTGTGGCTGTACCGGTAGGTGCGGTTGCACCGATGCCGGGGCTTCATCAGAGTTCAAGGCGTCAGGCACGGCCAAGGGATTATTTTTTGAGAGCCGTTCCGAGAGCTTCATGACACCACCACCCTCCTGTGCAGCTTGTTCTGCGGTAGGGATTCCGTGCGCGGATCAAAACGCGCAACGAGCTTTTTGAGCCCTTTGGTTGCCGAGTCACGGGTGTTTCCCTGGAGGACGGGGATGCCGCGGTTGGTAGAGAAGGGAAGGTTCCGGGAACGCGGAATGACAGCGTCCACCGGCACCCCGACCGTGGCTTCAACATCTTGTACCGTGATGCCGCTCTTTCGGTCAGCAAAGTTCAAGACCATGTGCCGGCCCTGAGGAAGGAGTTGGAGTTCCTTCAGCACGCTGAAGCTCTTCCGAAGCCCCCGAACACTGGGAACGTCCATGCCGCATACCCACACGCCGTCGGTTGCGATTTCCAACGTGGCAAGGCAGTGCTCACCAAGACCGGGAGCAGTGTCCACCACCACATATTGAAACTCTGTTGCCAACTGGTTGATCAGCCGGGTGACGTGGTCTGCCGTGATGTAGTCGGAGTCGGAGGGCTTCTGAGGTGCACACAGGGCGTAGATTCCTGCCGGGTGCACGGTGAGGAAGGCCTTGAGAACCATGGAATCCTGCGACGCCGGCCCATGCACGGCCTCGGTGATGGTGTGCTCGGGTTCAAGCAGAAGCCCGGAAGCGACATCGCCGAACTGCAGGTCAAGGTCCACGATGACCACACGCATCGGAGCTAAGGCGCCCAACCCCACTGCAAGATTCGTTGCCACCGTTGTCTTTCCCACGCCGCCCTTCGGTGACATCACGGCGATAACGCGTCCCCGCTGCTGACCTGATTCGGCGGCAGGCTGCATACCACGCCGCCTGCTGGCAGCGGCCAAGCACGCGCGTTCAAGGAGAACCCGAAGCTCGTTGACCTCGATTTCGGGCGCTACCACGTCCCTGATCCCTGAATGCATCGCCCGGAGCACGATCTCGGGGCTGGGGTCGGCCACGAGCAGCAGGCTGATCTCGGGGTATTGCAGGTCCAACACGGTAGCCAGTTTCAGTGCGTCATCGGGGTTAACCCCAGGGCCCAGGACAATGACCTCCGGCGGCGCTCCCGTCAGCTGGCTGAAGACATCCTCGGTGCCGCTTTGCAGGACGTCGGGCGAGAGGGTTTGAAGTTCGCCATGCAATGCACCGGTGATGGCCTGGCGCACGCGGCTCTCAAAATCGCGGACGGCCGTAATGGCTACGAAGCGGCTCATTTCAGCTCACCGCCCAGGTTTGTGACGGGGGGATCGCTCTTGGTTGTCTTGTCTGTCTGCTTGGATAGATACAACGTTCCAAACTCGGCGCCGAACACCATCTTCGCGGCGTTGGCGTCGCTGACAGCGAAGGTGACGTAGGCGGAACCGTTCGGCAGGGCGACCGCTTGGTCGGATGTTGCCGACTTCTTCTGTGCGTCGGGCGCTGCTTGCTGGATTGCGGTCACGATGACGTCATGATTCAGGAGCTTGGTGTATTCCTTCCACCCTTTGGCCTCGGCAGGAAGATCGGCACCTGCAGGCATGTCGCCGTCCAACTTAAAGGACGAAAAGACAGTCACGGTGTTACCTGCTTCGAGCCGGCCACCAAGAATGCGCTCAGGTGCCAAGAGAAAGGTGACTTCTTGTAAGCCGGCCGGCACAGGGACAGTTCCCGGCACCAATTCATTGGGGCTCACGAGCTTGGCGCTCAGTAGTTGCTCTCCGGGCTGCAGATCCGCGGAGACAACTTTGCCCGTCTGGCCGCTGAGTGCGCTGATAGTGCCCTGCGCTACGGCTGATTGGGGCAGTGTTTCAGTCTTGACTTTGGAACCTATTTCTTCGGCCTTGGTTCCGGCCGGTATACGTTCCTTGACGACCAGGACTGTGACGGGATTGAGCCCTTGTTGCGCCCGCTTATCGGCTCCTTGAACATAGGAAACCAACAAAACGGTACCGATTACTGCCAGTAGCAGCGCTGCAATGCCTCCCAGTAGGCGTGTTTTCACTGTGCATCTCCTTTCGGTTTTTCCTAACGTGGTGAGTAGACGTTGAGCCAACGGCTACTCGATGAGCGTGACCACCGACGCTCCGTAGTTGGGGGTGGTTCCACTGACCGTCATCCCTTCATCGAGGGACACGAATCGCTCGAAATACCCCTGTAAGCCGCGACAGTTGCCGGTGCAACCTGGCGCGGCGGGATCCAGGACCGCGCCTGAACCGCTGAACTTGTAGCCCGTGACTTTGAACGCCGCGAAACCAATCAGCGTGTAGCGGGCGTTGGACCCATTGCCGGTCGCGTTGCTGAAAAGCGGGATAAGGGCGGGCTGGTCCATGATGTGGGCGAGGACCGTATTGCAGGTGGCAGCGTTGGGGAAGTGGTTTCCCGGCTGCCCGTTGACCGTGGCATTGACTGAGATGTCGGTGGAGCATCCGGAGTTAGTCACCAGCCAGCCAAAGCCGCCCGGTTGGTAGCCGTTTTGTGCTGCGCAGCCCGGGACAGTGGGCGCGTTGGTGTCGTAGCGAAGCAGGATATGTGTAGGAATCGGGTCGCCGCTAAAGCTGCCCGTGGAGGTCAACGATGCGAGCTGCGTTGGTGAAAGATACTTCTTGAAAACACACTCGCTCGCGGTCCACGGCAAGGTTGTGGCCTTTGAAGGTGCTCCCCACGATGCTTCAGCCGTGGCCCCAACTGTGGCGCTATCGATTCCCAACGCCCGCGCAAAGAACAGTCCGAAGCCGCTCTGGCCGCTCGTGTCCTGTGAGTTGGTGACCACTTTGACAGTGGTTCCCGAGGGGAAACTAACCACGGCTCCGCTGGTGTTGTCATTGGCGTTGCTATCAGCGAACTGGGTCCCCGTGGCGGTACTGTTGCCGCAATGCCCGCCGGCACAGTCGGTGGCAATGGCCAAGGCGGCGGCATCGGCTCCGTTCTGGAGCTGCGCCTTCTCGAAGTACAAGGCCCCTACGTCCACAACCAAGGCTGCGAAACCCAGTAGCACCACCATAAGTCCGGCGACCATGATGGTGGCTGCTCCGCGCTCGTTGTCAGCCTTCCCCTCGGCGGGTAGGGCATTTTCCATGTAGCGACTTAGCCACCGCATCTCATCACCCCTACCCCGCGCATGCTGAGCGGAAAGATGCTTGGGGCCCCGAAGAACCCGGCATCCAGGAATCCGGACATGGAAGGCAATGAAACACTGGTTGTCACGGTCACATTCGAGCCAGGCGCGCAACTGCTGGCGTTGTCGCTGACAGCGACGCCGAGGCCGTTAAGTGAAGGGGCTGCGGCCAAGGCATCTGCCGAGACATTAAGGCCGCCGGATTTATAGTTGACTGCCGCATACCGGGCACCTTCTCGGGCTGCTTCCGTCAGTGAAATTTGAACATTGAGGGCACGGCCGAATTCCATGATCCCGATCAGGATCAGCAGCAGCAGAGGCAAGAGCAGTGCCATTTCCACGGCCACTGCGCCGCGTTCCTTTTTATTATTTGATGCCATGACCGTCTCCCAGAACCAAAACCATGCAACGAAAGTGCCCTTAAGCAGTTGACTGCGGCGGCAAAGGGTTGCCGCCGCAGTCAACTGACCGCGACCGGTTAGATGCGCCCGGCAACTGTGGTGAAGAGGCCTGCGATGGCTGGACCGAGGATCAGCAGCGCAGCGATCACGACGACGGCGATCAGGGAGACCATGAGGCCGTATTCAACCATGGTGGCGCCCTTCTCCTCGGAGGTGAGGCGGGACTTGACGCCGGCGATGAACGAGGTGACGGAAAGCATAAGAGCAGACATTGGAAACCCTTCCCAGAGAATTATTTAGAATTCGCGATTTGAAGTTCAAGCAAATTGTCGGAATTTGCGTGATTCTCGAATCTCCCCTTGAGCCTTTTTTGCGGTTCGAATTCGATGAGATAAGAATTCCCCACTGGGAGCCGGGTGGACAATGCGTAGCCGTACTCAAATTTTCTCTAGGGGACCGACGCTGAGTACTCGGCCCGGACGCGAGGAGTACTCAGTTTTCGGGCACGCGGAGCCGTGGACTACTTGGAAAAGAAAGGGTGCTTATGGATTTTAGGCCGGATGGCAGGGGTGCTTTTCGGCTGAAATCGTCAGTACTCGTAAGGTCAGTTCAAGAAAAGGATGACGCCCAGCGCCGCGCTCAACATGGCCGGACCATGCGCGGTTTCCCGTGTATTTCCGCGGTTTCCCACCCGTAACAGCAGCAACGTGAGTACCCCGCCCACCACGAATCCCAGCAGGCCGCCGTAGAGTACTTGCCCCCAACCCAAGTACCCCAAGTACATTCCGAGCGGGGCTGCGAGCTTCACATCACCCATGCCGAGGCTGCCCGGCGAAAAAAGTCCAAGAATCAGGTAGGAAAGGAACAATATTGCTCCGCCGGCGAGGGCCCGGAGCAGCTGAGGCCACCCCGGAGAGAGGGAAGCGGCAAGCGAAAGAAGCAGCAATCCGCCGCTTAAGAGAAACAAGACAAGGGGATTGGGCAGCAGGTGCAGGGTGAAATCGATGCGCGACAGTTGCACTCCGACAAGTGCGAGCAAGAGAAACGCGAACAGCTGAGGCGCCGAACCAAAGCGCCACGCGAGCAAGCCGAACAGCAGGCCGGTGGCGGCCGCCGTCGTGATCCGGACCTTGAGATCAGGCAGTGAGCCCAGCCTTGGGAGCGCCCGGGCGATCACGAGCTCTGTGCCCAGGCTGAGCAGTATGCCGGCCGCGGCGGAAACGAGCAGGAAGGCGGGGTTGTCGGTCATCGGCTCTCCGTTTGCTGTGATGCTCAGTCCCTTGGGCGCGTATCCAGAGGACGCGTATCCCGAGGGTAGATACCCCATTTTGACCCGGACGCCCCGTTGAAGGTATTGTTTAGAGTCGTTGTGCGTGTCCTATCTCGATCACACATGCCTCCTCGGGGATCCAGTTGCAGGATCAATAACCCAAGAGGCATTTCGAGATCCTGGGATTACTGGTACATAGAGCCCTCACCTCTGCTCCGGTAGCGCATACATAGTAGGTACACGCCTCACTGCGTGTCTCCTAAAACATGAACGCCAGAACAAGAACGAGGCAAAACCGTGCGTACGTACACCCCGAAGCCCGGCGATATCAACCGCCAGTGGCACGTCATTGACGCCACCGACGTTGTCCTTGGTCGTCTTGCCAGCCAGACCGCAACACTGCTGCGCGGAAAGCACAAGCCGACCTTTGCGTCCCACATGGACATGGGCGACTTCGTCATCATCATCAACGCTGAAAAGGTTGCCCTCACCGGCGCCAAGCTGGAGCAGAAGCGGGCATACCGCCACTCCGGTTACCCGGGCGGCCTGACCTCCGTCAACTACGCCGAGCTGTTGGAATCCAACCCGGTTCGCGCTGTTGAGAAGGCCATCAAGGGCATGCTCCCCAAGAACTCCCTCGCTGCACAGCAGTTGGGCAAGCTCAAGGTCTACCGTGGCGCTGAGCACCCCCACGCTGCACAGCAGCCGAAGACTTTCGAAATCACCCAGGTCGCCCAGTAGTCCTGGCCACCAAACAACTTTTCATTACAAGGAGAACCGTGGCTCAGAACGAAGAACTGACCGCCGAAGCCGTCGAGGCCGAGGAAACCCTCACCAGCTACACCTCTGAAAGCACATCTACTGAAGATGCGCCCAAGAAGGAGCGCCCGGCACTGACCGTTGCCGGTGCAGCTGTTGGTCGCCGCAAGGAAGCCGTTGCACGCGTTCGCGTCATCCCGGGTTCCGGCAAGTGGACCATCAACGGCCGCACGCTGGACAACTACTTCCCGAACAAGCTGCACCAGCAGGACGTCAACGAGCCCTTCAAGATCCTTGATCTCGAAGGCGCCTACGACGTCATCGCCCGTATCCACGGTGGTGGCATCTCCGGCCAGGCCGGTGCACTGCGCCTCGGTGTCGCTCGCTCGCTGAACGAGATCGACGTCGACAACAACCGCGCCACCCTGAAGAAGGCCGGTTACTTGAGCCGTGACGCCCGCGTCATCGAGCGTAAGAAGGCCGGTCTCAAGAAGGCCCGCAAGGCCCAGCAGTACTCCAAGCGTTAATTCGCTGGCACCCCTCTCGAAGGGGTTATCGAAAGCCCGTTCCGCCCTTCCGGCGGGGCGGGCTTTCGCCGTTAAGCCACCTGTTCCAGGTACGCATTGGCCATTCTGTCGGGGTGGCCGCGACACGCCCTGTCCCAGCGTTCTCCCAGCGTCGTCTAAACTTGAGCCGATGTCTAGATTATTTGGAACAGATGGCGTCCGCGGTCTCGCGAACGGATTGCTCACCGCCGAGCTGGCTATGCAGCTCGCGCAGGCCGCCGCCGTCGTACTCGGCCATGACCGCACAACCGACGGTAAGCGGCCCCGCGCCGTCGTCGCCAGGGACCCCCGGGCGAGCGGCGAATTCCTTGCCGCGGCCGTCGAAGCCGGGCTCTCCAGCTCAGGGATCGACGTCTACGACGCCGGTGTCCTGCCGACCCCCGCGGCGGCGTATCTGGTAGCTGATCTCGACGCCGACTTTGGCGTCATGCTCTCCGCCTCCCACAACCCCGCGCCGGACAACGGAATCAAGTTCTTCGCCCGGGGCGGCCAGAAGCTGCCGGACCAGGTCGAAGATGCCATCGAGGCGCAGCTCGGGAAAGAACCGCGGCGCCCCACCGGCGGCGAGGTCGGCCGCATCCAGAGGTTCTCGGACGCCGAGGACCGGTACATTGTTCATCTGCTCGGCACCCTTCCCCATCGGCTTGAGGGCTTGAAAATCGTCCTGGATTGCGCGCACGGTGCCGCGAGCGGCTGCTCGCCGCAGGTGTTCGCCGACGCCGGAGCCGAGGTAGTGGTGATTGGCGCCGAACCGGACGGCTTGAACATCAACGACGGCGTCGGGTCCACCCACTTGGGACCCCTCAAAGCCGCTGTGGTGGAGCATGGAGCCGACCTCGGCATCGCGCATGACGGCGACGCGGACCGCTGCCTGGCGGTGGACCACGAGGGCAACGATGTGGACGGGGACCAGATCATGGCGATCCTTGCGCTGGCCCTGAACGAGGCAGGGCGCCTCAAGGACAACACGCTGGTAGCCACCGTGATGAGCAACCTCGGCCTCAAGCTTGCCCTCCGGGATGCAGGCATCAGCATGCTCGAGACCGCCGTTGGCGACCGCTACGTCCTCGAGGGCATGCGCGACGCTGGCTACAACCTCGGCGGCGAACAGTCAGGCCACGTTATTTTCTCGGACTACGCCACCACGGGCGACGGCGTCCTAACGGGACTCCAGCTTGCGGCCCAGGTTGCACAAACCGGCCGCAGCCTCAAGGAATTGGCGACGGCGATGACCAAGCTTCCGCAGCTGATGATCAACGTCAAGGACGTGGACAAGGCCCGCGCCGGCACCGATGAAGGCATAGCGGCCGCTGTAGCCGCTGCTGAAGTGGAGCTGGGCGAAACGGGCCGTGTCCTTCTCCGTCCGTCCGGCACGGAAGCCCTGGTCCGGGTCATGGTGGAAGCTGCGGACATGGACACCGCCGAGCGTATCTGCACGGGGCTTGCCGCCGTCGTCAAAGAGCGCCTGGGCGCCTCAAGCGAGTTGGCGGTCTAGGCGCAGCACGCCAACAACCGTTCACGGCCCGTTCCTGGAATACCCGGGGGCGGGCCGTTCCTGTATCTGAACAGCTCTCTGTTGCTACAAGTGATCCGGTCCCTACAAGTAACCCGGCGCGGCCGGGAGGCCGAAGTATTGCTCGAGGGTTGCGATGCCGCGGGTGGCCATGGCCGTGGCGACGTCGGTCCCGACGTAGCGTAAGTGCCAGGCCTCGTAAACGTAGCCGGTGACTGCCTGCATCCCCGCGGGATAGCGGACAATGAAACCGAACTTGTACGCGTTGGCCTTGGCCCACACGGCCGCTGGTTGGTCCGCGAAGCAGGGAAGGAAGCTGCACACGCCGCCGCCGTCGCCGATGTCCATGGCCCAGCCCGTTTGGTGTTCGGAGTAGCCAGGACGGGCGGAGATGGTGTCCGCAGCTGCTTGGCCGTCGGTGTTGACGTACCCGTTATACGTGGTCACCTGGGTTGAGTACGAGCGGTAGCCGGAAGCCAAGGTCATGATGACGCCGTCGGCAGCCGCGGCGGCAAACATCTTTTCTGCGGCAGCCGCCGTCGTGCTGTTGACCATGGAGGCCTCACCGCTGATGGCGAGGCGTACCCTTGGCTGCACGAGGTCCGCCGGCGCGAACGTTGGCGGGTTGAGCGGGCGGCGCTTGTTGACCACCACCCATGGGCTGGTGGGGTCGGTGAGGGAGAATTTTGGTGTGGCCCCAGTTGGCGCAGGCGCCGGACTAGAAGGGTCGGGGCCGGGGGCGGTGCTGGTCTCCGCTGCCGGGGCAGGCTCAGTGGTCAGGACGCCCGACGGCGTTGCAGTTGCTGACAGGGTGGATGGGCCGGGCGTCGCGGTGGATGAAGGAGTCAGTGAGCCTGCGGCGGTGGGCAAGCCTGCCGCAGTGGGGGAGGGTGCGGGGCTCCCCGGGCTGCAGGCTGTCAGCGCAGTCATGCCAAGGCCGGCTGCCAAGAATCCCGTAAACGCCCGGCGGCTTGGTGCTGGGTGCGGCTGATCCACTGTCTTAGACCTTTCGCAGGAGCATGCGTCGGATGGAGTGGTCCGCGTCCTTGGTGAGGACCAACTGGGCCCGGCCCCGGGTTGGCAGGACGTTCTCCTCCAGGTTCGGCTCGTTGATCCGCTTCCAAATACCCCTGGCAGTGGACTCGGCGTCGTCGTCGGACAAGGTGGCGTAGCGGTGGAAGTAGGATTCGGGCTGCGCGAAGGCAGTGGACCGGAGCTTCCGGAACCGGTCCACGTACCATTCCTCGATGTAGGACGTTTTAGCGTCCACGTAGATGGAGAAGTCGAAGAAGTCACTGACGGCGAGGCCTTGCTTGCCGTCCATCCGTGGACGTGCCGGTGCGAGGACGTTGAGTCCTTCCACGATGAGGACATCCGGACGCCGGACCACCACCTGCTTGCCGGGCACAATGTCGTACGTGACGTGGGAGTACCACGGTGCCCTGACTTCCTCCGCGCCGCCCTTGACCTCGGAGACGAACCGGAGCAAGCCGCGCCGGTCATAGGATTCCGGGAAGCCCTTGCGTTCCAGGAGGTGTCGGCGCTTCAACTCGGCGAGGGGATAGAGGAACCCGTCGGTTGTGACGAGTTCCACGTTCGGAGTCCCTGGCCAGCGCCGCAACATTTCCCTGAGCACGCGGGCGATGGTTGATTTCCCCACGGCCACCGAGCCAGCCACGCCGATGACGAACGGGGTCCGCTGTGTTTGCTCGCCAAGGAACGTGGTGGTTGCGGCATGGAGCTGCTGGGATGCCTGGACGTAGAGGTGCAGGAGGCGGGAAAGGGGTAGGTATACCTCCCGGATTTCCTTCATGTCCAAGGGGTCGCCCAGGCCGCGGAGGCGGAAGACGTCCTCTTCATTGAGCGGCTGCTCCATTTGGGCTGCAAGCCGCGACCACGTTTGGCGGTCCAGCTCAACAAAGGGGGAAGCGCCGTCGCCATTCGCCTCACTGCGTTGCAAAGTCACTCTCATGATTCTGCCTTCAGTGGGGCGGATCAGGAAATGGGCGGCGACTGTGCGACCACGCGAAAGGGGACGGGAGGTGAATTGTTAAGGCTAGAGAGAGGATGTCCGACGTCGATTGTCCGGGCTAGCAGTTAGGCTAGTACCCATGTGTGGAATCGTAGGCTATGTTGGCAATTCGTCTCGCAAGGAAGCTGGTCACAGCGCCCTTGACGTTGTGGTGGAAGGGCTGCGTCGTCTTGAGTACCGCGGCTATGACTCCGCTGGCGTCGCTGTGGTGGCTGACGGGAGCATTTCCTCCCGCAAAAAGTCCGGCAAGCTGAGCAACCTGATTGCTGAGCTGGAAGCAGATCCGCTTCCGGAGTCGCTGACCGGTATCGGTCACACCCGTTGGGCCACGCACGGCGGCCCGACCGACCAGAACGCGCACCCGCACCTTTCCGACGGCGGACGCCTTGCGGTGATCCACAACGGCATCATCGAGAACTTCGCCGAGCTCAAGCAGGAGTTGCTGGCCAAGGGCGTCGTATTCGCCTCGGAAACCGATACTGAAGTTGCTGCCGCCCTGATCGGTGACATCTTCCGCACGGAATTCGACAGCGACGGCGCCAACCTCACGCAGGCGATGCGTCTGGCCTGCCAGCGGCTCGAGGGTGCTTTCACCCTCTTGGCCGTCCACGCCGACCAGCCCGACGTCGTTGTTGCTGCCCGCCGCAACTCCCCGCTCGTGGTGGGCCTTGGCGACGGCGAGAACTTCCTGGGCTCGGACGTCTCCGGCTTCATCGACTACACCCGCCGCGCCGTGGAATTGGGCCAGGACCAGATCGTTACCATCACCGCAGAATCCGTGGACATTACCGACTTCTTCGGCAAGCCCGCTGAGGGCAAGGAGTACCACGTTGACTGGGACCCGGCCTCGGCGGAAAAGGGTGGATTCAGCTCCTTCATGGAGAAGGAAATCCACGACCAGCCGGACGCCGTTGCCCAGACCCTCTTGGGTCGTTCGGACCTCGACGGCAAGCTGACCCTCGATGAGGTCCGCATTGACCCTGAGCTCCTCAAGCAGGTCGACAAGATCATCGTGCTCGCCTGCGGAACGGCAGCCTACGCCGGCCTCGTGGCCAAGTACGCCATTGAAAACTGGTGCCGTATTCCCACGGAGGTTGAGCTCGCCCACGAGTTCCGCTACCGCGATCCGATCGTAGACTCCAACACGCTGGTGGTTTCCATCAGCCAGTCGGGTGAGACCATGGACACGCTGATGGCCGTCCGCTACGCCCGTGAGCAGGGTGCCAAGACGATCTCCATCTGTAACACCAACGGCTCCACCATTCCGCGTGAATCCGACGCCGTGCTCTACACGCACGCCGGCCCGGAAATCGCCGTCGCCTCCACTAAGGCGTTCCTTGCGCAGATCACCGCCGCATACTTGCTCGGCCTGTACCTGGCCCAGTTGCGCGGCAACATCTTCTCCGGCCAGATCAAGGATGTCCTCGCGGACCTCTCCAAGATTCCCGCCAAGATCCAGCACATTTTGGACGGTGCGGGCCCGCTGCGCGAGCTGGCACGCAGCATGAAAGACGAAAAGTCAGTGCTGTTCCTCGGCCGCCACGTGGGCTACCCAGTAGCACTGGAAGGCGCCTTGAAGCTCAAGGAAATCGCGTACATCCACGCTGAAGGCTTCGCCGCCGGTGAGCTAAAGCACGGCCCGATTGCCCTTATCGACGACGGTCAGCCCGTTTTCGTCGTCGTTCCGTCACCTCGTGGCCGCGACTCCCTGCACTCCAAGGTGGTCAGCAACATCCAGGAAGTCCGCGCCCGTGGTGCACGCACCTTGGTCATCGCGGAAGAAGGTGACGAGTCGGTCAAGGACTACGCGGAGCACGTGTTCTACGTTCCTGAAACACCTACCCTGCTGATGCCGCTGCTCACCACGGTTCCGCTGCAGATCTTCGCAGCAGAACTGGCCGGGGCGAAGGGTTACGACGTCGACCAGCCGCGTAACCTCGCCAAGAGCGTGACCGTAGAATAACGCCATGATCGTTGGCATTGGCGTAGACGTCGTAGACATCGAGCGCTTCGGGCGGCAGCTGGAACGCACCCCCGGGCTCAGGGACCGCTTGTTCGTCCCTGCCGAGCGGGAACTTAACACCCGGTCCTTGGCTGCCCGCTTTGCAGCCAAGGAAGCCGTGGCTAAAGTACTTGGCGCGCCTGCAGGCATGAACTGGCAGGACTGCTGGATCGGCCTGGACGAGAACGGTCCCACCGTGCAGGTCAAAGGAACTGTCCTTGCCGTGGCCGAGTCACGCGGCGTCAAACGCTGGCATTTGTCCATTAGTCACGACGGCGGCATCGCCACGGCGACCGTCATCGCCGAGGGCTAGACGGACTTCATAGCTGATGATCAGCGCCTTCACCGGACAACAGATCAGGGATGCGGAACAGCCGCTCCTGGACTCCGGTGAGGGCGCTGTTCTTATGCAGCGGGCAGCGTACGGCCTCGCCCTGGCGGTGGTCCGTGAGGTGCGCCAACAGCGTCGACTGCCCGGTGCCGCCGTCGCGGTCCTCGTCGGCAGCGGAAACAACGGTGGCGACGGCCTCTTCGCGGGGGCCCTGCTGGCCCGCCGTGGAATGCGGGTCACGGCCATCCTTGCGTCCTCTAAAGTGCATTCCGAAGGGTTGGCCGCTTTCCTCGCGGCCGGAGGGCGCTCCCTTCAGCTGGGTGCCGGAAACGCTGAGGAACTTGCGGTTCTCTGCGCCGGGCACGACGCCGTCGTTGACGCGCTGCTGGGGACCGGTGCCCGGGGAGGTTTGCGGGAGGACCCTGCGGAGCTGGTTGCCTGCCTCCAGGAGCTGCGTCCCCGCCTGGTGGTGGCCTGTGACCTTCCCAGTGGGCTGGATGCGAACACCGGAGAAGTGCATTGGCCTGTTCTGGAGGCTGATGTCACCGTCACCTTCGGCGGTATCAAAGCCGGACTCATGGCCGATCCCGGGGCAGGATGCGCTGGCCGGGTCGAACTGGTCCCCATTGGTATAGAAGAATCGCTCAACTCCGCCACTCCGGAACTCCGGAGGCTCACCGCCGCTGACCTCCACCGCGTCTTGCCTAAGCCTGAGCGCCGTGCGCAGAAGTACTCCCGGGGCGTCCTGGGGGTGGTCGCGGGTTCTTCGCGGTTTGTTGGCGCTGCGGTCCTCTGCGTGCATTCCGCAGCGCTCACCGGCGCTGGAATGGTGCGCTACCTCGGGCCGGAGACCGCGGCGCGTGAAGTGCTTGGCCGCACCCCCGAAGCCCTCTGGGAAAGTGGTAGCCCGGGCCGCGTTCAGGCGTGGCTGCTGGGACCGGGAGTTGACGGGGATGAACAACTGGAGCGTGTCCGCGCGGCGCTGAAGGACGCCGGGTCCTCGGAACTTCCGGTGGTGCTCGACGCCGGCGCACTAAGTGCCTTGCCGGGCCGATGCCCCCCGCAGTGGATCCTGACACCGCACGCAGGAGAGCTGGCAACCCTCCTCGCCTCCCTCTCGGGTCCCGGTGAAGCGGCGGTGACGCGGGACGACGTCGAGTCCCGTCCGTTGCACTTCGCACGTCACGCCGCGAGGCAGACCGGGGCCACAGTCCTCCTGAAGGGTGCCACCACCCTGGTGGCCTCGCCGTCGGGCGTTGCCTTCTGCCAGTCCGAGGGGACGCCGTGGATGGCCACCGCTGGCAGCGGCGACGTACTGGCCGGGCTTTTGGGCGCCCTCCTGGTGCAATCCGTGGAATCGATCCAGGACGACGACGGCCCTTACGCCGCGTTGGGCCTCGAACACGACGATCGCTGGGCTGCCCTGGCGGCCTGCGCGGCGAGCATCCACGGCCGGGCCGGAACCGCCGCCTCCGCGGAACATGGGGGAGGACCCATCACTGCATCGGCCATCATGGCGGCGGTTCCCGGCATCATTGGTTCGCTGTGCGCGGAATACGACCACAGAAGACCCTAAGGTTACTGACTGTGTCGTTCCAGTGAGTAGGCTTGCAGCAGTTGTTCGCATCACTAGAGGAGAACGCATGGAAGTCTGGCCTGGATCGGCTTACCCGCTCGGCGCCACGTTTGATGGCACCGGCACCAACTTCGCGCTGTTCAGCGAGAAGGCCGAAAAAGTGGAGTTGTGTCTCTTCGACGACGACGGCGGGGAAGTCCGCGTGGAAGTCACTGAGGTTGACGGTTACGTGTGGCACTGTTACCTGCCGTTGGCACAGCCGGGACAGAAGTACGGGTACCGCGTCCATGGGCCGTATGACCCGGATGCAGGCCAGCGCTTCAACCCCAACAAGCTGCTGCTGGACCCTTACGCCAAGGCTATCCACCGGCAGATCGACTGGGATCCGTCGCTGTTTTCCTACAACTTGGGCGATCCTGAGTCGCGCAATGACGAGGACTCCGCAGCCCACATGATGCTGGGCGTTGTGACCAACCCGTTCTTCGACTGGGATGGTGACAAGCTCCTCAAGATTCCGTACCACAAGTCCGTGATCTACGAGGCCCACGTCAAGGGCCTCACCCAGCTGCACCCCGAGATCCCCGAGGAACAGCGCGGCACCTATGCCGGCGTGGCCCACCCCGCCGTGATTTCGCACCTGCAGAAGCTTGGTGTCACCGCCATTGAACTGATGCCTGTGCACCAATTCGTCAATGACGGAATCCTGCAGGACAAAGGCCTGAGCAACTACTGGGGCTATAACACCATCGGCTTCTTCGCCCCACACAACAGCTACAGCTCCAAGGGCGATACCGGGCAGCAGGTGCAGGACTTCAAAGCGATGGTCCGCGCGCTGCACGCTGCGGGGATCGAGGTCATCCTCGACGTCGTGTACAACCACACAGCCGAAGGTAACCACCTTGGCCCCACGCTGTCCTTCAAGGGCATCGACAACTCTGCCTACTACCGCTTGGTGGAGGACGACCAGAAGTACTACATGGACTACACCGGGACGGGTAACTCCCTGAACGTCCGCAGCCCGCATTCACTGCAGCTGTTGATGGATTCCTTGCGCTACTGGGTCACGGAAATGCACGTGGATGGCTTCCGGTTCGACCTCGCTTCCACCCTGGCCCGCGAGTTCTACGATGTGGACAAGCTCTCCACCTTCTTCGAACTTATCCAGCAGGATCCGGTGGTCTCGCAGGTGAAGCTCATCGCCGAGCCATGGGACGTTGGTCCGGGCGGATACCAGGTGGGCAACTTCCCGCCGCAGTGGACCGAGTGGAACGGCCAATACCGCGATACCGTTCGCGATTTCTGGCGCGGCGAGCCTTCCACTCTCGGTGAATTCGCATCGCGACTGACCGGCTCCGCGGACCTCTACGAACACTCGGGGCGACGGCCTGTTGCCTCCATCAACTTCGTCACCGCCCACGACGGTTTCACCCTGCATGACCTCGTCTCCTACAACGAGAAGCACAATGACGCCAACGGGGAAGACAACAATGACGGCGAATCGCACAACCGTTCATGGAACTGTGGCGTAGAAGGTCCCACCGACGACGCCACCGTCCTGGCACTGAGGGCCCGCCAGCAGCGGAACTTCATTGCCTCCCTGTTCCTGTCCCAAGGCGTGCCTATGTTGCTCCACGGCGACGAACTTGGAAGGACCCAAGGCGGCAACAACAACGGCTACTGCCAAGACTCCGAGCTGACCTGGATCCACTGGGACACCGTGGACCAGCCCCTGATCGAGTTCACGGCAGCCGTCAGCGCGCTGCGCGCAAAGCACCCCAGCCTGCGCCGCAGCCGCTTCTTCGACGGCCGCCCTGTGCTTCGCGGTGAAGGCGAGCGGCTCCCGGACATCGTATGGCTGGACGCCGACGCCAATGACATGAGCCCGTCCGATTGGGACGAGGCACTGGGCCGTGCCGTGGGCGTTTTCCTCAATGGCGATGGCATCCACGGCCTGGACACCCAGGGCCGGCGCATCACCGACGTCAACTTCCTGCTGTACTTCAACGCGGACCAGGAACAGGTCGATTTCCGGATTCCTTCGGACGAGTACGCCCCGGCATGGGATGTCATGATCGACACCGCGGGAGAAGGTGCCGAAGCCGGAGTGGTCAAGCCTGACCAAACGCTCACGGTGGCAGGCAAGTCGCTCGTGGTCCTCCGGGCCCACACAGCTCCCGAGGTGGAACCGGACCACTCCGTCGCTGCTTCCCTTGCTGCGCTTACCCAGACCAGCACGCCGGAAACGGCGTCGATCACGGCGCCGGCAGTGACGTCATTGCCCTTCGACTACAAACCCGGAGACGCTGCCCCGGCCGCCAGCCCCGCGAAGGACGGAGAATGAGGACCCCTGTATCCACGTACCGGCTCCAAATCCGGTCCGGATTCACGCTCCAGGACGCCGCCAAGCTGACCGGCTATCTCCGGTCACTTGGCGTCGACTGGGTATATCTTTCGCCCATCCTCACGGCGGAGGAGGGCTCGGATCACGGCTATGACGTCACCGACCTCTCCAGCGTGGACCCGTCCCGCGGCGGAGCGGAGGGGCTCTCCATGCTCTCCAAGGCCGCACGGGAACAGGGCCTCGGCGTCCTGGTGGACATCGTCCCCAACCACATGGGCGTGGCCACTCCGGCGCAAAACGCCTGGTGGTGGCAACTGTTGAAAGAAGGCCGTTCGTCCAAGTACGCAGAAGCGTTCGACGTCGACTGGGACTTCGGCGGCGGGAAGATCCGCATTCCTGTGCTCGGCAGTGATGAGGACATCGACCAGCTCACCTTGGTGGACAACGAACTCCATTACTACGATCACCGCTTCCCGGTGGCGGAAGGCACTGTGCAGGCCGGGGACAGCCCCCAGGATGTCCACGCGCGGCAGCACTACGCGTTGGTTGGATGGCGTCGGGCGGATGCCGAGCTGAACTACCGGCGCTTCTTCGCCGTCAACACCCTCGCTGGTGTGCGCGTGGAGGTCCCGTGGGTCTTCGACGAGGCACACCAAGAGATCGTGCGTTGGTTCGATGAGGGCCTGGTGGATGGCCTGCGGATCGACCACCCGGACGGCCTTGCGGATCCAGAGGGATACCTGGGCAGGCTCCGGAAAGCCACAGGCGGAGCCTACCTGCTGGTTGAAAAGATCCTGGAACCGGGAGAAAAGCTGCCGGAGACCTTCGACTGTGAAGGTACTACGGGCTATGACGCGCTCGCCGACGTCGACCGCTTGTTTGTGGACCCGGCCGCCGAAGAGTACCTCGACTCCCTCGATGCGCGTCTTCGGGATGCGGACGAGCCCGCGGACTACCACCTCATGATCCATGCCACCAAGCGCCGGATCGCGGATGGGATCCTGCGTTCGGAAGTCCTCCGGCTGGCCCGCCTTGTTCCAGAGGAGGCGCAGCTTCCCATGGACTCTGCTGCCGACGCGATTGCCGAGGTCATTTGCTGGTTCCCGATCTACCGGACGTATCTCCCATACGGTAAGGAAACGTTGGTGGAAGCCGTCCACCGCGCGGCAAAGCACCGGCCGGAGCTCGAGCAGGTCCTGGGAGTTCTCCAGCCTTACCTGCTTGACACCTCGGGCGAACTTGCCCGGCGTTTCCAGCAGACCTCGGGCATGGTGATGGCCAAGGGTGTGGAGGACACTGCGTTCTTCCGTTACACCCGGCTTGGGACCCTGACCGAAGTCGGGGCAGAGCCCACGGAGTTCTCGTTGTCGCCCGCCGGGTTCCATGAGCGCATGGTGCGGCGGCAAGCAGAACTGCCGCTTTCCATGACGACGCTGAGCACGCACGATACCAAGCGCAGCGA
Source organism: Arthrobacter sp. efr-133-TYG-104 (assembly GCF_030208915.1). NCBI lineage: Bacteria > Bacillati > Actinomycetota > Actinomycetes > Micrococcales > Micrococcaceae > Arthrobacter > Arthrobacter sp. efr-133-TYG-104. The sequence goes on from NZ_JARVTA010000016.1 coordinate 125,178, forward strand.
AGACACGAGGGCCCGGATCTCGGTCATTTCCGAGGCTGTCCCTGAGTGGGAGCTCTTCCTCGGCACGGCCCAGGAACTCGCCCCGATTCCGGACGGACCCCTGGCTGCCCTGGTGTGGCAGGCTATCGCCGGAGCGTGGCCTGCTGATCGCGGCAGGCTCCAGTCCTATGCGCTCAAGGCGGCACGGGAAGCCGGGAATTCCACTAACTGGACGGACCCGGACCAGGAGTTCGAACGCCACTTGGCCGCCGCCGTCGACGCCGTTTTCGACGTCCCGGAGGTAGCCGCAGCGCTGGAAAACTTCGTGGCTGAGCTGGAGCCGTACGGAACGTCCAACTCCTTGTCCGCCAAGCTCATCCAGCTGACAATGCCCGGTGTCCCCGACGTGTACCAGGGGACCGAGTTCAGGGATGGTTCATTGACTGACCCGGACAACCGGAGGCCTGTGGACTTCCAGGCGCGGATGGACGTACTGGCTGATATCGATAACGGAGCGAGGCCGGCTTACACGGAGGATGCAGCCAAACTCCTGGTGGTATCCCGTGCCCTGAGGCTGCGCCGTGACCGGCCTGAACTCTTTGGCGGTTACCGTGCGGTGGATGTCCGCGGTGAGGCAGCGGACCACCTGATCGCGTTTGATCGGGGAACCGACGGCCCAGGCGCCGTCACACTCGCCACCCGTTTGCCCAAGCAGTTGGCAGGGGACGGCGGCTGGCGGGATACGGTCATCGATCTGCCCGTCACCTTCCATAATGAACTCACCGGGGCTACGTACGGCGCCGGCGAAGTTTCCGTGGCCACTGTCTTGGAGCAGTATCCGGTGGCACTGCTTGTCCCTGCCGAGTAACGACTGACGCACCACAACTGCACTGACACTGCACTGAACTAACACTGCACTGCAACGCACGCTTGAAGACATACAGGGGATCATGATGCTGGAGCACGCTGCTGGAAAAAGCCGCTATGACGTGTGGGCGCCGAACGCCGATTCGGTCCGCCTCCTGGCTGGCGGCCAGGAATACCCCATGGAGGAACTTCACGACGACGGCGGCGCCGGCTGGTGGCGGGCGCCCGCTGACCTGGTGACAGGGGACGCCGCGGACGTCGCCTATGGCTACCTCGTGGACGGAGAAGGGCCCTTCCCGGACCCGCGTTCGCGCAGGCAGCCGGAAGGTGTCCATGGGTTGTCCGCGACGTTCGATCCCGCCGCGCATGAGTGGCAGGACGCTCAATGGAAAGGGCGCGAACTCAAGGGTTCCGTCATTTATGAGCTGCACTTGGGCACGTTCACGCCCGAAGGAACGCTGGACGCTGCTGCCGGCAAGCTGAGCTACCTCGCGGAGCTCGGCGTTGACTTCATCGAGCTGCTTCCGGTCAACGATTTCAATGGAGTCCATAACTGGGGCTACGACGGCGTCCTCTGGTACGCCGTCCATGAGCCCTACGGTGGTCCTGCGGCGTACCAGCGTTTCGTGGATGCCGCCCATGCCGCCGGGCTGGGTGTCATCCAGGATGTTGTCTATAACCACCTGGGTCCCAGCGGAAACTACCTGCCCAAATTCGGCCCGTACCTGAAGTCGGGCGAGGGCAATACCTGGGGCGACTCGGTGAACCTCGACGGGCCCGGGTCCGACGACGTCCGGCGGTACATCCTCGAGAACGCGGCGATGTGGCTCCGTGACTACCACGTGGACGGCCTCCGACTCGATGCGGTGCACGCCCTGCGGGACGAACGCGCAGTGCACATCCTCGAGGAATTCGGGGCGCTGGGGGATCTTATCGAGGCGGAGACCGGGATCCCGAGGACGCTCATCGCGGAATCGGACCTGAACAATCCTCGCCTCATCTACCCGCGCAAGGACAACGGTTATGGACTGGAGGGCCAGTGGAGCGATGACTTCCACCACGCCGTCCACGTTAACTTGAGCGGGGAGACAACGGGGTACTACTCGGACTTCGATTCACTCGCCGTGCTGGCAAAGGTCCTGGAGCATGGATTCCTGCATGATGGCAGCTATTCCAGCTTCCGCGGCCGGCATCACGGGCGCCCCATCCGCCACGATCTGGCGCACCCTTCGGCACTGGTGGTCTGCCTCCAAAACCACGACCAGATCGGCAACCGGGCCATAGGAGACAGGATTACCGCATCCCTGTCCTACGGCAGGTTGGCAGTCGGTGCTGTCCTGACCATGACGTCCCCCTTCACGCCGATGCTGTTCATGGGCGAGGAGTTCGGCGCGTCCACACCGTGGCAGTTCTTCACCTCCCACCCGGAACCGGAGCTTGGCAAAGCCACAGCCGAGGGCCGGATCAAGGAGTTCGAACGCATGGGCTGGGATCCCAATGTGGTCCCGGATCCCCAGGACCCGGAAACCTTCCTGCGCTCCAAGCTCAACTGGGCTGAAGCCGGAGAGGGTGAGCATGCGCGCTTGCTCCAGCTGTACAAGGATTTAGCACAGCTGCGCCGGAATACGCCTGAACTGGTCGAGGGAGGATTCGGGGAGACGTTCGTAGAGTTCGACGACGACGATCGCTGGCTGCAGTTCTCCCGCAGCCACGGGGGAGTGGGCAGCGTTCGCGTGGTGTGCAACTTCGGGGATGACGCCCTTGAGCTACCGCTCACCGGCACCCTGCTGTTGGCCACCGACGAAAAAGCAGTCCTCGAGGACCAGACCTTGACGCTCCCGGGTGCCAGCGCCGTCGTCGTGCGCGTATCCTAGGACGCCTTTCCAAAGAAAAACCACGACGTCGGGGTGACGGCGCCCACATTGCGGACAGCGCCGTCACCCCGCAACCGGCAGTGGCAGGATAGAACGTATGACTTATTCGGCTGCGGACGACCGCTACGAGACCATGCCCTACCGCCGCGTCGGACGCAGCGGACTCAAACTCCCTGCGATCTCGCTGGGCCTTTGGCACAACTTCGGTGATGACAAACGCTTCGATGAACAGCGCGCCATCCTGCGCCGCGCGTTCGATCTCGGCGTGAACCACTTTGACCTGGCCAACAACTACGGGCCTCCGGACGGATCTGCCGAAACGAACTTCGGCCGCCACCTGAAGGAAGACTTCAAGCCCTACCGCGATGAACTCATCATCTCCACCAAGGCCGGCTACTACATGTGGCCCGGCCCCTACGGCGAGTGGGGATCCCGGAAATACCTCATCTCCAGCCTTGACCAGTCCTTGGAGCGGATGGGCTTGGAGTACGTGGACATCTTCTACAGCCACCGCCCGGACCCCGAGACGCCGCTTGAAGAGACCATGGGCGCCCTCGACTACGCCGTCCGCTCAGGCAAGGCCCTTTACGCCGGCATCTCCTCCTACACTCCCGAACAGACGCTCGAGGCGGCCCGGATCCTGAAAGAGCTCGGAACACCCCTGCTCATCCACCAGCCCAGCTATTCCATGCTTAACCGTTGGACGGAGAATGGTTCCCCCAACCTGTACGAGGCCTTGGACCAGGTGGGCGCGGGATCCATCGCGTTCTCGCCACTGGCCCAAGGGATGCTCACCAACCGCTACCTCAACGGTATTCCTGCAGATTCCAGGGCTGCGAAGGACCGCTTCCTGTCCGAATCCCAGTTGACGGAGGAAAAGCTGGACCGCGTGCGCGGCCTCAAGGCCATCGCTGAGGGCCGTGGCCAGACCCTGGCACAGATGGCCATTGCCTGGATCCTTCGTGACCAGCCCAAGGGTTCCCCGGTGACCTCCGCCCTGGTTGGTGCCTCCAGCGTGGCACAACTGGAGGACACTCTCAGCGCCATCAACAACCTTGCTTTCACCACGGATGAGCTGACCGCGATCGATGAGTTTGCCGTCGAATCTGATATCAACCTCTGGGCACAGAAGTAGCAGGAGGCTGCAGAGTCGAACATCGGGGGCCGGTGGCCAACGTGGCGGGAACAAAACCTGCCCCCGATGTGTTCGATACAATGCAAGGTGTGCGCCAAGTGGCGCCGTGCCCATTCGTCGCGTTCCGAAACCATTTGGAACGGCGCGAGGCACCTGAGGTTTAGTCTCAAAAGGAGTTCCGTGTCTTCACATCCGATTCGTGTTGCCATTGTCGGCGTAGGTAACTGCGCTGCATCGCTGGTCCAAGGTGTTCAGTACTACCGTGACGCCGACCCTACGGCCACGATCCCGGGTCTGATGCACGTTGAGTTCGGTCAGTACCACGTCAATGACGTCCAGTTCGTTGCTGCCTTCGACGTCGATAGCAAAAAGGTGGGCTTGGACCTTGCGGACGCCATCGGCGCCAGCGAAAACAACACCATCAAGATCGCCGACGTTCCTTCCACCGGCGTAACTGTCCAGCGCGGCCACACCTTGGATGGCTTGGGCAAGTACTATCGCGAAACCATCGTCGAAGCTCCCGAGGAAAACGTCGACATCGTTGCGGCCCTTCGTGAAGCGAAAGCCGATGTCATGGTGTGCTACCTGCCGGTGGGTTCCGAACAGGCCGCAAAGTTCTACGCACAGTGTGCCATTGACGCCGGCGTGGCTTTCGTCAACGCCCTGCCCGTATTTATCGCCGGAACCAAGGAATGGGCTGACAAGTTCACCGAAGCCGGCATTCCGATCGTGGGAGATGACATCAAGAGCCAGATCGGTGCCACCATCACGCACCGCGTCATGGCCAAGCTCTTCGAAGACCGCGGCGTCACGCTGGATCGCACCTACCAGCTCAACGTCGGCGGCAACATGGACTTCAAGAACATGCTTGAGCGGGACCGCCTCGAGTCCAAGAAGATTTCCAAGACGCAGGCCGTGACCTCCAACGTCGAGGCCGTACTGCATGCTGACGATGTCCACATCGGACCGTCCGATTACGTTGCGTGGCTTGATGACCGCAAGTGGGCCTTCGTCCGCCTCGAGGGCCGCAACTTCGGCGACGCCCCCGTGTCCCTGGAGTACAAGCTCGAAGTGTGGGACTCACCGAACTCTGCGGGTGTGATCATCGATGCCATCCGTGCAGCGAAGATCGGCCTGGACCGCGGCATCGGCGGCCCGCTGCTCTCGGCTTCCAGCTACTTCATGAAGTCCCCGCCGGAGCAGTTCAACGATGACATCGCCCGCGAAAAGGTCGAGGCCTTTATCCGCGGCGACATCGAACGCTAAAACCGAATAGCTTCTGCAGGCGCCCTTCCACCCAAGGTGGGAGGGCGCCTGCCGTTTGCTACGCTGCTGGGCGGCCCTAGGAGAGGCCCGTGGGGTTGCCCTGGGCGTCAACGTCCATGCGCATCGCTGCCGGTTCTTTGGGAAGCCCGGGCATCGTCATCACAGCACCGGTCAACGCCACGATGAAACCTGCGCCCGTCTTAGGGATGAGCTCCCGGACGTGGACCGTGAATCCGCTTGGGGCACCCAGTTTGGTGGCGTCATCGGTGAACGAGTACTGGGTCTTGGCCATGCACACCGGTAGCCCGCTCCACCCGTTTCTCTCAATCTCGGCCAAACGCCGCAACGCTGGGACCGAGAACTCCACGCCGTCGGCACCGTAAATCTCGCGCACAATCGTGGTGATCTTGTCCTCGATGCTGAGCTCCAGCGGGTAAAGGTGACGGAAAGACGACGGAGCCTCCAGCGCAGCGGCCACCTTGGCGGCCAGGTCGTCGCCGCCGTCGCCCCCACCGCCCTTGCCCCATACATCGGCCACGGCGGCCTGGACACCTTCTGCCCGGCACCAATCCAGCAGCCACTGGAGTTCCTCGGCGGTGTCCGTTCCGAATTTGTTGATCGCGACCAGCGGGGAAATCCCGAATTTGGCCACGTTGCCCAGGTGCCGTTTGAGGTTGGCGACTCCTGCGGCCACCGCCGCCACATTGGGCTCGCTGAGTTGGTCCTTGGGGACGCCGCCTTGCATTTTGAGGGCCCGGACTGTCGCAACCACCACGACGGCGGAAGGCGCCACATCCGAGATCCTTGCCTTGATGTCCATGTACTTTTCGGCCCCAAGGTCAGCGCCGAACCCGGCCTCGGTGACAACAATGTCCGCGAGCCGGGTAGCCGTGCGCGTTGCTATGAGGGAATTGCATCCATGCGCGATATTGGCGAAAGGGCCACCGTGAACCAGCGCGGGCGTTCCGGCTATGGTCTGGACGAGGTTTGGCTTGATCGCGTCCTTGAGCAACAGGGTCAGTGCTCCCTCAACACCGAGGTCCGCGACAGTGACCGGCGCCCGGTCATAGGTGTAGCCGAAAGTGATGTTCGCTAAGCGGCGTCGCAGGTCGTCGAGGTCGCTGGCCAGGCAGAAAACCGCCATGATCTCCGAGGCCACCGTGATGTCGAAACCGTCTTGCCGTGGTACCCCTTGGGTTGGTCCACCCAGGCCTATGACCACTTCCCGCAATGAGCGGTCGTTCATGTCCAAGACGCGCTTGAAGGTCATTCTGCGCGGATCGATTCCGAGCGCATTTCCTTGGAAGATATGGTTGTCCACCAAAGCCATCAGCGCATTGTTGGCCGAGGTGACGGCGTGGAAATCACCCGTGAAATGCAGGTTGATGTCATCCATCGGCAACACCTGCGAGTAGCCGCCTCCCGTGGCCCCGCCCTTCATGCCAAGGATCGGTCCCAGCGAGGGTTCGCGAAGCGCGATCATGACCTTGTGTCCGGCCCGCGCCAAGGAGTCGGCAAGACCCACGGTTGTTGTGGACTTCCCCTCCCCGGCAGGAGTAGGCGACATGGCAGAGACCAGGACCACCTTGCCGGGCGCTTTACTGTCTTGGAGGCGCAGCTTCCCGGGCAGGATCTTGGCCTTGTAGGGGCCGTAGAGCTCCAAAGCGTCCGCAGGAATGCATGCGCGCGTGGCGATTTCCTCGATGGGCAAGATGGCGGCGTTGTGGGCAATGTCCAGATCGGAGGGGACCTTATTCTCAGACATCGTTGTCCTTCGGCTCAGGGCTTGCGCTGCGCGTAGGCGGCGGGAAACGGGAATCCCCGGATAGCCTACGTTTCGCATCAACCTATCAGGCCGTACCCGTGAACCGGCGGAGGGTCGTTAATGCCGTGGGACGAGCAGCCCTGAGGCCGCTTCGCGGTAGCTTTCCATCGTGATGTCGGCCGTGTGCTTCCAGCCGAATGATTCAGCATGCACCGCGGCAAGCCTACCCATGTCTTCGCGCGTCTGCGCGTCGTCGAACAAGTCCTCCAGGACATCAGCCCAGTGGCTGGGGTTGTGGCCGTCCACCAGGATGCCGGTGCGGCCGTCTGAAATAGCCCTGGACAGGCCGCCGACATTGGTAGCCACTACCGGGGTCCCGCACGCCTGTGCTTCCAAGGCAACCAGTCCGAAGGATTCACTGAAGGACGGCATGACCACCACGTCGGCAGATCTAAACCAGCCGGCGAGCTCGGGTGCGATCACCGGCGGGCGGTGGGTGACGACGTCGTGCAGTCCCTCTTCGTCAATGATTTGCTGGAGGTTGAAGTCTTTGGCGCCACTGAGCGAACCTAGGATAGTCAATTCAAGGTCGATATCCGGACGGCGCTTGCGCAGGATGCCCGCGGCTTTGACGAAGATCTGGGGACCTTTGAGGCGTTGGATTCTTCCGGCAAAGACAAGATGGAAACTGTCCGGCCTGACCTTGCGCTCTGTCCGTGCCTTCCTGCGGAACGACGGCGTGAACACCTTAAGGTCCACGCCCGGAGGCGCCACATCTATCCGGTCGATGTCCGCGCCGTAGTGGGAAACGAGTTCAGCGGCTTCCGCGGACGTATTCGCGATGAGCCGGGAGGCGCCGTCCACGATTCGCTGCTCGCCGTCCTCGCGACGCCTCGGTTCCGGCCGTTCGCCGGCTTCCAGGACCAGGTTCTTGACCTTGGCCATGGTGTGCATGCTGTGCACCAGTGGAACACCCCACAGTTCGGACAACTCCAAGCCGGCCACTCCGGAGACCCAGTAATGCGAATGGATGGCGTCATAGCGGCCGTGGAGTTGCTGGTGGCGGATCTTGTCGATCTGTTCCACCATTTGGTGCAAGAGTTCGGGGAGCTCCTCCTTGGGCAGCTTCCGGGGCGGCCCTGCCAGGACGTTGTGGACGCAGACGCCGGGCCCGGGATGTTCGACGGCGGGTTGGCCGGCTTTGGTGGAGCGGGTGAAGATCTCTACCTCCACACCGGATTCCGCCATGGCCATGGCCAGTGCCCGTACGTAGACGTTCATGCCTCCGGCATCCCCGGCGCCGGGTTGCTCCATGGGGGAAGTATGCAAGGAAAGCAACGCCACACGGCGGATCAACGGCACAAACTTCCTCCTGACAGCCACAGCAAAACCATCTTTGCCCTGCAGAAAACAGTACTCCTGCGTCGCGCTGTAGTGGCGTCAGGCTATGCGGCCTGCGCTAACCAGAGGCGCGTGTTGGCAAAGCCGCGTGTTAACCGAGGTGTGCTTTAATCGAAGTTTGCTTTAACTGAGGCGGTCTTTAACTGAGGCCGGAATCGCGCGCCCACAAGGACCGAAGGGCCGGGAAAGCCGTCTCGTATCCTTCCAACAACTGTTTTCCGATTGCTGTGGATCCCACGAGCGGGTGCGCGGCGAAAGCCTGGAGGGCCGCTTCCCGGTCACCGTCCCGCGCGGCCCGGATGGTCAACTGCTCCACTTCCTTGACGTGCCGCATCAAGGTCAGGAACTGCCCGGCGGGCCGTTCCTGCGCGCGCGGCAGGGCGCCGTCGGATGTGACTTCGCAGGGCACCTCGACTACGGCGGTCTCGGGCAAGCCGGGCACGGCAGTTTTGGGCGAGCCGGTTTCGGGCGAGCCAGTTCCAGGGCGCAACGATGCGGCCACAGGGAAGTTTGGCACGTTCAGGATCAATTCGGTGCTTCCCCCGCCAGCCAAGGCCCGCATCACGGACAAGGCAACGCGCTCATACCCACCGCCGGCGAGATCATCCTCGTCACGCTCCTCTCCGTTCTTGCGCGCCTCGGCCAAGTAGCCCTCCTCCCGGGCACGTCGGGCGGATTCCCAGAGCGCGTAGGCATGGGAGGAAGCCGTCAAGGCTGGGTACAGGGCGTCCTGCTGATGGTGGATGGCGGCCCCGCGTGTTTCCTTCAGGGCCCGGATGGCAGCGGTGGCGTGGTCCGTCTCGTAGTAGTAATAGAGGTACTCATTGGGTAGGCAGCGGAGCTTTTGCAGCATGTGTTGCCCAAACAAGCGGCCCTCTTCCATCGATTCGAGGGCTTGGTGGTCAGCCAACAGATCGGGCAGGACGTCGTGGCCTGCGGGCGCCAGCCGATAAAGCCAACCGAGGTGGTTCAGTCCGTAGTAGCCCACGCCGTCGAGCTTTCCGTCGCCTAACGGAACGCCCGCGGCGCGTGCGGCGCGCTGCACCAGCCCGCCAGCGGAATCGCAGATGCCAATGACCCGACGTCCCAGCACCGGGACCAACGCCTCGGTGACCATGCCTGCCGGGTTGCTGAAATTGATCAGCCACGCATCGGGGCAATGGGCCCGCATGGCTTCGGCCAGCTCCAGCATGGTGGGAATGGACCGCAGCGCGTAGGAAATGCCGCCCGCTCCGGTGGTTTCCTGGCCCAGCAGGCCCAGGTCCAAAGCGATGCGTTCGTCCGCGATGCGCCCGGCTGTGCCACCTGGACGGATCGCGGAAAAGACCATATCCGTCCCCGCCAAGGACCTGGCCAGATCGGTGGAAACCACGACGACGGGCCGGCAACCTTCGGCCACCGGCATGTCCCGTAGCACCGCGTCAATGGCGGCCAAGCGCCCAGCGTCGACGTCGTAAAGGACCAGTTCGCTGACCAGCCCCGCGAAGGGACCCGAGCAAAGGGCCCGGTACACCAGGGGAACCCTGAATCCGCCGCCGCCGGCGATCATGAGCCGCATGGGTTGAGTCTATGCAGCAAAGTGGCCGCAGCGTAGTGTGCGGTGCATGGACGCTTTGCCCCAGCGCCGCTTCGATCCCCTTGCGGCCGTGCGCAAGGATGCGACCGGAGCCTGCGATCTTTTACTCACGGGAACGGTTTTCCAAGACATCATCTTCACGGGCCTGCCTCACTCGCCCGAGCCGGGCACCGAAGTCTGGTCCGAAGGAATGGGGAGTTGCCCCGGCGGGGTGGCCAACCAGGCAATCGCTGCGGCCAGACTGGGCCTGCGCACGAGCCTCGCCGCCACCTTCGGTGATGACGGATATGGCGACTACAACTGGCAGATCCTTGAAAGCCAAGAGCACGTGGACCTTTCGTTGTCCCAACGGGTGCCCGGTTGGCACTCCCCGGTAACGGTGTCCATGTGCGTCAACCAGGACCGCTCCATGGTCACCCATGGGCACCCGGCCCCGATCAGTGCCACAGAGCTGATGGGCGAACCACCCAAGGCCTTGGCCGCCGTCGCCGATCTGGGCGAAGAACTCGAACCATGGATGCATGCGGTGAAGTCCGCGGGCACAAAACTCTTCGGAGTGGTGGGCTGGGATCCCAGCGGAAAGTGGTCCGAGCGCCGGTTGGACCAACTGGAGAATTTCCACGCCTTCCTGCCCAACGCTCCTGAAGCCATGGCCTTCACGGGCAAGGACGATCCTTGGGCAGCACTGTACTCGTTGGCCGATCGCGTTCCCGTGGCCGTGGTGACGCTCGGCGTGCAAGGCGCCGTGGCCGTGGACTCGGAGACAGGGGAGGAGGAGTGGGTGCCGTCGCTGCCGGTGTCGGCCTACGATCCCACCGGCGCCGGAGACTGCTTTAGCGCGGCCTTCATCATGGGTTCGTTGGCGGGGTGGCGGCTCGGGGACAGGTTGCGGTTCGCGAACTTGTGCGCGTCCCTCGCCGTCCAGCAGGTGGGAGGCTCGTTGGCCGCGCCCGGCTGGGGCGACATTGCCGACTGGTGGCAGCGCGCCAACGCCCGGAAGGAACGGCAGTCGAGCCAGTGGATCCGGCGGTTCGCGTTCTTGGAGCCGATCCTGAAAGACATACCCGCTGGCGCCCAGCGGCGCGCCAAGGCAACCATCGCGCACCTGTCCGATGCCCAGTAGGTTTTTTCGCAACAGACGTCTGCCAAAACTGACCAGTCACCAACCTCTGATTAAGCCCGTATCACTGGCAGCACTAGAATCTCTAGGGTGACTTACGAAGCAGCTGCAGATATCGGTATCGGGTCCACCACCCCCATCGCGAGATCGGCGGTGCTTGAACGTTCCGCGCTGATCGACCTCGAAGCCGTGCGGCACAACGTCCGCCAGTTCGCCGGTATTGCCTCCCCCGCAGCTGTGATGGCGGTTGTGAAAGCCGACGCTTACGGTCACGGAGCCGTGCAAGTCGCCCGCGCCGCACTCGACGCCGGAGCGGCGTGGCTTGGTGTCGCGCACATCTCCGAGGCGCTCGCCTTGCGCGCCGCGGGAATCGAATCGCCACTGCTTGCCTGGCTGCACACCACCGAGAGCAACTTCCAGGCAGCTGTCGCCGCGGGCATCGACGTCGGAATTTCCGGGTGGGAGCTGGACGCCGTGGTCGCCGCCGCCCGCGACCAGGAGCGCCCGGCACGCGTGCACCTTAAAGTCGACACCGGCTTGGGCCGCAATGGCTGCCCCATTGGGGAATGGGACCACCTGGTGGGACAGGCAATGGACTACCAGGACCAGGGCCTTCTCCGGGTGGTGGGAATCTTCTCGCACCTTGCTGTGGCCGATGAGCCGGAGCGGCCTGAAACGGATGCCCAGCTGGAACTGTTCCGTGAAGCCATCGCCATCGCCGAGGACGCCGGTGTGGATACCGAAGTGCGGCATATCGCCAACACACCCGCCACATTGTCCCGCCCCGACTCGCACTTTGACCTGGTCCGGGTCGGCTTGGGCGTCTACGGACTGTCACCGTTCGACGGCGTCACCTCCGCTGAGCTCGGCCTCCACCCCGCCATGACCGTCCGCACACTGTTGTCCAACTGTAAAAAGGTGCCGCAGGGACAGGGCGTCTCCTACGGCCTGAACTACCGGACCAAGGAAGAGAGCACCCTGGGCCTGGTGCCGTTGGGATACGCCGACGGCGTGCCCCGCATCGCGACAGGTGGCCCCGTACGCGTCGCCGGCACAAACTATCCGGTGGTCGGCCGAATCGCGATGGACCAAATGGTCATCGACCTCGGGCCGCTGACGGCGGAGGAAGCAACCGCCCTCAAGGGCGCCGAAGCCGTGCTTTTCGGTGATGGAGCCGACGGCGGACCGACCGCGGACCACTGGGCAGCGGCTGCGGGCACCAACAACTACGAGATCGTCACGCGCATCAGCCCAAGGGTTCCCCGCAGTTACCTGAACGAGCTGCCTACCCAGCCCACCGGGACGGCGACCCCGTGAACGGACCACAATGGGAGCGGACCGTAACGGTCACGACGGCGGAACAAACGCACGCGCTCGCTGCCGCGCTCGCCGGGCTGCTGGAGGCCGGGGACCTCGTGGTCCTCACAGGAGAACTTGGCGCCGGCAAGACGACTTTCACCCAAGGCCTCGGGGAGGGACTCGGGGTCCGCGCAGGTATCATCTCGCCCACCTTCGTGTTGGTGAGGATCCACCCGAATCTTCCGGAAGGCCCCCGTCCCGGCGGCCCGGACCTGGTCCACGTTGACGCGTACAGGCTCGAATCGGCGGCCGAAATCGACGACATCGACTTGGAAAACACCATGGACACCGCCGTGACGGTGGTGGAGTGGGGGCGTGACCGGGTGGAGCATCTCTCCGAGAGCCGCCTTGAAGTGGACTTGCATCGCTCGGTGGGCGGAGAGTCTGTTGCGGCCGGCACGGAGCAGGTTATGGACTTCGATACCGATGACGACGACGAACCCCGCACCATGGTCTTCCGCGGCTTCGGGCCGCGCTGGTCCGAAGCTCCGGAACTGCTGGAGTCCACGTCCCTTGGGGGAGGAAACTGATGCTTATTTTGGCCATAGACACCTCCGCAGTTGCCAGTGCGGCCCTCATTTCGGACATCGCGATGGAAGGAGTCATCGACTCCTTCGCCACGGAGGACACCCGGAGCCATGCCGAAGTCCTCGCCCCGGGAATCGAAAAGCTCCTGGCCGGCGCAGGGGTTACGGGAGCGGACATCGATGCGATCGTGACCGGCGTCGGGCCTGGACCCTTCACGGGATTGCGCTCCGGCATTGCAACCGCCCGGACGCTGGCTTTTGTGTGGAACAAGCCCCTGTATGGGCTCATGAGTTTGGACGCCATTGCATTGGAGGTGGCCGAGTCCACCGCAGCGGCTCCTGAGTTCCTCGTTGCCACCGACGCACGGCGCAAAGAGGTCTACTGGGCTCGATACGCGGCCACAGAGGGCCAATTGCCTGAATTGCTGGACGGTCCTCATGTCGGGTTCGCTGCCGATTTGCCCGACCTCCCCGTGTTCGGTGCTGGTGCGGGCCTCTATCCGGACGTCCTGCGCGCCGACGCGGACTTCGCCGATGCGCAGCCGAACGCAGCGGCCTTGGGCCAGTTTGCGATGGCCCGGCTCACCGCAGGCAAACCGCTGCTGGACTCCACTCCCTTGTACTTACGGGAATCGGACGCCCAAGTGCCGGGCCCTAGGAAGCGGGCGCTCTGATGGGACGGAAACCGTGAAACTGCCTCCCCAACTCGAGCTCGCGGGGGTTTGCCTGCGTGAGATGACCGAAGCCGACATTCCCGCCGTCGAGGCCCTTGAACGCCGGCTATTTCCCGTCGATGCCTGGCCGCTGCAGATGTTTTTCGACGAACTCGCCCAGCCCGAAACCAGGCGCTACCTGGTGGCTGAGGTCGCGGGGGAGATCGTCGCCTACGCCGGCCTGATGTGCATCGAGCCCATCGCCGATGTCCAGACGATCGCCGTCGTGCCTGAATTCGAAGGCAAGGGGATCGGCTCAGCGATCCTGACCGAACTGATCCACGAAGCCCGACGCCGGCATGCGGCGGACGTTCTCCTGGAGGTGCGGGCAGACAACCCCAGGGCCCAGAAGCTCTACCTTCGCTTCGGCTTTGAACAGATCCACATTCGCCCGCGGTACTACCGCGACGGAACCGACGCGTTGATCATGCGCCTGCCGCTGGCCGGACCGCGTCCCAACGAATCCACCCCCACAGAAGGAGCCACCTGGTGAGCGCCGCACTTCCCAAGCAGCCGCTGGTCCTGGGCATCGAATCATCCTGTGACGAGACCGGCGTCGGAATTGTCCGCGGAACCACGCTGCTGACCAACACAGTGTCCTCGTCCATGGACGAGCATGTCCGCTTTGGCGGGGTCATCCCCGAGATCGCTTCACGGGCCCATCTGGATGCTTTTGTGCCGACGCTCCAAGAGTCGTTGCACGAGGCCGGGGTCACGTTGGAAGACATCGACGCCATCGCCGTGACATCGGGGCCCGGCCTCGCAGGTGCCCTCATGGTGGGTGTCTGTGCTGCCAAGGCGCTCGCGGTGGCAACCGGAAAACCGCTGTACGCGATCAACCATCTGGTGGCGCACGTTGGTGTTGGGCTGCTCGACGGAAAGTCGTCCGACGCCGGACAGTTGCCAGCGTCGTTGGGCGCGCTTCTGGTCTCCGGCGGGCACACAGAGATCCTGCGGATCCGGAACATCACAGGCGATGTGGAACTTCTCGGTTCCACCATCGACGACGCCGCCGGAGAGGCTTACGACAAAGTGGCCAGGATTCTCGGCCTGGGTTATCCCGGTGGACCGGCGATCGACAAACTCGCCCGGCTTCGCAACCCGAAATCCATCCGTTTCCCGCGCGGACTGACACAGCCCAAGTACATGGGCACAGCCGAAGCCAAGGGACCGCACCGCTATGACTGGTCCTTCAGCGGCCTGAAGACGGCCGTGGCCCGTTGCGTTGAACAGTTCGAAGCCCGCGGAGACGAAGTGCCCGTTGCCGATATTGCCGCGTCCTTCCAGGAAGCCGTGGTGGATGTCATCACGTCCAAGGCCGTCCTGGCTTGCAAAGAGCATGGCATTAGCGATGTCCTGCTCGGTGGGGGAGTCGCGGCCAACTCCCGGCTCAGGGAGCTGACGGCCCAGCGCTGTGCCTCCGCCGGCATCAAGCTCCACGTTCCGCCCCTCAACCTCTGCACGGACAACGGGGCCATGGTGGCCGCGCTCGGGGCACAGTTGGTGATGGCGGGAGTTGGTCCGAGCGGTGTGTCTTTCGCTCCGGACTCGTCCATGCCGGTGACCACGGTGTCGGTGCCGGCCTAGTTTCATGGAGCGGTGCCAGGCGGTTTCAGGAGGCGGTGCTACGCGTCCGGCCCTTTGCGCATCTGCTGAACCAGATCCATGACAACTTCGCGCAGGTCGCCGTGATGCTCTGCCGCTACCCGGCGTTGGCGCTGGTAGCTGGCGCCGCGTTCGATGATCTTAAGGACGTCCGCCAGCTCATCCGTGCAGCCAAGCTTCGCTGCCACCGGCTCCAACCTCGCAACAGTTTCTGCCAGGTGCTCGGTGACCAACTGCTCGTTGCCTTGGGCGTCGAGGATGATGATGGCTTCCAACCCATAGCGGGCAGCGCGCCACTTGTTTTCCTGCACATGCCACGGCGGCATAGTGGGAATGGAACCGCCTGCGTCCAGGATGGTGGAGAACTCATCCACCAGGCATTGGGTGAGCGCAGCAATTGCGCCCACTTCCTCGAGGCTGGCCAAACCGTCGCAGATACGCATTTCGATGGTGCCCAAGTTCGAAACCGGACGGATATCCCAGCGGATCTCGGAGGTGGAGTCGATCACCCCGGTGGTGAACATGTCCTGGACATAGGACTCGTACGCTTCCCAAGTCTCGAACTGGAAGGGAAGGCCTGCAGTGGGAAGCTGCTGGAACATCAAGGCACGCTGTGATGCATAGCCGGTTTCCTCGCCTGCCCAGAACGGACTGGAGGCGGAGAGGGCCTGGAAGTGCGGGAAGTAGTTCACCAGGCCGTCCAGGATCGGCAGGACTTTATCGCGGCGGTCGATGCCCACGTGGACGTGCACACCATAGATCACCATTTGGCGTCCCCACCATTGGGTGCGCTCGATCAACTTGGCGTAGCGCTCTTTGTCGGTGACGGGTTGCAGCAGGGGCGGGCTGAAGGGGTGGCTTCCAGCGCAAAATACTTCAACGTCCATGGGGTCCGTGACTTCGCGGACGGCTGCCAGGGACCGGCTCAGGTCTTCCTTGGCTTCTTGGACGGTTTCGCAGATCCCGGTCACCAGTTCGACGGTATTGAGAAGGAGTTCACGCTTGATGTGCGGGTGCTCGTCGTCTTCGTTGAGGTCGGGGTGGTTTGCAGCGACGCCTTTGAGGACCTCATTTGCTACGGAGACCAGTTCTCCCGTACGTGCATTGACGAGCGCCAGCTCCCATTCCACACCCAGTGTCGATTGCCTGGATGGCGCAAAATCAATCTGCACGTAGTCCCCTCGTTGGTCTTGTCTGAGCCGGACACGGCCCCGCTGCAGGGCCGCCAGCGGTCGGCTCAAGTCTAATGCAGGGCGAACTACGTTTCTTGCCGGTGGCCGAGGTGTTAAATGGGTGGATGCCCATCCTGAACAAAGACATGTCCCTGTGCATTTCGCTCGCGGCCCGGCCCAGCAACATCGGCACCCGGTTCCATAACTACTTGTATGATCTGCTCGGCTTGAACTTTGTCTATAAGGCGTTCGCCCCAACGGACATCGCGCTTGCCGTTGCCGGTATCCGCGGCCTTCCGATCCGGGGAGCGGCGGTGTCCATGCCGTACAAGGAAGACGTCATCGCCCTTGTCGATGTCATGGACCCATCGGCCAAGGCCATCGATTCGGTCAACACCATTGTGAACGACGACGGCATCCTGACCGCCTACAACACTGACTACATCGCCATCGCGCGGCTGCTGAAAGACCACGAAGTCCCCAACAGCCATACCGTCCTGCTCCGTGGTGCCGGTGGCATGGCCAAAGCTGTTGCAGCTGCCCTGCGGGATGCCGGCTTCACTGCGGTCACCATTGTGGCCCGCAACGAAACCAGCGGCCGTGCGCTGGCGGGTCTCTACGGTTTTGAATGGCAGGCCGAGGTCAACGGGTCCACTGCCGACCTCATCATCAACGTCACGCCACTGGGCATGGCCGGCTCAGATGAAGCGGTCCAGTCCTTTGATGACGCAGCTATCGCGGCCGCGGAGGTGGTGTTCGACGTCGTCGCACTGCCTTCGGAGACTCCGCTCATCGCAGCGGCGCGCCGAGCCGGAAAGCCCGTTATCACCGGCGCCGAGGTCATTGCCATCCAAGCCGAGGAACAATTTGTCCTTTACACCGGTGTGCGTCCCACGCCGGGGCAGGTGCGGGAAGCCTCGGAATTCTCGCGCCGCTAGGCTTCCACGCTGCCCGTGGCAAAGGACGCAGCCTCCACCACGATTGCCACCCTCTCTTCGCCGATCCGGGTGAGGACCAAGGTGGCGGTCTTGGCCGTGAGTGACTTGTCCGGTTTCCCGGGGAGCAGCTGTTTCCGCAGCTCTTCCGGGGTCACGGATGTGCCGCGCTTCTTGATGTCCAGCACAGTGATGCCGTTGGTTTTGACCCATGACTTGAGGGCTTTGACGTTGTAGGGCATCACGTCAAGCACCCTGTAAGCATGGGCAAACGGAGTGTCGTGAAGTCCGGGTGCGCAAATATAGGCGATGTGCTCGTCCACCAGGTGGCCGCCCAGCTTTTCCGCGACGTCGGCCACCAAGCCCGCGCGGATCACGGCGCCGTCCGGTTCGTATAGGTAGCCCTCAACCGGCCCGACGGCGGCAACAGGACCGCCGTCGAAATCCTCGCCGCTGGTTATTTCCGCGGCGCCCTGCGAACTGAGGACAAGTGCCGCGCGCCGGACGCCCGGCCGGGCCACCGCGTTGAACCACAACGCAGCCTCTGTGACATCCCCGCCCACCGAAACCCATTGGGCTTCGCAGCCGTCCGGAACGGAGTCGTGGGGTATGCCGGGCCCCATCTTCACACCGACGGCCCGGCCTGTGGATGCTACTGCCTCCACGAAGGACAACGGGGGAGAGAACGCCTCAGGATCCCAGATCCTCTTGGTGCCGGACGTGGACGTGGTGCGTCGTGCCGGGTCCATCCACACGCCGTCGATCCCGTCGAGGTCCACCGACGTCGCATCTGAATGCACCACCGTGGCGTGGGGGAACGGGATGAGGTTGATGGTGGCGCAGGCCGCAGTGGTTTCGTCAATCTCCACGGCGGTGACAGCGATGTCCAACGATGCCATCGCCATGGAATCGGCACCGAGGCCGCAACCGAGGTCCGCTACGTGGGCTATTCCCGATGCGGCAAAACGTTCAGCGTGGCGGGCAGCAACCGTCAGCCGCGTGGCCTGCTCCAAGCCTGCCTGCGTGAAGAGCATTTGACGCGCGAATTCGCCGAACTTGGCCTCCGCCCGGGTCCGGAGGCGTGACTGTGTCAGCACTGCTGCCACCAGTTCGGGCGCGTGTCCCGCTTTCCGGAGGTCGGCGTTGACGGTGAAAGCCTCGGCCTCCCGGTAGGGGCCCAGGGAGGCAAGGAGTTCCCAGCCCTCAGTGGTCAGCAAGGGGGCAATCTGTTCCTGCGGTGCGTGGGACATGGCATCAAGCCTAATGGGCTACGTCGCAGCATCGTGACTTGGTATCAGGCCAGCTAGGGTTGTTTTCATGGAAGACAACGCAGCCCCGCAGCCCTCCGACGCCAACAACTCCGGCAGCCACAACCCGGACACGGAGCGTCCGGTAGCGCCATTGGCTCCAGGTCATCCGGACCGTCACCCGCTCGTGGCATCGGCCCGTCCTGTTTTGATCGCAGGAGCTGTGATTGCCGTGGTTTGCATCGCCTTTCTGGTCATCCTCTTCGTCCTCGATTCCTTCAACGCAGCCGCCTACTCAGTCAGCGGCAAGAGCGTCAGCGATGCTACCGATGAAGCGCGGCAGATCCGTGACCTCTACAGCGGCGCCCGCATAGGCGGGATCATCGCGCTGGTGGTTTCCGCCGTCGTAGCCTTGGCGTCCGCGCTGGTGTTGTACCTCAACCGGGACGTCGTCCAGCCTGACGGAAACGACGACGGCGAGAGCTACCACCTCGACGACCTGACGGGCAGGTAGGAGTTCACCTATGGACGAAATGCTGGCACTCGCCTTGACCGAGTGCTAACCACTTACATAGAGTCTAGTTAGCACTCTCCCCCGGAGGGTGCTAACTACGCCAAGCGTCCACCGGCACCGCGACGACGGATGTACGCATCGGCACCCTAGTTCTTAGTCCATGAATCAGCTCATGAAAAGGAGAGTCCGAGTGTCGGTCTCGATTAAGCCTCTTGAGGATCGTATTGTTGTTCGCCCGCTCGAAGCAGAGCAGACCACCGCTTCCGGACTGGTCATTCCGGACTCCGCACAGGAGAAGCCGCAGGAAGGCGAAGTTGTTGCAGTCGGCCCCGGCCGCTTCGATGACAACGGCAACCGCGTTCCGGTCGACGTAACTGTCGGCGACGTCGTTATCTACTCCAAGTACGGTGGAACCGAAGTCAAGACCGGCGGCAACGAGTACCTCGTTCTGTCCGCCCGCGACGTTCTGGCGATCGTCGTAAAGTAACTTCCTGGAGCCCCGCACCGCAGCCGCGTTGGATCTATTCCGACCAACGGCGGTGCGGGTTTTCCGTCTTGAAAGGACATAACCATGGCAAAGCAGCTTGCTTTTAACGATGCTGCCCGCCGGTCTCTTGAGGCCGGTATCGACAAGCTCGCCAACACTGTCAAGGTGACGCTTGGTCCGCGCGGCCGCAACGTCGTGCTGGACAAGAAGTGGGGCGCTCCCACGATCACCAACGATGGCGTGACCATCGCCCGTGAAGTCGAACTTGACGACCCCTACGAGAACCTTGGCGCACAGTTGGCCAAGGAAGTAGCAACCAAGACCAACGATGTCGCCGGTGACGGCACCACCACAGCCACCGTCCTGGCCCAGGCCCTGGTCAAGGAAGGCCTGCGCAACGTAGCTGCAGGCGCGGCTCCGGGTGAGATCAAGCGCGGCATCGAAGTTTCCGTCGAAGCCATCGCAGCACGTCTCTTGGAGAACGCCAGCGAAGTTGAAGGCACCCAGGTAGCCAACGTTGCTGCTATTTCCGCGCAGAGCGACGAGGTCGGCGAACTGCTGGCAGAAGCGTTCGGCAAGGTGGGCAAGGATGGCGTCATCACCATCGAAGAGTCCTCCACCACGCAGACGGAATTGGTCCTCACTGAGGGCATGCAGTTCGACAAGGGCTACTTGTCCCCGTACTTCGTCACCGACGCGGAACGGCAGGAAGCTGTCCTCGAAGACGCCTTGATCCTGATCAACCAGGGCAAGATTTCCTCGCTGCAGGAATTCCTGCCCCTGCTGGAAAAGGCACTGCAGGCCTCCAAGCCGCTCTTCATCATTGCCGAAGACATCGAGGGTGAGGCCCTGTCCACCCTGATCGTGAACCGCATCCGCGGCACGCTCAACGTTGTCGCCGTCAAGGCTCCCGGCTTTGGCGATCGCCGCAAGGCCATGCTGCAGGACATCGCCACGCTCACAGGGGCACAGGTTGTCTCCCCGGACCTTGGCCTGAGCCTGGACACCGTGGGCCTGGAGGTCCTCGGTACCGCACGACGCATCACGGTTACCAAGGACAACACGACGATCGTCGATGGTGCCGGCACCGCTGAGGACGTAGCCGATCGTGTTGCGCAGCTTCGCGCCGAGCTCACCCGTACGGACTCCGACTGGGACAGGGAGAAGCTGCAGGAACGCTTGGCCAAGCTCGCTGGCGGCATCGGCGTCATCAAGGTTGGCGCAGCCACCGAGGTTGAGCTGAAGGAAAAGAAGCACCGCATCGAGGACGCTGTTTCCTCCACGCGTGCCGCCCTTGAAGAAGGCATCGTTTCCGGTGGCGGTTCCGCACTTATCCACGCCCTCAAGGCGCTGGACGAGTCCGAAGCCGTTGCGGCGCTTGAGGGGGATGCTGCAGCTGCTGTGGGCATTGTCCGCCGGGCCCTCATCCAGCCCCTGCGTTGGATCGCCCAGAACGCCGGCTTTGATGGCTTCGTGGTTGTTTCCAAGGTCTCCGAACTTGAAGCCAACCACGGATTCAATGCCAAGACCGGCGAGTACGAGGACCTGATCGCCGCTGGCGTGATCGACCCCGTCAAGGTCACCCGTTCGGCCCTTCGCAACGCCGCTTCCATCGCAGCCTTGGTTCTCACCACTGAGACCTTGGTTGTCGAGAAGCCCGCTGAAGAAGAAGACGCACACGCAGGGCACCAGCACTAAACTGCCCTCCAAAGCCCCGGTCACTGTTTTTGGTGGCCGGGGCTTTTGCCGTGTAGGACAGTAACGCGTAGGACCAGTAGGGCGGCCTATTGTGACGCGTCCGACGGCGGCAGTAACCTGACGCTATTAGGGCGGTTTCGGGCGAACACCGGGCCGCTACCCTGCAGGGTGAGTCATGACAGCACCGGCCACAGCGTTGGACCTCGGCCGCTCGGCGTACTTCGAGCGCCGATGGGGGGATGCGTTGGATTACCTGGCCCGGGCGGACACCGAAGGGGGATTGCCGCCTGCGGACATCGAGTTGGCGGCATCGGTTGCGATGCTGCTCGGGCTGACAATGGAAGGCGTTGACTACCTTTCCAGGGCGCACGACGAATTCCTGACCCTTGGAGATACGGACAGTGCAGCGCGCTGCGCCGCTTGGCTGGTCCTCTTCCTCATGGACATGGGCGAGGAGGCACGTGGCAACGGCTGGCTATCGCGTGCCAAGCATTTGCTGGAGGGAATGAAAGGTCCCAGTGCCGCCGAGGGATACTTGCTCATTCCAGCCGGGCTCGGCTCATTACGTGCCGGCAATCCGGAAGCCGGGCATGCCTTGTTCAGCCGCGCCTTGGACATGGGGCTTGCGTCCCATGACAAGGACCTGGAGGCAATGGGATTGCTGGGCGTAGGAACCTCGCAAGTGTCCCTCGGGCATACGGATGAAGGGCTTCAGCTCCTGGATGAGGTCATGGTTGCGGTGGGTGCAGGGGAGGTCTCTCCCATTCCTGCGGGAATCATCTACTGCGCGGTGCTGGGCAGTTGCCGCCTTGCCCACGATGTCCAACGCGCCCAAGAGTGGACGGTGGCGTTGGAACGCTGGTGCGGAGACCGTCCCGACATGGTCATGTTCAGTGGGCAATGCCAGGCGCACCGTGCAGAGCTGCTCATTCTTCACGGTGCATGGGACGACGCAATGTCGGTGGCCCGTTCGGCCGAAGGCCGGGTTAGGAAAGGCGATCCTGATGCCACTTTCGGTGCGTGGTACCAACAAGGGGAAGTATTTCGGCTGAGGGGTTCATTCGAAGAAGCAGGAGCGGCTTACGCCATGGCGGCAGAGACGGGCTTCGAACCCGTTCCCGGGATAGCCTTCCTCCAGTTGGCCCAGCACCGGACGCAGCAGGCGCGGGCCACCATACGCCGGGCCGTGGAGGGCGCGGACGCAGCCAACCGGCGTCGCCTGTTGCCGGCGTTGGTCGACGTCGAACTGGCCGCGGGCAATCTCGAGGCCGCCAAGGCCGCCTCACATGAATTGGCTGCGCCCTTGAACCATCAAAGCCGCCCCTTGGAGTTGGCACTTGCCGCCCAGGCTGAAGCCCAAGTTCTGCTCGCCGAGGACCCCGCATCTTCCCTTCAAGCAGGCAGACGCGCTTGGCGGCTCTGGTACAGCCTGGAAGCGCCCTACGAGGCAGCGCGTTGCAGGGTGCTCGTGGGCAGGGCATGTGCCGCAATGGGCGATGCGGACTCGGCGGCCATGGAGTTCGAGGCTGCCAAGGCCGAATTCGTCGATCTTGGTGCACTACCGGCCGTGGCTGAAGTCTTGGAACTAAGCGGCGAAAAGCCCAAAGGCGAGTCCCAGCTGACCGCCAGGGAGCTGGAAGTACTGCGCCTCATTGCGGGCGGCCGCACGAACAGGAGCATCGCGCGTGAGCTTTACCTTAGCGAGAAGACAGTCGCCCGTCACGTGAGCAACATTCTCTCCAAACTCGCGGTGCCCTCCAGGGCCGCAGCGACCAGTTTTGCCTTCCAGCACCGCCTGGTCAATGGTGGCCCGCTACCTTTTTCGTAGCCCATTGCTGATGTAGGGCTGAGGACACCCACGCCTACGCGCTCTTGAGTGCGCCTAAATACCCATGTCCTGCCACGAGGAATGCGTATTTCACCCGACGCGGCGCGAGCCCCCGGCCGCCTAGCGTGGCTGTATCGGCACCCGTTGCCGAGAGCCAGCAGGAAGGAATGCACCATGGACACGAGGCAGCACACAGAAGTGGACACCGTCATCGTCGGCGGTGGTCAGGCGGGTCTGGCGCTTGGGTATTGGCTTGCCCGAGAAGGGCGGGATTTCGTGATTCTCGACGAGAATGCCAGGGCAGGGGAGGCCTGGCGTCAACGGTGGGACTCGTTGCGGCTCTTCACCCCGGCCAAGTACGACGGACTTCCGGAGGCTCCCTTCCCAGGCGACCCCCTGGCCTTTCCCCCGAAGGATGAACTCGCAGACTACTTGGAAGGGTACGTCCGCCGCTTCGATCTTCCATTCCGTCCGGCTACCCGTGTGGACGAGATCCGCCATAACGGGCAGAGATTCATCGTCATCTCAAAAGATCACACATGGCACGCCAGTAACGTGGTTATTGCCAGGGGTGGGCACCGCATACCCAAAACGCCACCCTTCGCATCGGAATTGGACCCGAGGATACTTCAGCTGCATTCGCAGGACTACAAGAATCCGGGGCAATTGCGGCAGGGGACCGTTCTGGTGGTCGGGCTCGGCAACTCGGGGGCGGAGATCGCGCTGGAGACAGGCCGTAGCCACCACACTGTGCTCGCAGGCAAGCCCAGCGGCGAGTTGCCCATGCGGCACGGGCGGACGGCGGCCCGTTTCGGCTTGCCCATTGTCCGGTTCGCTGGCTTGCACATCCTTAACCTAAACACCCCTATCGGACGGAAGGTGGCCCCCAGGTTCAAGTCCATGGCAGCGCCCCTGATCCGGACTAAGACCAAAGACCTGGCGGCCTCGGGCGTGAGCCTGGTTCCCAGGCTGGCCGGCGTCTCCGGGGGTCAACCAGTTTTGGAGGATGGGACCGAAATCGATGCGGCCACGATCATATGGTGCACCGGTTACCACGAGGATTACTTGTGGGTGAAGCTGCCGGCTTTTGACGGGCACGGCAGCCCGGCGCAAACCAGGGGAGTAGCGGATAAAGTTCACGGGCTCTACTTCCTTGGCCAGGAGTTCCTGTATTCCGCAGCCTCCGCCACGCTGCCCGGGGTCACACAGGATGCAAAATACCTGGCCCGCAGGATATCGATGACCCGTGAAGCCGCGAAGGTGTCCGCGCCCACGGCCGAGCGACGGATGGCATAGCACAGGTAGCGCACAGGGAAGGCTGGGAAAACGCATAGCTGGATTTGAGCTAATGGACAGCGAAGACGCGGTCAGGGCGAGCATTCCACTGGGGGCTTGTGACCGAGCCGCGTAACATGGATACTTTGTGCCGCTGCTTTGAGGAACCACCAACGTGATTACGCCAACGATCCCAGCCCCCACCCGACGTGACAGGAGGGCTGCTGGAGCCGTTGGAAAGCCGAATTACCGGCCCGAGATCCAAGGTCTTCGCTCATTGGCTGTGCTCATGGTGGTCAGTTACCACGTCTGGATCGGCAGGGTCTCCGGGGGTGTTGATGTCTTCTTGCTGATCTCCGCGTTCCTCATGACCTTGCAGTTCACCAGGCGCTATGAACAAGGCCGCGCCATGGACCTCGTCAGGCACTGGCTGCACTTGTTCAGGCGGCTGCTTCCCGCCGTCGTCGTGGTGCTGCTCGCAACCCTCGCAGCCACTTTCGCCTTCCTGCCGGCAACGCGGTGGGTGGATGTGGTCCATCAGGTCTGGGCCTCGTTGTTCTACTTTGAAAACTGGCTCCTGCAAAGTTTGGCGGTGGACTACTACGCTGCGGACCACAGCCTGGCGAGCCCGGTGCAGCACTTCTGGTCCCTGTCCATCCAGGGCCAGATTTTCATCATGTGGCCGGTTATCTTTGCCGTGGTGGCCCTGCTGTGCCGCCGTTTCCGATTGCGCTACCGTGCCTGCCTGGCCTACGTCTTCGCCATCATCTTTGCCGCGTCCCTGACGTACTCCATCATTTTCACTGCCCAGAACCAAGCGGTGGCGTACTTCGATACCTTTGCCCGTCTGTGGGAATTTGCCCTGGGCACCCTTCTGGCACTGGCATTGCCCTTCCTCAAGCTGAGCCAGCCGGTCCGGATCGCCATGGGCTGGGTAGGTGTGGCGGCGATGCTCAGTTGCGGCATCGTCCTCCAGGTCCAGACGGCGTTCCCGGGTTTCCTTGCCCTGTGGCCCACGCTCGCCGCCACCGCGGTGATCGCGGCGGGACAAACCGGAAGCCGCTGGGGAGCGGACCGGATACTGAGTTCAAAGTTCCTGGTCCGCCTGGGAGATAACTCTTACGCGCTGTACCTGTGGCACTGGCCCATCCTGGTCATCGCGCTTGCCTGGAGTGGGAAGTCCCACGCCGGGTGGCTCTCCGGAACAGTGATCATAGCCACGGCACTGACGCTGGCGTTCGTCACCACCAAATTCGTAGAGAAGCCATTTAGGCAATGGAAATGGCCCGAGGTGAAACGGCGCCGTGCGCTCATAGCTATCGTGGCATGCCTGGCCCTGGTCTCCGGGCCCTTGCTGGGCTTCCAGTACAAGCAGCTCATGGATCAACGGGCCGCCGAGACCCAGGCTTTCAACGATAATCCGGGAGCGGCCGCGCTCCTTCCCGGCTATGTCAACCTTGTCAGCGCCGGTGCCAAGACGTTGCCTACCGCAGCCCAGCTCCCCAAGGACTGGGCCAACCTCGGCGGATCGTGCCAAGGCACGTCGAAGCCAAGCGACAAGCTGCTTCAGGCCAATTGCCAACAGAACGACGTCGGCGATGATGCCACCAAGTCCATCGTGGTGCTCGGCGACTCCCACGCTCAGCAGTGGATGGGGGCACTGGCCCCCCTTGCGCAGGCCGAGCACTGGAAAGTGACCTCCCTGCTCCTGGGTGGTTGTCGGACGATGCCTGAGACGCCGGCCGCGAGTGCGGAGTGCAACACCTTCAACGCCGCCGCGTTGAAATACGTGGAGGCCAACAAGCCAAGTGCAGTGTTCATGGTGGGAACTGATGCTTCCCCTTCCTCCCCAAACGAGCAGCTGGTGGACGGCTTCGCGCAGACGGTGAAAACCTTCAACGACCTCGGTGTGCAGGTGGTAGCCATCCGTGATAACCCCAGGTACAACTTCAACGTCACCGAGTGTGCGCTGTCCAAGGGTGCGGACAATGCGGCCTGCAAGTCCAAGGAAACCAATGTTCTCGCCCCGCAAAGCCCCTTCGCGGCGGTCCAGGGGTCCTTCGCTAACGCAGCGTTCCTGGACATGACCGACCTCGTGTGTGACGGCGTCGAGTGTTCACCGGTGGTGGGGAATATGTTCGTCTACCTGGATGACAACCATCTGTCCAAGACCTATGTGGCCAGCATGGGGGACACGTTCAATGCACGCTGGTTTGCCGCCACGGGCTGGCAACAATAGCTGGCCTGCTAGGACTGCCGGCAACGAGAACCGCACGTGCCGTTGCTCACAGTCAGGCGTCGTGGAATATGGCGATTGCCGCTGAGGTTCTACTATTTATTCAATACCGGCGGCCCGTTCCGCCATTGAAGTAAATATGCCATTGAAGTAACTATGCACAGGCCAGTCCCGTAATGACGGGCTGGTCATCAGTTGCAACCCCTACCAGTTAAGCCCCCAGAACCCAGGTAAGAGGCGCACACTCATGACCCAGCCCGAACACAATCCCTTTGGCTTCATTGGCCTGACGTACGACGACGTCCTGTTGCTCCCCGGACACACCGATGTCATTCCGTCCGAGGCTGACACCTCATCCCGTATTTCCAAGCGGATCAGCGTGCAGACCCCCTTGCTTTCTGCCGCCATGGACACCGTTACTGAGTCGCGCATGGCAATCGCCATGGCACGCCAGGGCGGCCTCGGCGTCGTGCACCGCAACCTGTCCATCGCTGACCAAGCCGAGCACGTGGACCGCGTCAAGCGCAGCGAATCCGGGATGATCACCAACCCGCTGACCATCGGTCCGGAAGCGACCCTGCAGGAGCTCGATGAGCTTTGCTCCCGTTACCGGGTATCCGGCCTGCCCGTGGTGGACACCGACGGGCGGCTCCTTGGCATCGTCACCAACCGCGACACCCGCTTCATTCCCGAGTCGGACTTCCCGCTGCGGAGCGTCAGCGACGCCATGACCAAGATGCCCCTCATCACCGGGCACGTGGGCATCAGCCGCGAGGAAGCCTCGCACAAGCTGGCCACCAACAAGATCGAGAAGCTTCCCCTGGTGGACGAGCAGGGCCGGTTGAAGGGCCTCATCACCACCAAGGACTTCACCAAGGCAGAGCAGTACCCCCTGGCGACCAAGGACGACGAAGGCCGCCTTCGCGTGGGCGCTGCCATTGGCTTCTTCGGCGATGGTTGGGAGCGCGCCATGACCCTGATCGACGCCGGCGTAGACGCCCTTTTCGTGGACACGGCAAATGGCCACTCCCAAGGTGTGCTGGACATGATTGCCCGCCTGAAATCCGATCCCGTTGCCGCACATGTGGACATTATCGGTGGCCAGGCCGCAACCCGCGAGGGGGCACAGGCATTGATCGACGCCGGTGCTGACGGTATCAAGGTGGGCGTTGGGCCTGGCTCCATCTGCACCACCCGTGTGGTGGCCGGTGTGGGCGTTCCCCAGATCACGGCTATTTACGAGTCCGCGAAGGCTGCCATCCCTGCCGGCGTGCCGCTGATCGCCGACGGCGGACTCCAGTACTCAGGTGACATCGGAAAAGCCCTCGTTGCCGGTGCCGATACCGTGATGCTCGGTTCCCTCCTGGCCGGCTGCGAGGAGTCCCCGGGCGACCTCATCTTCGTCAACGGCAAACAGTTTAAAAGCTACCGCGGTATGGGGTCCCTCGGCGCCATGCAGTCACGCGGGAAGAACACGTCCTACTCCAAGGACCGCTACTTCCAAGCAGACGTTTCCGGTGACGACAAGCTCATTCCCGAAGGCATCGAAGGGCGCGTGGCCTTCCGCGGCCCGCTGGCGTCCGTTGCTTACCAGCTGGTGGGTGGGCTCCGCCAGACCATGTTCTACACGGGTGCTCCCACCATCCCTGAGCTCAAGGCGCGCGGCAAGTTTGTCCGCATCACGCCAGCCGGCCTCAAGGAATCCCACCCGCACGACATCCAGATGACGGTGGAGGCGCCGAACTACGGCTCCCGCTGAGGCGCCAGCCTGCCGTAACAGGCTCGCGCCCCCGCCACCTGTCTCCTGCTGGAACCTATGACTTTGGCGTGACCTTCACGCTGCCGACCATGCCCATGGTGTCGTGGAACTCGCAGATGTACTTCCACGTTCCGGTTTGGTCAAACGTCACCTTGAACATCGATGGACCGCCCGCAAACGCGGGGAACATATTGCCGGAGTCGACCGGCTTCCCGTTCTGTTGCAGCGAGGTGAACGTCACGGTGTGTGGCACGAATACTTTGTTCGCGCTCATGTCGAAAGTCACGGTCGTGCCGGCGGGTACGGTGTTCTTTGGCCAGATGAACCGCATGACCATGGCCTGCGTGTCGCTCGCGCCTACGTAAACGTGGGTGGGGGTCGCCATGTCTGCGGTCTTCTCCCACAACGCCATTCCGTCGTCGATGATCCGCTCGGTTTGCACTTCGGCCTGCTCGTTGTAGTAGGCCTGCGAATGCGGGTATTTACTGTGGGCGGGCTGGACGTGGACGGTCAGCGACATCATTTTGCCGTGCAGCAGGCAGTAGAACGTGAAGCTTCCCTTCAAGGTGAATTTCTGGACGTAGGAGGTCACCGACGGAAATGCACTGGAAGGCATGGTCGTCAGGATCCCGGAGTTGGTCCAAGGTGCGGATGGGTTGAACACTCGCCCGCCGACCGGCGGAACTGCGTCCGCCAATACGTTGTTGAAGTTCGTGGGCGGGAGGGGAGGCGTTCCGAAGCTGACCGTATGGGGCTCGGCGCTCTTGGCGAGGAACGAGATCGAGTCTCCCTGGTCAATCCAGATCTCGCCGGGAAGGAACCGCATGCCCTGGATCGCGAAGTCCGAGGACTGCTCGCCCACCTGGACTTTCCAAGTGACGGAATGTGTGTCGGCGTCGGAAGCTTGGGCCGGCGTGGTCCCAAAAAGGCCGATGAGCAGCCCGACGAGGGCGGTGACGGCCCAAAGTGAACGTTTAGTAGATGGATGGACGGACATTGAGGGTGCTCCTAGGTACGGAGGCTGGCCGCGTCCTCCAGCGTGGACGGACGGCCTGAGATGGCCTCCCGCATGTGGGAGGCAGTGCGCGGCGGAGCCGGGGCGAGCGTCGTCGCCCGTGGCCAAAGTGCCGCTTCGTGCCGAGACCTGGCCGAACTAGATGGGATTCCCCTCTGCAAACCCTCGGGGACACGGCTAGCTTAAGCCCGACGCCCTCAAGACCACAACGATCCACTGCAATATGGGCCCGTCAGGAACCGCGGCCCTGCATGGACGCTGCTTCCGGATGTTCGTGCCCCGAGCCGCCGAATACGAGGCCAGCAGGGACTTTACCCTGGCTCTGCCGCACGCAGTGCCCTATGGTGGCCCGAACAGCTGGCGCGGAATTGGTGGGATAAACTCGAGCAGTGACTTATGAGATTGAGATTGGCCGTGGCAAGCGTGGGCGTCGTGCCTACTCCCTGGATGACATCGCGATCGTTCCTAATCGCCGGACGCGTGACCCGAAGGACGTCTCAGTCTCATGGCAGATTGACGCCTATAAGTTCGAAACCCCGGTGATCGCGGCACCCATGGACTCCGTGATGTCCCCGGATACAGCCATCGCTTTCGGGCGCTTGGGCGGTTTGGGTGTCTTGGATCTTGAGGGGCTCTGGACCCGTTATGAGGACCCCCAGAAGGTGCTGGACGAGATCGCGGCCTTGACGGATGAAACCAGCAGCACCGCCGTGACCCGGCGCATGCAGGACCTTTACCAGGCTCCGGTGCAACCGGAACTGATCAGCTCCCGGCTCGCGGAGATCCGGGCAGCCGGCGTCACCGTGGCAGGTTCCCTGACTCCGCAGCGCACCCAGGAGCACTACAAGACTGTGGTGGCTGCCGGCGTCGACATCTTTGTTATCCGCGGAACCACTGTCTCCGCCGAGCACGTCTCCAAAAACCATGAGCCGCTGAACCTCAAGCAGTTCATCTACGAGCTCGATGTCCCCGTGATCGTAGGCGGTGCAGCCGGCTACACCCCGGCCTTGCACCTCATGCGCACCGGAGCTGCAGGCGTCCTGGTCGGTTTCGGTGGTGGCGCGACCACCACCACGCGCCGCGCCCTGGGCATCCATTCGCCCATGGCGTCAGCCATCTCCGACGTCGCCGCCGCCCGCCGCGATTACATGGACGAGTCCGGCGGCCGCTACGTCCATGTCATTGCCGACGGCGGCATGGGCAGCTCGGGCGACATCGTCAAGGCCATCGCCATGGGAGCTGACGCCGTCATGCTCGGGAGCGCTTTGGCGCGGGCCGAAGAGGCACCCGGCCGTGGCTGGCACTGGGGCCCGGAGGCGCATCACCTCGAGTCCCCCCGCGGCGACCGCGTCAATGTCGGCACCGTCGGTCCGCTCGAGGAGGTCCTTTTCGGACCGGGACACCACACTGACGGAACGTCCAACCTGATCGGTGCTTTGCGCCGATCCATGGCAACCACCGGCTACTCGGACCTCAAGGAGTTCCAGCGCGTCGACGTCGTCGTTTCTCCGTACGCCGGCAACTAAGGCACCCCCTGAACCTGCCTGCGGCCATGCCTTGGATATGCCTGTGGCCCTGCGCTGAACCTGCCTGCGGCCCTGCCAAAGCCGCTGACCAACAAGTAGGGTAGGAACCACCAGCTGTTGCGTTTGAGGAGGGGTTCCGATGAGCAATACCGCAGGCGGTTCGCAGGTGAAGACCCCGGGAGCGTTAAGCCCGGAGTCCCGAGCCGCATCGATCGACGTACTGAAAGCCACTGCCGAGGCCGGTAAAGAGCTCGACATCCTGATCGTCGGCGGCGGCGTAGTGGGCGCGGGTGCTGCGTTGGACGCGGTTACCCGTGGCCTCACCGTCGGCATCGTTGAGGCCAGGGACTGGGCATCCGGCACCTCCTCCCGGTCCTCGAAACTCATCCACGGAGGCCTGCGATACCTGGAGATGCTGGACTTCGCTCTGGTACAGGAAGCCCTCCAGGAACGTGGATTGCTCATCCAGCGCATAGCCCCGCACCTGGTCCGGCCGGTCCCATTCCTGTACCCGCTGACACGCCACTTCTGGGAAAGGCCCTACGTCGGAGCCGGCATCATGCTCTACGACACCTTGGGCCTCACCTCGGGGAACAGCCGCGGCGTTCCCATGCACAAACACCTCTTTAAGCGCGGAACCCTCCGGGCTGCCCCCAGCCTGAAGGATGACGCGTTCGTCGGGTCCATCCGCTACTACGACGCCCAGGTCGACGACGCCCGGTTGGTGGTCAATGTGGTCAGGACAGCTGTGCATTATGGCGCCCACGCGGCCAACCGGGTCCGCGTCATCGATTTCCTTCGCGAGGGAGAGCGCGTGGTGGGAGCACGGCTCGAGAACCAGGAGGACGGCAGCGTCTTTGAGGTACGCGCCAAGCAAGTGGTGAATGCTACCGGTGTGTGGACCGACGAGACGCAGGCGATGGTGACTGATCGCGGCCAGCTCAAGGTCCGGGCTTCGAAGGGCATCCATCTTGTGGTGCCGCGCGACCGATTCCAGTCCACTGTCGGCTTGATTCTCCGGACCGAGAAATCGGTGCTCTTCGTGATCCCATGGGGACGTCATTGGATCATTGGCACCACCGATACCGACTGGAAACTGGATAAGGCCCACCCCGCGGCGTCGAGCAAAGACATTGACTACGTGCTTGAACACGTCAACAAGGTGCTCAAGCGGCCCCTGACCCGTGAGGACGTTGAGGGAGTCTACGCGGGCTTGAGGCCGCTGCTGGCTGGTGAAAACGACTCGACGGCCAAGCTGTCCCGGGAGCACGTGGTGGCCCATCCCGTTCCGGGCCTTGTGGTGGTAGCCGGCGGAAAGTTCACCACCTACCGTGTCATGGCCAAGGACGCCGTTGATGAGGCCACCCGCGCCATGGACGAGCGCGTTCCGTCAAGTTGCAC
The DNA here is from genome assembly GCF_030208915.1 of Arthrobacter sp. efr-133-TYG-104. Taxonomy (NCBI): domain Bacteria; kingdom Bacillati; phylum Actinomycetota; class Actinomycetes; order Micrococcales; family Micrococcaceae; genus Arthrobacter; species Arthrobacter sp. efr-133-TYG-104. Next base: position 157,458 of record NZ_JARVTA010000016.1, read on the forward strand.
CGAAACCATCCCGCTCCTGGGCGCCGACGGGTTCAAGGCAGCGTGGAACCGTCGAGCACGGTCCGCGGAGGAAGCCGGCGTTCACGTGGCCCGCGTCGAGCACCTGCTGAACCGCTATGGCTCCATGACTGATGAAGTCCTGAGGCTGATTACGGAGCGGCCGGACTTGGCTGAACCGTTGCCCGGCGCGGACGACTACTTGGCGGCAGAGGTTGTTTACGCCACCACCCACGAGGGCGCACGCCATGTTCATGATGTCCTGACCCGACGCACCCGCATCTCCATTGAGTCATGGGACCGGGGTGTGTCCGCGGTCCCGGTTGTAGCTAAGCTGATGGGAGAAATCCTTGGCTGGAGTGAGACGCAGCGGGACAGCGAGATCAAACACTACCTGGCGCGCGTGGAAGCTGAACGGCTCAGTCAGCAGCAGCCCGACGACGAATCGGCGGACGCCGCGCGCATGGGAGTCGATGACATCGTTCCCCTTCGCTAACCGGTTGAAGGGGTACCCGGCCGAGGAAAACGGGCCGGACGACCACCATTCGGAGGAACACGACTTGGCAGAACCACTGGATCGGTACGACGCCGACCTGACCACCCCCGATCTGGTCATCCTCGAACTTGTCGCCCAGGACAAGAATGATGCTGCTGCCCAACTTGCCCGCCGGCTCCATGCGGCAGGCCGGGTCTCAGACCTTGATGCCTTCCTTGAGCAGGTGCAATCGCGCGAACACCAGTTGGCCACCGGCCTCCCGGGCGGTATTGGCCTACCGCATGCCCGAAGTGAATTCGTGGACCGCATTTCCATCGCTGTAGGGGTAACCAAGTTCGGCCACGCGCTGGATTTCGGGGCCACGGACGGTCCAGCCAACCTCATCCTGCTGATCGCCACACCGGCAAGCTCCTTTTCCGACCATCTCGAAGTCTTGGCCACAATGGCCCGTTCGCTATCGAAAGAATCGTTCCGGGAGTCCCTGCGGCGGGCACACGATCCTGAGGTCATCGCGGAACTCATTAACTCCAGCCTGGTGTTCTTCGACCACTGAGCGGGGTGTCCCGGCGACGGACGTTTAGCTGTTCTACAGCCGGACGAAGTACGGTTAACAGGTGTTGAAAACCGCGTTGAAACCCCGCTGGATCGCAGGACTGGTCTTTGCGCTTCTGCTGTCCGGGGTGTTCGTGCTGCTCAGCCAGTGGCAGATCAGCCGGTCCACGCAGCACGACGTGCCCGAATCGTCCAGCGTCGAACAAGTCAAGCCCTTGCTGGAGGTCCTCACTCCCGGTCAGTTCTTCCCCGGATCGGCGTCGGACCAAATGGTCACCGCCACCGGCAGCTACGATCCCCAAAAACAGGTGCTCGTTGAAGGCCGCTTGTACAACAACCAGAAGGGATTCTGGATTGTTTCAGCGTTCGCTGTGGATAAAGCGCCAAAGCTGAGCGGCGCAGGCGCCTCACCGCAGACCTGGATTCCCGTTGCCCGCGGTTGGGTCGCCGAGGCCTCCCAAGCGGGCCCGCCGCCGTCGGGCAGTATCACCCTTACCGGACGCCTCCTGCCGTCCGAAGCACCGGTCCCCAATGTCGACCCGGGTCCTGGCCGCGCGTCGGCGGTTTCCTCCGCTGAGCTGATCAACACGTGGAATGTCTCCAGCTACCAGGGATTCATCGCAGCTACCTCCGAGGTCACGGCCGGGGGAGCCCACATCCCCTTGGGTCCGAACGTAAAGGCCCTTAACATTCCGGCCCAGCCTCCCACGGAGCAGGTCAACTGGCTCAACGTCTTTTACGCCATCGAATGGGTTGTCTTCGCAGGGTTTGCCCTCTACATCTGGTGGAGGATGGTGGCCGATGACTATCGGCTATCCCTCGAAGATGACGACTTCGACGACGACGACGACGAGTTCGTCGGGGATTTCCACGACGACCACCAAGCGGTCCAGTTTGAAGCCAACCATGAACGTCAACATCCAGAGCCAGAACATCCAGAGCCAGAACAAAAGGTGCAGCAATGATCGAGCCCAAGCCGGCCATCCAGCCCGAACACTCAGGGCCCAAGCCTAAGAAGAGGCGTTTCGGCGGGACCGAAGCGCAGATCCGGTCCGCGTTGAAGTTCTACAAAGTCATGGCCTACCTCACCGGTGGGATGCTGCTCTTGCTGTGTGCCGAGCTCATCGCCCGCTACGTTTTCGGCGTCGCGCTCTTTGCCGGCGGAACGGATGCCCTGACCGGGCGGCCCTTCGGTTTTGGTTTTGCAGCAGCAGACCCCAAGGGAGTCATTGGCGGGTTCAACATCTCCACCACGGTGCTGATCGTGCACGGTTGGATGTATGTGGTGTACCTGGTGTCCGACTTCCGTCTGTGGTCCCTCATGCGCTGGCCGTTCACCAAACTGATTCTGTTGGCGCTGGGCGGCGTTATCCCGTTCTTGTCCTTCATTGTGGAGAAGAAGTTCCATGCGCAGGTGGAAGCAGAGCTCGCAGCGAACCCCAAAGCGTCCAAACGCTACTAAGCCGTGCCAAGTAGCCGGGGCTTCCGCGGTGCTGGTGTGAGATGCATAACGCAGGGCTGTTTTTGCTCCCGGGATACAGGGGTAAACGTGCAACCGGGTGCCACGGCAAAGTAGTCTTGTTCGGTGACTACTCCCACCGCACCCCAGACTTCCCAGAAGCCGGTGCTGGTTGTTGACTACGGTGCCCAGTACGCGCAGCTGATTGCCCGCCGCGTCCGGGAAGCGAACGTGTACTCGGAAATTGTTCCGCATACCTTCACCACCGAGCAGCTTCTGGCCAAGAACCCCGCAGCCATCATTCTTTCAGGCGGACCCTCGAGCGTTTACGCCGAGGGTGCCCCGCGAGTTGGCGCTGACCTCTTTGAAGCTGGAGTGCCGGTCTTCGGGATCTGCTATGGCTTCCAAGCGATGGCAAACGCGTTGGGCGGCAAAGTGGCCCAGACGGGCCTGCGCGAATATGGCGCCACCGAAGCTTTGGTTGTGGGAGACGCGCGCTCCATCTTGGACGGTGTGCCCTCATCCCAGAACACGTGGATGAGCCACGGTGACTCCGTGCACGAGGCTCCTGAGGGCTTTGAGGTTCTCGCCTCCACGGCAGGTGCCCCTGTTGCCGCCTTCGCCAATGAGGAGAAGCGCCTTTACGGTGTGCAGTGGCACCCCGAGGTCAAGCACTCGGTTCATGGCCAGCACGTTCTGGAGAACTTCCTCTTCAAGGGCGCAGGATTGACCCCCAACTGGACCACGGGGAACATCCTCGAAGAGCAGGTGGATCGCATCCGCCAGCAGATTGGTGACTCCAAGGTTATCTGTGGCCTCTCCGGCGGCGTCGACTCTGCGGTTGCAGCTGCGCTGGTCCAGCGGGCCGTCGGGGACCAGCTGACGTGCGTGTTCGTCGATCACGGCCTTCTCCGCGAAGGCGAAGCCGAGCAGGTTGAGCGTGACTTCGTAGCTGCCACGGGAGTTAACCTCTATGTGGCGAACGAGCAGGAGCGTTTCCAGTCCGCGCTTGCCGGCGTCAGCGACCCCGAAACCAAGCGGAAAATCATCGGCCGCGAGTTCATACGCGCTTTTGAAGAAGCCGAACGGGCCATCATTGCCCAAGCGGAGTCCGAGGGCGAAAAGATCAAGTTCCTTGTCCAAGGAACCCTTTACCCCGACGTCGTTGAATCAGGTGGCGGAGAAGGTGCTGCCAACATCAAGAGCCACCACAATGTGGGCGGGCTGCCTGAGGACCTCCAGTTCGAGCTCGTCGAACCGCTGCGAGCCCTCTTCAAGGATGAGGTCCGCGCAGTCGGTGCCCAGCTCGGATTGCCCCAGGAAATCGTCGGCCGCCAGCCGTTCCCCGGCCCAGGGCTCGGAATTCGTATCGTCGGGGAAGTAACCAAGGAACGCCTTGACCTGCTTCGCAAGGCCGATGCCATCGCCCGTGCCGAATTGACCGCGGCGGGCTTGGACAACGATGTGTGGCAGATGCCGGTGGTTCTCCTGGCAGATGTCCGCAGTGTGGGCGTCCAAGGCGACGGGCGTACGTATGGCCACCCGATTGTGCTCCGCCCTGTATCTTCCGAGGACGCCATGACGGCGGACTGGTCACGTTTGCCCTATGACCTGCTGGCACGGATTTCCAACAGGATCACTAACGAAGTGGATGGCGTGAACCGCGTGGTGCTGGACGTTACCAGCAAACCGCCGGGAACCATCGAGTGGGAATAGCGTTTTAAGTGGCCGGCTTCCTCTGGGAGGCCGGCCACTTTGTTCTTGCCGGGCACTTGGTCTCCCCACGTTGTTCTTCGTGCACCATGGCCGTGAAGGGCAGGCTCCTGTGAATTCGCGGCGAATTTCGCTGTGCCACAGTGTTGCGGACAGGGCAGCCCGGGTATTCCCGCTACCCTCGAAGGTATGCCGGTATGGTCTAAGGCGTCTAAAGCGAGCAAAGAGAAGAAGGCAGAAGTTGTGTCAGTAGGTCAAGGCCAGGAAGAGGGCTCCGAAGAGCTCAAGAAATGGCTGTCTGGTCTCAAGCCCGTCACAGGGGCGGATACGATGCTGCGCTTCGTCAAAACGCCGGAGGGCGCCATTGATTTGAGCAACGCCCACCCCTCAGGGTTGGCGCAATTGCTCGCTGGGCGGAAAACCCGCCTTTCCACTCTGATTAGGGACCGCCAGCAGTATCTGGTAGCGGCCCGGGCAGCTCGTAATATTCGTTCGAAAATCTTCGAACTCAGCAACGATCGTGGCATCGAGGCCGGATACCTATCTGCGGGAACGGTGGTCTGGACATCGGCCGTGGGCGGGAAGCCCCAGCGCGTTTCAGCGCCCGTGATGCTGACCTCCATCATGCTGACAGTCCGTCCCGGCGAGGACGACTATGAGCTGCAGCTGACCGAGCAGGCCCGGATGAACCCGGCTTTGGTGCGGCATTTGAAAACCGTGCACGGCATTGTCTTTGACGTCAACGCGGTGGCACGCATGGCCTACAACACGGCCCGGCTTGATCCCCAGCCGGTCTTGGATCGCTTGACCACCCTTGTGCGGCCTATCCATGGCGCCGAGGTGGAGTTTAATTTGCTGGTTACCACCTTGGCGGACCTCTCAGGCAATCTTGATGATCCCTGGATCAATATGAACAATCCGCTGGTCGCGGCGCTTGCCACGGTCGCGAACGGCGGGGACGTGGAACCCGAGCCGATAAAGTCGGGCAGGTTCCCCAGCCTGGACGATCGTGACCCGGCGGACGAACTGCTCCTCTTGGATGCAGATACCGATCAGCAGTATGTAGTGGACGCGGTCCGGGCCGCTGACTCCCTCGTTGTCAGCACACCCCCAGGCAGCGGACAAACTCAGACGGCAATTAACGCCATCGGTGCACTCGTGAGCCAGGGCAAATCCGTTCTTGTGGTGGGTGACCGGCAGTCCAGCTTGATGGGCCTGTCCGCCCACTTGGAGGCGCTGGGTCTCGGCTCCATGTTCTTCCGTCCAGGAAACGGCACCACCCCCCAGCAGCTCAAAGGCCAGTTGGTGCAGGCCATCATGCGAAACGAGAAGGCCCTCGAGCCGCAGCTCGGAAACCTTCACCAGACCTTGATCGGGCATCGCCATGCCCTGATGGACCACGTTGCCTCATTGCATAACGTCCGTGAGCGTTGGGGGTGCTCGCCGTACCAGGCGATGCAGTCCCTCGCCGAATTGACTTCCATCCACCCCGCCCCTGCAACCACTGTGCGCCTGAAACGCAGCGTCTTGGACAATATTCGAGACCGCGAGGAGTTGGCTGGCCGTCTGCGCCGGGCCGCTGAGCTGGGCAGCTTTAGCAAGGACGCTACCTCGAGCCCGTGGTACGGCGCCCGCTTGGTGAACCGGAAAGAGACTGAGGAAGCGCAACTGCTGACTCGTGTGGCGGCAGAGAAGCTTCCTGTGTTGCGCGAACGCATGAAGGCGGTGTCCGACCATGCCGAGATCCGTTTGGGGGAGACCTTCGCCGAGTGGGGCGCGCAACTGGAGCTTCTCATTGCCGTGCGGGAGAGTTTGGACAAATTCACTCCCGACATTTTTGACCGCCCGGTGCACGACCTCATTTCGGCCACAGCCACGTCCGCATGGCGTCGCGAGCACAACGTGGAGATGCCATCCATGCAGCGCTCCCGGTTGCGGCGTGTGGCAAAAGAATATGTCAGGCCGGGTGTTCATATCGCCGACCTTCACAGCTCGTTGGTTCTGGTCCAGGAGCAACGTGCGTTGTGGGGCGACTATGCAACCACCCAACGCCACCCCGCTGTGCCTTCCGGACTCGCCGACCTCGGGGTTCTCTACCGCGAGTTGGACAACGAGCTGCGGCGTCTCGGGGAAGCCCTCAAACACACCTCAGCCGGCGGCTCTCTGCGCGAAACGCCCTATGCGGAGCTGACGGAGCGCTTGGGACGGCTCGTGGAGGACGCGGCCACTTTGGAGACCCTCCCGGAGCGGACACTCCTGATTGAAGAAATGCGCGAGCATGGTCTGGGAGAGTTACTCGCCGATCTTGCTGCGCGTGAAGTCCCCGCCGAATCGGTGGCGGCCGAACTGGATTTGGCGTGGTGGCAGTCTGCGCTGGAAGCAATGATCAGTGGCGATGACTATCTTGCTATGTCAGACGGCGATTCGCTGCGCCGCCTCGAAGCTGAATTCCGTCTCGCCGATCAGGCTCATATCGCCAGTGGCGCTGCACGCCTGCGCTGGCAGTTGGCCGAAAAGTGGCGGCAGGGCATTCTCGAGCATCCGCGCCAAGCGGAGCTGCTCAAGGCCTTGTTGAAGGACGGCCGGGTGACATTGCCGGCCTTGAGTGCCCAGGCTCCCGACCTCGTCCCGTTGTTGGTTCCTGTGTGGTCCGTCAGCCCGTACCTTTTGACCGGCGTTCTTCCTGCCGAGCAGAAGTTCGATGCCGCGGTGGTGATCGACGCCGAATCGACCTCCTTGCAGGCGGTCCTGCCTGCGATATCCAGGGCTCGCCAGGTGATCGCCTTCGGAGACGGCAAGATCGGCAATGCACGTACCTTCAGTGTGGCGGTGGAGCCGCCCGTGGCAGGGGTAGCCGGCCATGTTGCCGTGGACAGTGCGTTTAAATCGTTGGCGCGGGTGTTGCCTACGTGGCAGCTCAACTGGGTGTATCGCGCGGTCGATGAGGACCTGATCCTTCAGCTCAGCAAGAATTATTACGACGGCGGTTTGCGGCGCCTCCCCGACGGAAGCTCCGTCACTGGCTTGGATCGGTCCATCCTGGTGGAGTATATTCCCGACGGCACCGGGCTGCCCGGTGCCGACCACGAAGGGGTGGAATCCGTAACTGCCGAGGTCAACCGCGTGGTGGATCTGGTCTTTGAACACGCGCGCCTACGTCCGCGGACGTCCTTGGCCGTGGTTACTGCGAGCCTACGCCACGCAGCGCGTATTGGTGAAGCGATCAGGCTCCAATTGCCTAATCACCCATTGCTTTCCCCGTTCTTCGGGGCTGGGCCGGAGTCCTTCCGCGTGGTGGATTTGGAGCGGGCACAGGGCTTGGTGCGGGACCACGTGATCTTCTCGCTCGGTTACGGACGCACCCCGCACGGGCGAGCCCTCCATTCCTTTGGTCCCCTGTCTACAGAGGGCGGACGGAACCGTTTTGCGTTGGCCATGACGCGTGCGCGGCGGTCCATGCATGTGCTGAGTTGCTTCCGTCCTGAGGACCTCGACCTGGACCGGCTGGCCCACGGCGCTGTGGACTTCTATGAGTTGCTTGATCGGGAGCTTTCCGGCAACAGCAACCTGGGAACCCCTGCTTCCCGCGCGGTGGCCAGCGAACAAGCCTTGGGGGAGGACCCCCTGGTTGCCGATCTCGGGGAGCGGCTGCGCGCCAGGGGCGCACGGGTATGGCACCTTTACGACGGCGTCCTTGACATCGCCGCCGCTGCGGACCCTGTTCATACCATTGGACGGGAAGGCGCGGAGATCCCCACCCCGGTTGCCATCGAGTCTGACGGTACCGAGCGGTACCGTCGGATGAGCGTCCGTGAGCGCAGCAGGCTCCGGCCCCAACTGCTGGAGCGCATGGGATGGCGCTACATGTCCCTTTGGACCATTGAGGTGTTTACAGACCCTTCCTCCTGTGCAGACCGCATTGGCTCCTACCTCGGCCTTGAAAACCACATTCTTCAGTCATCTGCCGCACCTCAGCATGGCTTCCTTGACATGGATGTTGAAGAATTGAATGTGGGCGGTGGGCAGCCAATCTTCGCCGCGGCTTCTTCGGCCAGGAGATCACGTGAAACGCCTCAATCCCACGGATACGGGGCTTCGGTGGCCAGTCAAGACGTGAAGGAAGCAGTAGGTATGGAACCGGACGGAAACCAGCGGGACACCGCCGGAGAAGCGAACAGGACAGAAACGGTGGCATCCTCATCGGACACCACGTCGTCGAACGGATCACGAGCGGATGGCACTGCTGATCAGCAGGCGGCCGACGTGACCTCCGCGAAACCGTCATCTGGCGGCATTCTTCCGACCAAAGCGGCCGAGGACGATCCCCGCCGGTGGGGCGACGAGTCCGGATACGATCATGAGCAGTGGTTGAAGGAGCAAAAACCCCCTCACTGGGGCTAAACGGCAGGCGGCGCGTCCGACCGTCGTTCATTGCTGGTGCTCCAGCACAAAGAAAAGCTTGCCTTGCGTTGATGCGCCGGCAAGCTTTTCTGCTTGCAGGGGGTCGGCGGCGACGACGACCAAACCATCCGTGTCACTGGTCCCGAGCCACTCGCCAGGCTTTCCACCTTGGGCTGATGTCCAGAGCACTGGAACCGGGCCAGCGAGCACTTCGCTCTTCCGGGATTCGGCATAGGAACCGTCCGCTGTGAGAACCACCGTTACCAACTGGCCGGGGGACAGGAGCTGGATGGAGGAGGGGTCCGCCATCCGCAGCGGAACCGCCGAAGTTCCTGCGGGTGCACCTGTGAGGAGGCCAGGGCCAAGGAGAACCGACTCAGACGGGATCTGTCCGCGGCGTAGTGGGGCGGCCAGCTGCCGACCCACCAGGGGTTTGGCGTCTTGGAGTGCACCAGCCAGGGCGACGTCCGTTGGTACGCCAATGGTTGTGAAGTCGTTGCCCGTGAGGCTTGTGCCTACTGGAAGGTCCCTGGCAGCAACTACCACGCTGACGCGTTGCGGTGGCTCGGGAGTCAACTGCTGGACTGCCAAGCCTGCCGCAAGGCATAGAAGCAGGGCAACCGTAAGCCGGCGGTTCCGTCCCAACCAGGATCCCCAGCGCAACCTCAAGGGGCGCGTCTGCCGGAACCCCCGCGCCTGGGCCCGCTGGAGCTTGCCGGTTTTTCCTCGTCCAGGCCCTGCGCGCAGTTGCTGGGCGCGCATCGAGGGGAACACTCTAGAAGGAGTGGCTGAGGCCGCCCGTTCAGGACGGGCCAGGAGGGTGGTGCGCGATGTTTGAGGCATGCGGCCACGCTAACGTCGTGCGTCCATGCCGGGACAGCTGTTTGTCCCCCTATGTGGAGAACGCCCTATGTGGAGAACCTAGGGTTTAGCTGGTAGCTGCGGCAGGTGCCGGGGCGGCTGGCGCTGGCGCAGCAGCGGGCGCAGCCGGAGCAGGCGAAACCGTGCTGCCCTTGGAGTCGCGTGAGTCGGTCCGGTAAAACCCGGAGCCCTTAAAGACAACGCCGACGCTGTTGAACTTCTTGCGCAAAGAACCCTTGCATTCGGGGCACTCCGTCAGGGAGCTGTCAGAGAAAGACTGGACGATGTCAAAGGCATGGCCACAGTCCTTGCAGGCGTACGCGTAAGTGGGCACTGAATTCCTCCTCTGGGACAAAGTTCAGGTCCTGGGCGGCGGAAGCGGGAGATCCGCATTAGCAGTCGCAGGGCCTGAGTGCCAATTCTATCATCCAGTGCGCGGCAGTTTCGGCACGGCGTAGCCTCGGCGGCGAAGGCGCTACGTCGGTTTAGGCTCCCGCCCGCATCCGGACGATTCCTGAAGGCGTCAGGACCTCCGGCACCGGACGATCAAAGCCTTCGGCGGGGATGGAGCCCGCGGGTAAGAGGTCCTCGTCGTAGATGACCGCAATGCTGGGGGGCCGTACTCCGGACGAGTCCAAGCCGTCCAATAGCCGGTCGTAGTAGCCGCCGCCTTGTCCTATGCGGCTGCCGGTCAGGTCCACCGCCGTCGCCGGCATGAAGATTCCAGCTGTTCCGGCAATTACCGCACTGTCCAAGCGTTCGCCCTCCGGCTCGTCGATCGGGGCGTAGGCAGAGCGGACAAAAGCCGTGTCCGGAGTCCAGTACACCCAGCTCAACTGCCGATCGGGTTCGCAGACAGGTAGGAGAACCCGGTGGCCTTCTGCGTAGAGGGCCTCGATGAGCGGCATGGTTGGCGGTTCGTGGGCGACGCCAACATAGAGTGCGAACTCGCCCGTGGATCCGCCGGCCACCCGTGCTGCCCACTGTTTACCATGAACGCTGATCGATGCCCCTGCAGCCGACCGTTGTTCCGGGGTCAGGGCACTGCGGCAGAGTCGTCGCGAGCTGCGGATCTCTTCTTTGGTAAGCATCTGGGTCCCATCATATTGGCGTCGGGTACAGAGTAATCCCGCAAAAGTGCAGCCCGGCTCGGCGGGGGTTTACCCGTTGCCGTGCTACTTCCGTTAGATTAGTCCGGTGACTCTCGATAACAATGCTGTCCGTAAAGCTGTCATCCCTGCCGCGGGTCTTGGTACCCGATTCCTTCCCGCCACTAAGGCGATGCCAAAGGAAATGCTGCCGGTGGTCGACAAGCCAGCCATCCAGTACGTCGTCGAAGAAGCGGTCAAGGTTGGCCTGCACGACGTCCTGATGATCACCGGGCGCAGCAAACGCGCTCTGGAAGATCACTTTGACCGGGTGCCGGCACTGGAAGCGACGCTGGCCGAGAAGGGCGATACGGCCAAACTTGAAGCCATTCAGTCGGCCACCAACCTCGGCGACATCCACTACGTCAGGCAAGGCGACGCCAAAGGCCTGGGCCACGCGGTCCTGCGTGCAAAGCAGCACGTGGGGCATGAGCCGTTCGCCGTTCTGCTCGGCGATGACCTCATCGATCCCAAAGATGACCTCTTGAGCGAAATGATTGCCGTCCAGCAGAAGACCGGCGGCTCTGTGGTGGCCCTCATCGAAGTGGAGCCTTCGAAGATCAGTGCCTACGGTTGTGCCGACGTCGAGGACATTGGCGAGGACGGCTACGTCCGGATTAAGCAGCTTGTGGAAAAGCCCTCTCCGGAAGAGGCGCCGTCGAACCTGGCCGTCATCGGCCGCTACGTACTGCACCCGGCAGTGTTCGATGTTCTGGAGAAAACAGAGCCCGGGCGTGGCGGGGAAATCCAACTTACCGACGCCCTTGAGGTCCTGGCTGGTGGCGAGGGTGAAGGCTATGGGGTCTATGGCGTGGTATTCCGGGGCCGCCGCTATGACACCGGCGACAAATTGAGCTACTTGAAGGCCTGCATCGAGCTTGCCTGTGAGCGTGAGGACCTCGGTCCCGAGCTCCGGGAGTGGCTGCCCAACTTCACCGCCAACCTTCCCCAATAGCGCGGATGTACGGCTCTGCGATCTGGCCGGTAACGCTGGAATGCGGAGACTTGGCGCTGCGGCCCATCCGTTATCGCGACCGGCGGGAGTGGTCCGACGTCCGGTCCCGCAACGGGGAGTGGCTGGCGCCCTGGGAAGCCTCGAACCCGGAACCCGGGGGACGCCTGCCCAGCTACCGCCAAATGGTGGCTTCGCTCCATAACCAGGCGAGACAGGCCATTGCACTGCCGTTCCTCATCACGGAACGGACAGCTGGCTACCGCGATCCTAAAATCGTCGGTCAACTGACTGTGTCCTCCATCATCTGGGGATCGGCAATGATGGCAACCCTGGGATATTGGGTTGATAAGGACCGGGCCGGCCATGGCATTGCGCCTACCGCGGTTGCCATGGCCACCGATCATTGCTTCGCGGTGTTGGGCTTGCACCGCATGGAAATCAACATTCGCCCTGAGAACGCGCCCAGCCTTCGGGTGGTGGAAAAGCTGGGGTTCCGTGATGAGGGGTACCGCGAACGGTATCTCCACATCAACGGGGAATGGGCCGACCATCGCTCCTTCGCGTTGACTTCCGACGAGGTTCCGGAAGGGCTGCTCCGCCGCTGGCTCCGAGGATAAAACGGCAGGTCAAGCGCTGGTTTTGGACCTCGGAGCGACCCGGTTCGACCGCATCTGCAGTCATTTGCCGACTCGGCCACGACACACCGACGGCAATGCGGCTGACCTCAGCTATTTGCTTCTACCGTTTTGAATGTGGACTTCCCTCTCAGCAGCTCCCTGGTGCTCGTTGTCACTGTCGCGCTGTGGATGGTGTGGGTGGCGCCCTATGTTTTGCGGAACAGGCGGCAGCAAGTCCTCACGGCCTCGCTGCCAGTTGAGGCATTCACCGACGAACCCAATCAGCCGCACCCAGGGGTGGTACTGACTTTGGCACCTCAGCAGGAGAAACCGATGGAGACCATGCACGGCAAAGCACAGGCGTCGCCCACGGATTCCGGAGCGGCTGGGATGTCCAGGAAAAAGCTGGCAGCAGACCCCTTCAGCATTCGTTATGCCCGGTTCACCATTGCGCTTGCCGGGCTTGCCCTGCTTCTGACGGCCATAGTTTCGGGCGTCCTGCGGGTTCTCGGTACGGGCTCCGCCTGGGTGCCGGTGCTTTCCCTCTTCGGTGCGGTGATCGCCGTCGTTATCCTGCGCAGGCTCGCCCTCAAGGATCGCCGCGCCCGGCGGGCGGTGCGTCCAGCGCCGGTCCAGTCGCCAGCGTGGATTCGCAGGGAAGAAACCCCGGCGGTGCCGAAAGAAACCACAGTGTTCGACGCCGAAGCCGGACGCAAGGAGCCGGCACGCCTTTCCGCTTCGGAACTTCGTGAGGCGGCCTTGGCTGTCGCGTTGGCCGCGGGGGATAAGCCGGAAGAAGTAACTCGAGATGCAAAGGGAGCCAGTTGGGAGCCGGTGGAAGTGCCGAAGCCCACGTACGTCGATGCTGCCAAAGCGTCCCGGCCTGCTCCCGAACCGCTGGATCTCCCGGAATCTCCCAAGCCGGTGGGCAAGCCGGTCCTCAAACAAGGTGCTGAACAGGCTGAAGCCGCAGTTGCCGCGCAGGCATCGGTTACGGCCAAGGGCAGCAGTGCGCTGAGCAACCTGGACTCTGTGTTGCAGCGCCGCCGCGCCTGACCCATGGCCACCATTTGTGTCGCGGGGGGCACGGGGCAGGTGGGCCGTGAGGTTGTCCGTATGGCGGTTGCCGCGGGGCAAACTGTTTCCGTACTCGCCCGCCATGTGCCTGCTTCCGGCTCGGCGCAGCACCACGACGGCGTTACCTACTTCGCGGGCGACGTCACCACGGGGGAGGGCCTGGACGCGGCCCTAGGCGGTGCCGACGTCGTTATCGATTGCCTTGAGGCTCAGTTCGGCAAGGCGCAGAAGCAATTCGCCGACGGCGGCCGGAGGCTTCTGAGTGCGGCCCACCGGGCGGGCGTGACCAGGGCCGTCATGTTGTCGATCGTCAACTGCGACCGCACCACATATCCGTACTATGCGTCGAAGGCCAGAAAAGAGGGGGTCTACGCGCAGGCATCCTTGGAAACAGTGGTGGTGCGGGCCACCCAGTTCCACAGCCTGGTTGCCGCGATCTTCCAATCGGGAGCGAAGCTTCGCCTGATCCCGGTCTTCAGGGGCGCGAAATTCCAGTCCATTTCACCCAACGACGTTGCCCGTGGCCTCCTTGAATCCGCGTTCGCAGGCCCGGACACGGAGCAGCACAGTGTGCGTACCCTGGGCGGCCCGGAGGTGCAGTCCATGCGGCAGATGGCTGAGCAGTGGCGCGAGATTACCGGACGAGGCGGCAGGATCGTGGAGCTGCCGCTGCCCGGGCGGCTCGGGGATTTCCTACGCGCCGGACACAACCTGAGCCCGGGTGAATGGCGCGGAACGGAGACGTTCGTGTCGTGGTTGGAAATGCGCCGCGAAACTTTGTAGCCTAGGGACACTGGCTGCGCGGAAATGCATGGTCCGGGGGCTATAGCTCAGTTGGTAGAGCGCTTCGTTCGCATCGAAGAGGTCAGGAGTTCGAATCTCCTTAGCTCCACAGTTTGCAAGGGCACGCAATGCGCCGACGACGACGCCTAGTGTCGGTCGCTGGCGCCGTCTGCGGATGTTCCTTGTTAAGCACGGCTGGCGGCGGTACTGTGCAGGCGCATCTCCAGGTCGTTCATCACGATCGCCGCAAGATCTTCCAGGGAGCGGACATCTTCCGCTGAGAATTCCCGGGCTTTCCTGTCCAGTACGCACATCGTCCCGAGGTTGTAGCCGTCCTGGGTCCGCAGTGGTACTCCTGCGTAGAATTTCAGCCCGAATTCGCCCGCGACCAGTGGGTTGGTGAGCGTGCGTGGGTCGGTGGGCGCGTTGGTGATGATCCACGGATCGTCCTGCAGGATCGCCGAGGCGCACAGCCCGGGGTCCCGGCTGATTTGCTCGACGTCAGTTCCGTGGTGGGATTTGAACCAGATCCGGTCGTGGTCCACGATGCTGACGATGGCGATAGGTACGGAAAACAACCTGGCGGCTAGGGACGTAATCCGGTCGAAGGCCCCATCGGGGGGTGTATCGAGAATGCCGTAGCGGTGCACCGCTTCCATCCTGGCTTCTTCGGTATCACCGCGACCGGAAGTGTCGCGGTGGCGCCCTGTGCCGGTGATGACTTCCTGCCTTAAAGCCAGTGAGACCTCTCGTGCCGAGGGCCGTTCCGCGGGCTCCCGTGAGAGCATCGCGGTCAGCACTCGGGCCCATGCAGGGGCGAGGTCTTCGGGGATGTGGGGATCGCGCAAGAGTCGGGCAAGAGCAGACTCCAGTGGCGCCCCCGGGTAGGGAACAATACCGGTCAGGCCCTCAAGGAGGACCAGGCCCAGGGAATAGACGTCACTGGCGGTACCTACGGGCTCACCCAAGGCTTGTTCGGGACTCAGATAAGCGGGAGTGCCTGAAGTTCCGGAGTTATCGTCCAGCCGGTCCTTGGCTGCGAGCATTGCGACGCCGAAGTCGGTGAGTTTGGCACGGACGCGGCTATCGTCGTTGTTGTAGTCGACCAACAGGATGTTCGCGGGCTTGATGTCGCGGTGCACAATGCCGTGATGGTGGATGTAGGACAAGCCGTCGGCGAGATCGTGGCCGATAAGGGCCATGTGCGCGGCTGATAGTGGCCCCTGGCGTTCCCTGACGCGCAGGTCCGGGCCGCGGACCAGTTCCATCACGAGGTAGCCCTTCCGGTCATCCGGGTCCGTCAGATCGGCGCCGGCATCGAGAAGGGTCACCAAGGCGTGGTGGCTTAGACCGGCCAGAATCCGCACCTCATTCTCCTGGCGCGGGATTTGGGCCGGTTCGGCGCCCACGTTCCGGAAAAGCTTCACCGCGACTTCCCGTAACAGGAGTTCGTCAGTGGCCCGGTAAACCGTTGCCAGGCTTCCGCGTCCGAGCACTTCGTGCAGGCGGTAGCGGCCCCCTAAGAGGAGCCCCGGTTTCAGCTCAGTCACAACAACCCCTCCAACGCCCAGTCCCGCAGTTACCCGTCATCACCAAATGATTCATCGTCGCCCCGCGACCCCGTCCTTTTGATGTGACGTCCGCCTCATGGCCAAGCACTGCGAATACCCGGAGAATAATAACCCTACTTACTATTCGGCGCAAAGCGCCTCTAACTTGAGCGGTCCTCGGCTGAGGTGACAGGGATGTCTTACATCGGTGATGACTCCGCGAGCGGTCGGCCATGGGATTCAGTTCGAGGTGCCGCAGAGGGCTCCGGACCGATCGGGTCTCCCGGCGTCGGCTATTGCTGCCGCGTCCGGTTACGGACGGGGAGACCCTTCGCGCGCGACCTTTAGGCCAGGGCTTGGTTGCTGGTTTTTGACAGTGGCCAGAAGGATGACTCCGGCGATGGCGACGGCGCCCGCGAGCCCGAAGCCGAGGAACGCCAATGGCGGGGCGGCGGCGGCTTCACCGAGGACGGTGATGCCAATGGTCACGGCGACGAGCGGATCGATGACCGTCAGCCCAGCAACGACGAGCTCCGGTGTGCCGCGGGTGTGCGCGTTCTGGACCAGAAACGTCCCGGACAGGGCGGCGATGATCAGTCCTGCCAGACAGCTCATCGACAGCCATTCGAAATCACCTTGGAAGAGCCGGGCGATGACGGTCTTGGCCAGGGCCGCGACAAACCCGAAGAGGATCCCGGCGCCGGCGGTGAACACCACCGCTCCCCAGCGGCGGCGCCACAGACCAAATCCCGTGCCCAATGCGGCGAGGACGACGCCGAGCAGGATCAGGATGGTGATGAGGTGACGGTCGCTGATCTCGACGTCCTGCGCAGATACGGCCGCGACAGCAACGAACACGCCCACCCCAACGATGCACAAAGCCACTGATGTGAGAGCCCGGCGGCCGGGGGACCGGCGGGTCATCCTGGCCGTGGCCAGGGTGGTGACGACCAGGGCTACCGCGCCGACGGGCTGCACGACAATCAGGGGTGAGAACCTCAGGCTGGTGAGCTGCAGAAGGATCGCTGCCCCGAGCATCCCGGTCCCGGCGAGCCAAACAGGTTTGCGCAGGAGAGCCTGCAGGCGGCCCCCGCCCATGCTTCCGGCCGCCCGCCCCGGTGCGGCCTCCTGGCCCTCGACGGCTTTGTGCTGGAAGAGCGTCCCGAGCGCCAGTAGGACAGCCCCGGCAACGGCGATGGGAATACCGAGCCAGTGATAGGACGACAACGCCGACACAGCTGAAGCGTGGATCATGAACCAACCCTACTGATTCGTTGTCGGCGCTGCCCACCCCGGATCGCCAAGTCCGGCCGCCCGAGGGCGGAGCGCGGGACGGGGACCCGGCTAGGTCTGCTGGTGTTCTAGAACTTGGTGGTGCCGCGCAACCGGCGCGGGCGGCCGTCGGGGTCTACGACGAGGCGGCTGATCGGATCGGCCCAAAGACGTTGGCGCGGTGACACAGGTTCGGGCGTATGGTGCCGCGCATGTCCGGCCGGGCGGGGGGTGTGGCGCCCGGTTCGGTGCCAGTCGTCGAGGGCGTCGGCGGCGTCGTTCCAGAGTCGGAGTCCGGCCGCCGGGTCCTCGAGCCGGGGATCGTTCTGTTCCAAGCCGATGTGTTCGGCCCAGAGCTCGCGCCGGAGCCGCTGGGCCAGCGGACCGGAGTCGCCGCGCCCGGTGTCTGTCCCGGGTAGCGCCGGGTACTCGGCCGTGTCGATTACGGCGCAGGTGAGCTCGCTATCGCTAGTCCAGGAGCGGCGGTTGAAGTTATCCGAGCCGCAGGTAAACCAAGTGTCATCGATGATGCAGATCTTTGCGTGGACGTAGATCGGGGTTCCCATCCGGTTCTCCAAGTCGAACACACCGACCCTGCCAGGCGCGGCACGGCGCAGGTTGTTGATGGCACGCAGCTGCCCGACCCGCATGGGTGGCCCCGCGAGGGCGCCGTCGGAATCGGGGTAGCGCGGCACGACGGCGATTACGTTGAGCTCCGGGTTCCGTTGCAGTGCCTCCGTGAGGCCGGCGGCGACTTCCGCGGACCAGAGGTATTGGTCCTCGATGTAGATCAGTGAACGGGCGCGGGCGAACGCTTTAGCGTAGCCGCGGGCGATGCTGCGCTCCCCGTCGGGCGCGAACGGAAACGGGGGATGCTTCACGCCGTATGTGCGCAGCAACTGCACGGCGTGCGGGCCCGCCGGGGGCGGCGGCGGCGCCACTTCGGGCAACGGTTCGGGGTGCCGCGGCATTCGGGCCAGACGCTGCAGCAGCATCCGGTAAGGCGTGCGGTGGTCCAGCGGATGCGGGTCGTTCCACCGCTCCGCGAACACGGCCAGTACGTCGGCGACCACAGGGCCGCGCAGTTCGAGGGTCGCGTCGTGCCACGGAGGTTGTTTCCCGTACCGGGGGTCCATAGTCACCGGCTGGGGGTCGCCCGCGTGCCCGGCGTCGTCGCGGCGGCTGTGCGAGAGGTCGATCCCGCCCACGAACGCGACGTCCCGCGACGGATCATCCCGGCGACGGATGACGAAGAGTTTTTGGTGGTGGGAGCCGAACAGGCGTACGCGCTGATCCAGCAGCACCTCACCCCCGGCATCGTTGACCTTTCGACTCAGCAACTCGTTGGAGCGGCCGCTCATCGGGGCCGACACGCGTTCCCCGTGGGATCGCCAGACCAGGCCGCGGACTTCCACGCCCGCACGGGCCAAACCTGCCAGAAGCTCACCGATCGACGGTCCGTCCGGCAACAGCCGCTCATCGGCGTCGCCTCGCCAGTCGGTGAACCAGACCCGGTCTCCGGGCTGCAGGGCGGTCAGCTCCTCATGCAGCCGTGCGAAATACTCGGTGCCATGGATCAGGGGCTTCACGAGGTTGCCCTCCGACCAGGCGCGGGTTCCATTGCCGCCGGCGTGCACGTCGGTGGCCAGATTCCCCCGCTCGGTGCGACTCAAAAACCACGTACCAGCCTTACCGTTCACCCAGTCCTCCTTGCACGGCCTGAGCCCAGGCCGCTCGTTTTCGGTGTCCAAAATAACGTACGACTATCCCAGCGGGGTCCTCCGAGGCGAAGACAAACGCTCCCGGGCAGCGTCAGTTGAGCCTCTGACCGACGGGCGGACGGACAGGCTGTGCCGTGGTGATCAGGACCTGGCAGTCGCAATCTTTGACCGAACCCGCACAAGGGGAGCGTTCGGATCGTGCGGCTGGGGCAGGGCGGTGAGGGAGAACTGGTCGATGACGCCGGGCCGGAAGACCAGGCATTCCGTCGAGCCACCGAACTGGAAGTACCCCAGCTCATCGCCCTTATTCACATGGTGGCCGGGGACGATTTCCGGGTTGATAACGCACGACGAGACCTCGATCATGCCCACCGGGATCACGGCCATGAGGCCGATGACCGGGTCGTCGGCCTGGATAAGGATGATCGCCCGCGCCGCGACATGGGCAAGATAGGACTGCGAGACAGTAGGCTCGACGGCGTCGGCGCCCTCGGATTCCGCCTCGGAAAAGTACGTACCGTCTTTGAGATATGCACGCACGATCGTTCCCGCGACGGGAGCGTGCCACCGGTGATAGTTCAAAGCGCTCAAGAACGCCTGATATACGGTTCCACCGACAAATTCATCCACGGACTCGTCCCGGGCGAGCAGGTCATCGAGTGAGTAGGGCTGGTTCTTGACCCAGAAGCGGCTCTGGCGTTGAACGTCGGAACTGATCTTGTAGGGGGTGGACTCGCAGGCGCTGACGATGACCTTGTCATCCTCGGGTGCAGCGACGGGTCTGGAAGTTGGAGTGAGCCGGCGGGCGAAGAAATCATTCCACGATGTGAAGCCCCAGTGCTCGGCGAGGGCATCGTGTTGGTAGTCGTCCATCCCGACGACCTGCCGGGCCTTCTCGGACATCCACCCCGACGGGGAATCGTTGAGCACATACAGCGAATCCTCGCTGGTCAGGAACTCGCACCATGCGTCCAGGACCTTGCGGAACATGGCCACGATCCGCGGATCACGGTGGGCTGCGAACCCGGCCTCGGTTCCCATCGTCCAGTCAAGGATCGCCGTCAACGGCGTGGTGACCATGCCGCCTTCGCTGAACTCGGGTGCCGTCGTCAGCACTTCATTGATCAGCCGGAGCATCTGATCAACGCTGGTGAGGTGGCGTTTGCGGTAGGGCTTCGACTTGGGGACCTGGTCGATCATCTCGGTCATGTAGAGACGTACGACCGGGTCGCTGGCGATCAGTTCCTGGAACTCTACAATTACCGGGTGCAGAGGAGCGTCTTCGCCCCGGGCCTCGACCTGTTCGCGGTGCCCCGCGATCCAGTCTTCGAGATCATCGTGGTTCTCGGGCAGCCAACCGCCCAGGCGTGGGACGCGGCGAGATGAAGTGTCCATAGTCATGATGCTGAGCCTACCCGTCCTGTTCTCGGTGACGCTTCGGAGCCGGGACGGATAGGTCGACTTTTACGCTGTATCCCGTCCGGCCCTGTTGCTGGAACCGGCGGCGCATGCATAGGGTACAAAGGTCGGTTCGTCAGCGCCGGCGTTATTGGGGGACGGGCAATCCGTCCGTTGGCGGGAAGGCCCTGTGTATGCTCCGTGGTGTGATGGTGCGCGCATTGGTGTGCCTGGCTTTGGTGATAGCGGGCATATCGACGTTCCCACTGGTGGCAGAAGCCGCACCCGGCGGAAAGTCCCTCAGCGCACCTGCTTCCCCCGTTCGGATGGCGACGACCCGGATGGCAACGACGAGCATGTCCTCGGCCTCGTTCACTGACGTTCCCCCGGGAGCGCAGTTCTTCACGGAGATCCAGTGGCTGGCGGCGCAAGGAATCTCCACCGGCTGGATCATGCCTGATAACAGCAAACAGTATCGCCCGCTGCTACCTGTGGCCCGTGACGCGATGGCGGCGTTCATGTACCGCCTGGCCGGCTCCCCGGCGTTCACGGCCCCGCAGAACTCACCCTTCACGGACATCACACCGAGCACAAAGTTCTACAAGGAGATCACCTGGCTGGCCTCCACCGGCATCAGCACCGGATACGTCGAGTCCGACAAGTCCAAAACGTACCGGCCAGCGGACTCCGTGGGGCGTGACGCGATGGCGGCGTTCATGTACCGCCTGGCCGGCTCCCCGGCGTTCACGG